>NZ_JBFODO010000042.1:0-44403 GCF_040908365.1 Aeromonas sp. R2-4
TGGTTGGTTGGTTGGTTGGTTGGTTGGTTGGTTGGTTGGTTGGTTGGTTGGTTGGTTGGTTGGTTGGTTGGTTGGTTGGTTGGTTGGTTGGTTGGGAAGTTAGGCGCTGCACTACCGCAATCGGCTGGAGTGAGGAGCGCTGTGATAAGTGGCAGATAAAAAAAGCCCGCGCAGTGCGCGGGCTTGTTATCTCAGGACTGGTTATCAGGCCTTGGATTTCTTCTTGCCTTCAACCTTGGCTTCAAACGGGGCAGCAGTTACCGGAGCGGCTTCGGTGAACGGACGACCGTAGTAGGAGTCCAGCAGAACCTGCTTCAGCTCGCTGATCAGCGGGTAGCGCGGGTTGGCGCCGGTGCACTGGTCATCGAAGGCTTCGATAGCCAGCTGGTCAACCTTGGCCAGGAAGTCAGCTTCAGTCACGCCAGCTTCGCGGATAGAGGCCGGGATACCCAGGGTAGCCTTCAGCTCGTCCAGCCAGGTCAGCAGCTTCTCGATCTTGGCGGCGGTGCGGTCACCGGCAGCAGTCAGACCCAGGTGGTCAGCGACTTCGGCGTAACGACGACGAGCCTGCGGACGGTCGTACTGGGAGAACGCAGTCTGCTTGGTCGGGTTGTCGTTCGCGTTGTAGCGGATGACGTTGCTGATCAGCAGGGCGTTAGCCAGACCGTGCGGAATGTGGAACTCGGCACCCAGTTTGTGAGCCATGGAGTGGCACACACCCAGGAAGGCGTTGGCGAACGCGATACCGGCGATGGTGGCTGCATTGTGCACTTTCTCACGAGCGATCGGGTCGTTGGCACCGTTCTGGTAGCTGGACGGCAGGTACTCTTTCAGCATTTTCAGGGCTTGCAGCGCCTGGCCGTCGGAGTACTCGTTGGCCAGTACGGAAACATAGGCTTCCATGGCGTGAGTCACGGCATCGATACCGCCGAAGGCACACAGGGACTTCGGCATACCCATGACCAGGTTGGCATCAACGATGGCCATGTTCGGGGTCAGCTCGTAGTCAGCCAGCGGATACTTCTGACCAGACACTTCATCGGTTACTACTGCAAACGGAGTGACTTCAGAGCCGGTACCGGAAGTGGTGGTGATACAGACCAGTTCGGCCTTCACGCCCATTTTCGGGAACTTGTAGATACGCTTGCGGATGTCCATGAAGCGCATGGCCAGGTCTTCGAACGCAGTGTTCGGGTGCTCGTACATCACCCACATGATCTTGGCTGCATCCATCGGTGAACCACCGCCCAGTGCCAGGATAACGTCCGGTTTGAAGGAGTTGGCCATCTCGGCACCCTTGCGAACCACAGCCAGGGTCGGGTCAGCTTCTACTTCGTAGAACACTTCCACTTCCATATTCTGTGCTTTCAGCAGGCTGACCAGCTCATCGGCGTAGCCGTTGTTGAACAGGAAGCGGTCAGTTACGACCATGGCACGCTTTTTACCTTCCAGGTCGCTCAGAGCGATCGGCAGGGAACCACGACGGAAGTAGATGGATTTCGGAAGTTTGTGCCACAGCATGTTTTCTGCCCGTTTTGCGACTGTCTTCTTGTTGATCAGGTGCTTCGGACCCACGTTTTCGGAGATGGAGTTACCGCTCCAGGAGCCGCAACCCAGGGTCAGGGACGGTGCCATTGCGAAGTTGTACAGGTCACCGATACCGCCTTGGGTAGACGGAGTGTTGATCAGGATACGCGCGGTCTTCATCTTGTCGCCGAAGTACTTGATGCGGTCAGCGTTGCGGTCCTGGTCGGTGTACAGACCTGAGGTGTGGCCGATACCACCGATGTTGACCATGTCACAGGCCATATCAACGGCGTTTTCGAAGCTGCTTGCACGGAACATACCGAGCAGCGGGGACAATTTCTCGTGAGCAAACTCATCTTCTGCACACAGCTTGACGCCTTCACCGATCAGGATCTTGGTATCAGCCGGTACAGTCACGCCTGCCATCTCGGCAATCTTGGTGGCTGGCTGACCGACGATGTTGGCATTCAGGGCACCGTTGATCAGGATGACTTTACGTACCTTGTCAGCATCTTCTTTGGAGAGCACGTGGCCCTTGTGGGATGCAAAGCGCTCTTTAACCTGGTCGTAGATGGCATCAACAACGATGACTGCCTGCTCGGAAGCACAGACCACGCCGTTATCGAAAGTCTTGGACATCAGGATGGAGGCAACGGCACGCTTCACGTCGGCGGTTTCGTCGATAACGATAGGTACGTTACCGGCACCCACACCGATAGCAGGCTTACCGGAGGAGTAGGCTGCTTTCACCATGCCCGGGCCACCGGTGGCCAGGATCAGGTTGATGTCTTCGTGCTTCATCAGGGCGTTGGAGAGCTCAACAGACGGTTGGTCGATCCAGCCGATGATGTCTTTCGGTGCACCAGCGGCAACAGCGGCATCCAGTACCAGCTTGGCAGCGGTATTGGTGGAGTTCTTGGCACGGGGGTGCGGGGAGAAGATGATGGCGTTGCGGGTCTTGAGCGCGATCATGGATTTGAAGATCGCAGTAGAGGTCGGGTTGGTGGTCGGAACGATACCACAGATGATACCTACCGGCTCGGCGATGGTGATGGTACCCATCTGATCATCTTCGCTCAGAATGCCGCAGGTCTTCTCGTCTTTGTACTTGTTGTAGATGTATTCGGAGGCGAAGTGGTTCTTGATAACCTTGTCTTCGATGATACCCATACCGGATTCTTCCACGGCCATCTGGGCCAGGGGGATACGGGCGTTGTTGGCGGCCAGGGCGGCGGCACGGAAGATCTTGTCTACCTGCTCTTGAGAGAAGCTGGCGAATTCACGCTGGGCTTCCTTAACGCGGGCGACCAGTGCATCCAGTTCAGCCAAATTGGTTACTGCCATGTTTATCTCCTGATTATTTGAAAACTGTTTAGTAAGACGTTGGCAATGCCCGGCAATTATAGTCGCCCTGTCAAGACGGTATCGTTGCAACAGCTTTTTCACATGCCTTACTAAATCGCTTTCTGAGTCGATTATAGAGCGGGGCTGACTCAGAAAAACTTGATCTGGATCATGTGTAACAAAAGAACAAAAGAAATTTTATTTCACAATCCTTGTTTGACTGATGTTATCGGAATGTGCATCAAAGGGAAAGATGAGAGACTTGTTAATGCAGGGTAATAAACCACATTTATCAAGTGGTTAATTGCACGCAGCCATAGTATTACAGAGCTATTTTGGCGGTATAGGTTAGCGAATATGAGTGAATTGGTTTCAAAATCACCGACAAACGCACTTTATTCCAGCGTTTGTTGCAAAAATGATTGTTGTTTTAATCCATGACTAATCCGCTTTATTCCCCAAGGGGGCCATTTCTGCCCCCTTTCCCGGTTTTTGCATTGTGGCTATCTTGCCGAGTCAATGAAGTGATGTCTGGCCTGAAATAGTAGGAAGGCAAAGCTTGGATTCTCTCGAGTCGCTTGGTCATTCGGTCAGTCATCGTCGGACTCTCTGGTCATGATTAAGCAGGCTTGCGCTCACTTTTCTGGCGCGTGTCGGGCGGTAGAAAGGGCTTTTGGCATCGGTTTATGCCAGTTAGCGCGGATGCATTAGATGAACTAACTAAAAAACCCTCAAAATGGTGAGATTATTTGATTGGTACCCACTCTGGCTATGATGTAAATTTACGCACGAAATTAATGGACTGGCCCGCTGGGCCCGAAACTCTATTGGAAGGCGCCTATGGCAGCAATTGACGTCTCGTTGTATCTGAAGTTTTTTGTCGGTTTGTTCGCAATTATCAACCCGCTTGGTTTGTTGCCGGTGTTTGTCAGCCTGACCAGCCACCATACCCAGGCCGAGCGGATGAAAACCAATACCACCGCCAATATCGCGGTGATGGTGATCCTGCTGGTCTCCATGTATATGGGGCAACTGATCCTCGATGGGTTTGGCATCTCGCTGGCATCGTTCCGGATCGCCGGTGGGTCGCTGATTACCCTGATTGCCTGGTCGATGCTGCAGGGCAAGCTGGGCGAGGTAAAGCACAACAAACAGGAAAAGGGCGAACTGGCGGTGCGCGAGTCTATCGCCGTGGTACCGCTGGCGCTGCCGCTGATGGCGGGCCCCGGTGCCATCTCCTCGGTGATTGTCTATGCCAGCCAGAGCCACTGGCAGCAGCTGCTCGGCATGTCAGTTGTTGTCGTGGTCTTCTCCTTCTGCTCCTGGCTCATCTTTCGCGCCGCGCCGCTGCTGTTCAAGATCATGGGCAACACAGGCATCAACGTGGTGACCCGTATCATGGGTCTTATCATGATGTCGCTGGGTATCGAGATCATGGTGGCCGGCATCAAGGGGGTTTTCCCCAGCCTGATGTGAGCCAGCTCCGCTTTATGAAAGCCGGTCCTCGTGACCGGCTTTTTATTGGTTGCTTTTTGCCCGGTCTTTTCTAGAATCGGTCGTTTGTGTGAAAAACGAGCGCTTTGCCGGTGTTTTAATACTGAAAAAGCGCACGTCAGCTGATTTTTTGACCAGAAAATGACGATTACCCTGACAATATCTGTTGCATTATCGGAATTGGCAGGGAATTATGCTGGGAGCGGGTTTTAACCCCGTCACTTTAAAAAATGCATGGAATGTTCTTGTTGGAGTAGGGAAATGACTCATAAAAAAACAATGATTAACACATTGCTGGTGGCTGCACTGTTTGGTGGCGTCAATGTGGCTCAGGCTGCCGATGTCCCGGCGGGAACCAAGCTGGCTGAAGTCCAGCAACTGGTAAAAGGCAACGGCTCCGAGCCTGCGACCCTTGACCCGCACAAGACCGAAGGAACGGTCGAATCCAATATCCTGCGCGACCTGTTCGAAGGTCTCGTTGCATCCGGCCCGAAAGGGGAAATTCTCCCAGCGGTGGCTGAATCCTGGGAAACCAAGGATAACAAGCACTACGTCTTCCACCTGCGCAAAGATGCCAAGTGGTCCAACGGTGACCCAGTCACTGCCCACGATTTCGTTTTTGCTTTCCAGCGTGCCGTTGATCCGAAAACCGCCTCTCCTTACTCCTGGTATCTGGAGATCCCGACCATTGCCAATGCCTCCGAGATCATCGCAGGTAAAAAGCCGGCTGATACGCTGGGCGTGAAGGCGACCGACGACTACACCTTCGAAGTGCAGCTCGAGAAAGCGATCCCTTACTTCGTCAGCATGCTCTCCCACACCACCACCTATCCGGTACCGAAGAAGGTGATCGAGAAGTTCGGTGACAAGTGGACCCAGCCGGAAAATATGGTATCCAACGGTGCCTATACCCTGAAGAACTGGGTGGTGAACGAGCGCGTCGAAGTGGAGCGCAATAAGCACTACTGGAACGATGGCAAGACCGTTATCAACAAGGTGGTCTATCTGCCCATCCAGTCTACCAACGCCGACCTGAGCCGCTATCTGGCGGGCGAAGTGGACATCACCTATCAGATGCCCATCGAGCGCTTCAAGCAGATGAAGAAAGAGAAGCCGGACGAGCTGAAAGTGACCGGTTATGTTGGTACTTACTACTACCAGTACAACGTCAAGAAGAAGCCGTTTGACGATGTGCGCGTCCGTACTGCGCTCTCCTATGCCATCGATCGCAACGTGATCGCCGACAAGGTGATGGGTCAGGGTCAGACGCCGGGTTACACCCTGGTGCCGGACTTCGTCGATGGCTTCAAGCCGGTAGCGCCCGAGTGGTCGAAGATGACCCAGGCCGAGCGTGATGCCAAGGCCAAGGCGCTGCTGCAAGAGGCCGGTTTCGATGCCAGCAAGCCGCTGAAGTTCGAGCTGCTCTACAACACCGACGACAACCACAAGAAAGTGGCTGTGGCCGTGGCCTCCATGTGGAAGAAGCTGGGCGTGCAGGTGAGCCTGGTCAACCAGGAGTGGAAAACTTACCTGGAAACCAAGAAACAGGGTCAGTTTGACGTAGGTCGTGCCGGCTGGATCGCCGACTACAACGAAGCCTCCTCCATGCTGGATCTGATGCAGACCACCCACGGTAACAACGACGGCAAGTACTCCAATCCGGAGTTCGACAAGCTGATGGATTCATCCCGTGATCAGGTCGATGTGGCGGCCCGTAACAAGCTCTACGTCCAGGCTGAAGAGATCCTGGCCAAAGACATGCCGATCGCCCCCATCTACCAGTACGTGACTGCCCGTATGGTCAAACCCTATGTAGGCGGCTACCCGGCCAACCCGCTGGATAACCTCTACAGCAAAGATATGTACATCATTGCTCACTGATTTAAAGCAACAAGTCGCATAACAAGCAGGGCCCGCCGGACGGCGGGCCTTTATTACAACCGCGACCATTTGGAAGCAGTACAGGACAGGAAATGTCTATGTTGAAATTCATTTTTAAACGGCTATTGGAAGCGATCCCGACTCTGCTGGTCTTGATCACCGTCTCTTTCTTCATGATGCGTTTCGCCCCGGGTAACCCCTTTACCAGCGAGCGTTCACTGCCCCCCGAAGTCATCGCCAATATCGAGGCCAAATACGGGCTCGACAAACCCATTGGCATGCAATATCTCACCTACCTGGGCAACCTGGTGCAGGGTGATTTGGGCCCCTCTTTCAAATACAAGGATTTCACCGTCAATGATCTGGTGAGTCAGGCGCTGCCTGTTTCCGCCAAGATCGGGACCACGGCCTTCTTCTTCGCCGTGCTGCTGGGGGTCACCTTCGGCACCATAGCGGCACTGAAACAGAACACCATCATCGACTATCTGCTGATGTCGTCGGCCATGGCCGGGGTGGTGATCCCGGGCTTTGTGCTGGCGCCCTTGCTGGTGCTGTTTTTCAGTATTCATCTGGGTTGGTTCCCTGCTGGTGGCTGGCAGGGCGGTGGCATCCAGTTTATGGTGCTGCCGGTGTTCGGCATGATGATGTACTACATCTCTGCCATCTCGCGGATCATGCGGGGCAGCATGATCGAGACCATGAACTCCAACTTCATCCGTACCGCCCGTGCCAAGGGCTTGCCGCTGCGCCACATCATCCTGAAACACGCGCTGCGTCCGGCTATGCTGCCAGTGGTCTCCTATCTGGGCCCGGCCTTTGTCGGCATCATCACAGGTTCCGTGGTGATCGAGACCATCTTCGGCCTGCCGGGGATCGGTCAGCTGTTCGTCAACGGTGCCCTTAACCGTGATTACTCCATGGTGCTCGGTCTGACCATTCTGGTCGGCGCCCTCACCATCACCTTTAACGCTGTGGTCGATATTCTCTACGCCTTTATCGATCCCAAGATCCGTTACTAATTCGGGAGTTCATCATGGTTGTTTCAACTGAAAAACGCGATGCCATCGAGGCGTTCGCGCAAAAAGTGGAAGTGGTGGAGGGACGCTCCCTGTGGAAGGATGCCCGTCGCCGTTTCCTGCGCAACAAGGCGGCACTGACCAGCCTGATCATTCTGACCATCATCGGTCTGGCGGTCATCTTTGGCCCCCATTTGTCCCAATACACCTTTGACGATCCGGACTGGGGCGCCATGCAGTCGCCGCCCGATATGGAAGCGGGTCACTACTTCGGTACCGACAGCCTGGGGCGCGATCTGTTCGTGCGCACCCTGCTGGGCGGTCGCATCTCCCTGATGGTCGGCATCATGGGCGCCATGGTGGCGGTCATCATCGGTACTTTGTATGGCGCTGCCTCCGGTTTTATCGGCGGGCGGGTCGACAGCCTGATGATGCGGGTACTGGAGATCCTCAACGCTTTCCCCTTCATGTTCTTTGTCATCATGCTGGTCACCTTCTTTGGCCGCAATCTGGCACTCATCTTTATCGCCATCGGGGCGGTGAGCTGGCTCGACATGGCGCGGATCGTGCGCGGCCAGACTCTCAGCCTCAAGAGCAAGGAGTTTATCGAGGCGGCCCACGTCTGTGGCGTCTCCAAGTGGAAGATCATCACCCGTCACATCGTACCGAACGTACTCGGTATCGTGGCCGTCTACGCCACCTTGCTGGTGCCGGGGATGATCATGTTTGAATCCTTCCTGAGTTTCCTGGGCCTTGGGGTTCAGGAACCGATGACCAGCTGGGGTGCCCTGCTGGATGAAGGCTCCAAGTCGATGGAAGTGGCCATCTGGCAACTGCTGTTCCCCGCCAGCTTTATGGTGGTGACCCTGTTTTGCTTCAACTTCCTCGGGGATGGTCTGCGTGACGCCCTCGATCCGAAAGATCGTTAATCGAGCATCGGGTCGACAGGAAAGCATCACGAAAGATCGATAAGGAGTTTTTATATGAAGTTACTGGATGTGAAAGATCTGCGGGTCGAGTTCAAGACCCCGGACGGCAATGTGGTGGCGGTCAACGACCTCAACTTTTCTCTCTCTGCGGGTGAAACTCTGGGGATCGTCGGCGAGTCCGGCTCCGGCAAATCCCAGACGGCCTTTGCCATCATGGGGCTGTTGGCCAAAAACGGCATTATTACCGGTTCCGCCAAGTTTCAGGGTGAGGAGATCCTCAACCTGCCGGAGTCCAAGCTCAACAAGATCCGCTCCGAGAAGATCGCCATGATCTTCCAGGACCCCATGACCTCGCTCAACCCCTACATGAAGGTGCAGGATCAGCTGATGGAAGTGCTGATGTTGCATAAGGGCGTCAGCAAGGCGGAAGCGTTCGAAGAGTCGGTACGGATGCTTGATGCGGTGAAGATCCCCGAAGCACGCAAGCGGATGGGCATGTATCCCCACGAGTTTTCCGGCGGCATGCGCCAGCGGGTGATGATCGCCATGGCGCTGCTCTGCCGGCCGCAACTGCTGATCGCTGACGAACCGACTACCGCACTCGACGTGACCGTACAGGCCCAGATCATGACCCTGATGAACGAGCTCAAGCGCGAGTTCAACACCGCCATCATCATGATCACCCATGACCTTGGCGTGGTCGCCGGTATCTGCAACAAGGTGCTGGTGATGTATGCCGGTCGTACCATGGAGTACGGCAAGGTAGACGATATCTTCTATCGCCCGAGCCACCCCTACACCGAAGGCCTGCTGCGCGCCATTCCTCGTCTCGATACCGAAGGGGAAGTGCTGCCCACCATCCCGGGCAATCCGCCCAACCTGCTGCGTCTGCCGACCGGCTGCCCCTTCCAGGAGCGTTGCCACCGGGTCAGCGAGATTTGCGGCCAGCAGTCACCGATCCTGACTCCGTTCAACGACGGTCGGGAGCGTGCTTGTCACTGGGTTTCGGATGCCATGAACAAGGGGGCCAACTAAATGGGTGCCGACAAAAAATTGCTGTTGGAAGTGTCTGACCTCAAGGTCCACTTCAGTATCAAGAGTGGCAAGGCGTGGCCTTGGGCCAAGCCATCCGATTTGAAGGCGGTCGATGGCGTTACCCTGCGCCTCTACGAAGGGGAAACCCTCGGCGTGGTGGGTGAATCCGGCTGCGGCAAATCGACCTTTGCCCGCGCCATCATCGGTCTGGTACCGGCCACCGATGGCAAGGTGGTGTGGCTGGGTGACGATCTCACCAAGCTCGACCAGAATGCCCTGCGCGAGAAGCGCAAAGAGATCCAGATGATCTTCCAGGACCCGCTGGCTTCTCTGAACCCGCGCATGACCATTGGCGACATCATCGCCGAGCCGCTCATCACCTTCTACCCCAACCTGCCGCGGGAAGAGGTGAAGGAGAAGGTGCGCGCCATGATGAGCAAGGTGGGGTTGTTGCCCAACCTGGTCAACCGCTATCCGCACGAGTTCTCCGGTGGCCAGTGCCAGCGGATCGGGATTGCCCGGGCGCTGATCCTCGAGCCCAAGATGATCATCTGCGACGAGCCGGTGTCGGCGCTCGACGTCTCTATCCAGGCGCAGGTGGTCAACCTGCTCAAATCCCTGCAAAAGGAGATGGGGCTGTCGCTCATCTTCATCGCCCACGACCTGTCGGTGGTCAAGCATATCTCCGATCGGGTGCTGGTGATGTATCTGGGCAACGCCGTTGAGCTGGGGACCCGCAAGGAGATCTTTGCCAACCCGTTGCATCCCTACACCAAGGCGCTGATGTCAGCGGTGCCAATCCCGGACCCTGAGCTGGAGCGCAACAAGGTGATCCAGATCCTGGAGGGGGACTTGCCATCGCCGATGAATCCACCGTCAGGCTGCGTGTTCCGCACCCGCTGCCCGGTGGCTGGCCCCGAGTGTGCCAAGACCCGCCCAGTGCTGGAGGGGAACTTCGATCACGCCGTCTCCTGCCTCAAGGTCGACCCGCTCTGATGGGGATGTGTTGAACCTGCTTGCGGGGCTCCTTGATGGGGCCCCGATTTATTTTTGACGGCAGTGAAGATGCCTCTTGGCGTTATCATTTACCGCTGCTACTATCCGCGCAACAAGGGGAGTAACTTCTCGCCGGTTTGTCGTCATTACGGTGCACCCATATCCTGCAGTGCACCCGGCAGCCGGGCAGTCGATGCAAATCAGCTGTAAGTGAGACCTTGCCGAGAGGCAAGGTGTATCTGCTCCAAACGCAAACCCACGCCTCTCGGTCGTGGGTTTTGTCGTTTTTGGGAGAAGTGAACATGGGTGAATGGTGGATGTGGGCCGGTTTCTTCAGCATAGTGCTGGTCCTGTTATGGATAGACATACGCTTTGTCGGTGGCGGCAAGTCACACAAGGTGTCCCTCAAAGAGGCGGGCGTCTGGTCCCTCATCTGGGTCAGCGTGGCGCTGCTCTTCAACCTGGCTATCTGGCTCTGGCTGGATCACAGCGCGGGCCGTGAAATCGCCAATCAGAAGGGGCTGGAGTTCCTTACCGGCTACCTCATCGAGAAAGCGCTGGCAGTGGACAACGTCTTCGTCTGGCTGATGCTGTTCGGCTACTTTGCCATTCCAGCCGAGCTGCAGCGCCGGGTGCTGCTGTACGGGGTACTGGGTGCCATCGTGATGCGTGCCGGTATGGTGTTCGCGGGCAGCTGGCTCATCGAGCAGTTCCACTGGATCCTCTATCTGTTTGGCGCTTTCCTGCTGCTGACCGGTGCCAAGATGCTGTGGGCGGCCGACAAGGAGCCTGATCTCGCCAACAACCCGCTGCTGGGCTGGATGCGCCGTCGCTTCAAGGTGACCGAGACCCTGGAAGGGGAGAAGTTCTTCGTCTTGCGTGACGGTGTGCGCTATGCCACCCCGCTGCTGTTGATCCTGGTGCTGGTGGAGGTGAGCGATCTTATCTTTGCGGTGGACAGTATCCCGGCCATCTTCGCGGTGACCACGGATCCCTTCATCGTGCTGACCTCCAACATCTTCGCCATCATGGGCCTGCGTGCCATGTACTTCCTGCTGGCGGGTGTGGCTGATCGCTTCGCCCTGCTCAAATACGGTCTGGCGCTGATCCTGATGTTTATCGGGGTCAAGATGCTGCTGCTGGATATCTTCAAGATCCCGACCGGCATAGCACTGGGCGTAGTCGCGTTGATCCTGCTGGCATCCATGGGGTTGAGTCTGTTTGTGACCCGTAAAAAGGCCGCTTGAGCGCGGCAGACAATTAAGCAATAACAACAAGGGCTCCCGCGGGAGCCCTTTATCATATCGCGTGATCAGCGTTTGATCTTCTTGGGGTTGGTGTAGCCCCAGATGGTGTACATGTCCGCCAGCAGGGCGCCGTTGTACTCCTCCAGATCCGCCTGTTTCACTTCGGCTTCACCCTGACGGCCAAACAGCACCACCTCGTCGCCGGGTTTCACCCCTTTCAGATCAGTCACATCCACCATGATGGTGTTCATGGAAGTCTTGCCGACCACCGGCACCTTCTGACCCTGGATCAGCACATAGGCCTTGTTGCTCAGGGAGCGGCGATAACCATCGGAGTAGCCCAGCGGCAGGTTGGCGAGCCAGGAGTCACGCTTGAGAGTAAAGGTGCGGTCATAACCGACGGTGTTACCCGCTGCATAGTGGTTGACCGAGGCGACCTGGGTCTTGAATGCCATCACCCGCTTGTATTCGGTGTGGGAGGGGATGGAGTCACCGTAGAGCAGGCCGCCCGGGCGCACCATGTCGAAGTAGGCGTCCGGCACGGCCAGAGTGGCGAAGGAGTTGGCGGCGTGGATGGTGATCTTGCTGCGATCCAGCTTGCCCGCTTCCAGCAGCCACTGGGAGTCCAGTTTGAACTGGGCCAGCCCCATCTTGACGTCCTCTTTCTCCTCAACCGGGAAGTGGGTCATGATGCCGACCGGGGTGATCCCCTTTAGCTTGAGCATGGCCAGCGCATCCTGCTTGGCATCGGCCAGACGCAGATCGATGCCGTTGCGGCTCATGCCGGCGGAGTTGAGTGCAATATGCACCGGAATGGTGGTGTGGTGGCGCTGGGCGATATCGGCGATACCCTGGGCACTCACCAGACTGCCGATCAGCTCCTCCATCTTGTAGGGCAGGGCCTGCTCAACTTCATCCGGGGTGGCAGCACGCACCCGCATCAGACGGCCGGTAAAGCCCTTCTCGCGGGCGACGCGCGCCTCTTCGTTGCTGGCGATGCCGATGCAGGGGATATTGGCCTTGACCACGGAGGGAACCAGCAGGTCGATGCCATGACCATAAGCGTCGGCCTTCATGATGGCGCAGATCTGCGGGCCTTTGTCGCCGAGGCGATCCTTGAGGGTCTGGATATTGTGTTCAAAGGCGCCCAGATCCACTTCCAACCAGGCGTTGCTGGCGGTTTGCTCCTGGCCGTTGCGATGATCCGTCGCAAGGGGCAGATAGGGAGCCGCAACGGCTTGGCCCGCGAGCAGGCCGAAGATCAGGGTAGCCAGCAGAGTTTTCTTGTGCATGGTGATTCCTTTTTGTTGTTCGCGTTGGATAGTTTGGACGGGGTCGGCCACATTGGTGGTGGTTTAACCACAACTTGTTGTTATTATTATGATCTTTGTCACTCTCAACAGGCGCTGACTGGTTGGGAGTCTACCGCAACACGGGTTCGGCCGACACTCGTCAGGGGAAGAAAATGGTCAATCTTGAGTTACGTTTGCCACCACCGCTGATCTTCCTGCTCTGTGCCGGGGCCATGTGGTGGCTAAGAGGGGAGAGTCAGCCCGGCATCTGGGCAATGGCGCTGATGGCTGTGCTGGTCGTGGCGGGGGCCATCATGGGATTTGGTGCCCTGCAACGGTTTCGTCACCACCAGACCACGGTCAGCCCCACCAAACCTCAGCACACCAGTCGTCTGGTAACCTGCGGCGTTTATCGTGTCAGTCGCAATCCCATGTATCTGGGACTGCTCTGCTGGCTGGTCGCCTGGGGCTGTTATCTCGGTGGAAGTTGGGTCTGGGTTGGGCCAATCGTGCTGGTGGCCTGGCTGACCCGCTTTCAGATCATGCCGGAGGAGCGGTTGCTGCGCGCCCGTTTCGGCGACGAGTATGTGGCGTATTGCCAGCGCGTGCGCCGTTGGTGCTGACTGGCAGTGACCTGCGTGGGCTGAGCGGATAATTCGGGTCAGCCGTGCTGGATAAAGAGAACCCCGGGCGGGCCCGGGGTTCTCGAGGGACAGGTTAGAAAAAATCGCCCTTCTCGTCCTTGGTGGGTTCGAGGCTCCAGCCGGTGGCATCGCTGCTGCTGGCAATCTGTCCCTTCTCCTTCCACAGCTTGATCTTGAGGCGCAGGTTGTTGGCCGAGTCGGCGTTCTTTACCGCCTCTTCTTCCTCAATTACCCCTTCCACCACCAGATCAAACAGGGCACTGTCGAAGGTGATCATGCCGAGGGCCTTGGATTTCTCCATCACCTCCTTGAGGCCGCCAAATTCGCCGCGCTTGATCATGTCGCGGATGGTGTGGGTGCCGAGCATGATCTCCACTGCGGCCCGGCGGCCGCCATCGGTGGTTTTCACCAGCCGCTGGGAGACAAAAGCCTTGAGGTTGTTGCCCAGATCGTTGAGCAGCTGGGGGCGGCGCTCCTCGGGGAAGAAGTTGATAATGCGATCCAGCGCCTGGTTGGCGTTGTTGGCGTGCAGGGTCGAAATGGCAAGGTGGCCGGTTTCGGAGAAGGCCAGCGCATGCTCCATGGTCTCGCGATCGCGGATCTCGCCGATAAGAATGACGTCCGGCGCCTGACGCAGGGTGTTTTTCAGGGCGGCGTGGAAGCTGCGGGTATCCACGCCAACCTCCCGCTGGTTGATGATGCTCTTGCGGTGACGATGAACGAACTCTACCGGATCCTCGATGGTGATGATGTGGCCACCGCTGTTGCGGTTGCGATGGTCGATAAGCGCCGCCAGCGAAGTGGATTTACCCGAGCCGGTACCGCCGACAAACAGTACCAGACCGCGTTTCTCCATGATGGTGTCGAGCAACACCGGCGGGAGTTTGAGATCTTCAAAGCGGGGGATGTCGGTCTTGATGTTGCGGGCCACCAGAGAGACTTCGTTGCGCTGCTTGAAGATGTTGACCCGAAAGCGGCCGATCTGGGGCAGGGAGATGGCGAGGTTCATCTCCAGCTCCTTCTCGAACTGCTGCTTCTGCTCGCCATCCATGATCTCGGCGGCGATCCGCGCCACTTCACCCGGCTCCAGCGGCGTTTCGTTGAGGGGGCGCAGGCCGCCGTTAAACTTGGCGCAGGGGGGCGCGCCGGTCGACAGATAGAGGTCTGAGCCATCCTGCTTGGCCAGGATCTGTAACATGTCTCGCAATTCCATTTTTTTGCCTCGTCGATCAATGAGATGCCATGAGCGGGATGATATTGAGTGTACAGCCTCAGGCGCCGGTCAGTTTCTCGCGAAAGACAAAAAAGACCGCACCGAGAATGCAGAGCCCTGCCCAGAGATAGTCCCATTTCAGATCTTCCTTGAGATAGAAGATAGAGAAGGGGACGAATACGGTGAGTGTGATCACTTCTTGCAGGATTTTAAGTTGGCCCACGCTCATCACCGTATGGCCGATGCGGTTGGCGGGCACTTGCAGCAGGTATTCGAACAGGGCGATACCCCAGCTCACCAGGGCGGCAATGATCCAGGGTTTATGGTTCATGCTCTTGAGGTGAGCGTACCAGGCGAAGGTCATAAAGACGTTGCTGCAGAGCAGCAGACCGATACTGGTGAAAATCGGGTTCATAGGGTTCTCCTTGAAAATCCGGCGCATTTTATCCCTGAACCACGGGTTTTCATACGTGGTGCGGGAGGGTATTTTTAACCAACAGGATAAGCCGTGCGAGGTATGCGACGGGATGGGCAAGTTATGCGGGATTGTGTTGTTACTGTTATTTGCCATGCCGGTGCGAGCGACCCCGACGCTGACGGTGGCCACCGATCTGTGGCCGCCATTTCGCATCCTGCAAGCGGATGGCCGGTTGCAGGGGCTCGACATGGACATCCTGCGCCGTTTGCAACAGGCGAGCGGCATTGAGTTGCAGGTACGGCGGATGCCGTGGGGCAGGGCGCTCAAGCAGATGCAGACCGGTCAGGTCGATCTGATGATTGGCCTCGCCTATACCGCCGAGCGGGCGCAGTTCATCGACTATCTGCAGCCTGCCTACTATCAGTGTTGGCCCGCGTTTTATGGTCAGCCGGTCAATGTGGCCCGGATCCACCAATACCGCGATCTGCAGGGGGTGAAGGTGGGCTATGTGCTCAACTCCGCCTACTTTGAGCCCTTCAACAGTGACAGCCGCCTCGACAAGCACGGAGTACCCACCGAAGATCAACTGCTGCGCATGGTGCAGCGCGGTCACCTGCCGCTGATGATTGGCACCGACTGTCAGGTGGATTACGCCCTGAGTCAGGGAAATGCCAGCCGGATAGGCAAGGCGGACTACCGCCCCGCCACGCCGGTGACCCTCTATCTGGGGATGAGCAAGCACTCACCTCACCAGTCGCTGCGCCAGCCCTTGCTGGTGGCGCTGCAAAATCTGGTGGCCAGCGGCGAGATAAGGGTGATGGCAAAGCGTTACCAGCCTTGACCTTGGGTGGCAAGCCACTGTTATCATGCCCTTTTCCTGCTTCTCCCCGGCGCTGCGACAGGGCCGGGGATGAAGCCTTGTTATTCGGGGATCATCCTTGTACCTCTCCCTTATCGCCCGCCAGCAGCGCTGGCAGCGGCGCTGGCTCTGTGGCCTGACGCTGCTGACCCTGCTGCTGTTTCTCTTCTCCCTCGTCTGGGGCGAGTTTGTGCTGCTGCCCTGGCATCCCCTTGGCGATCTCGAACTGCGCATCCTGCTGGAGCTGCGTCTGCCGCGTGCCTTGCTGGCCCTCTTGGCTGGCGCAGCCCTTGCCTGTGGCGGCGCCGTGTTGCAGGTGATGCTGCACAACCCGGTGGCCGAACCCGGGCTGCTTGGTGTCTCGAGCGGGGCAGGCTTTGCCGCCATGGTGGCGATGGCGCTGGCCAAATCCCTCGGCCTCTATCTGCCCGGCTGGGGGCTGTCGCTGGCGGCCTTTGGTGGCGCCTTGCTGGTAACCATGCTGCTCATTCGGCTGGCTCGCCGGGCGCGTCTCGGTCATGCTCGCTTGCTGTTGTTTGGCGTCGCCATCGGTATTCTTACCAATGCGGCCATGACCTGGTTGATGTACTTTGCCGACGACGGCTCCTTGCGTGAATTCATGTTCTGGATGATGGGCAGCCTCTCTTACGGTAGCCAGCAGTTTGCCTGGTGGTGGCTGGTGCTGCCGCTCACCCTGGGCTGGCTCTGCTGGCAGGGCAAGGCGCTGCAACAGTTGTTGTTGGGGGAGACCCAGGCCCGCCTGATGGGGATGGATGTCGACAAGATGCGGGTGCGGCTGGTGCTGGCGGTCTGTCTGCTGACCGGTGTGGCGGTGTCGCTGTGCGGCGTGATCGGTTTTGTCGGGTTGGTGGTGCCCCATCTGCTGCGGCTCTGCGGAGGTAGTGATCAGCGCTTTCTGCTGCCTGCCTCGGGGCTTGGCGGCGGGGCCCTGCTGCTGGCGGCCGATCTGGTTGCTCGATCCACCCTGAGCGCAGGGGAGTTGCCTATCGGCGTCATCACCGCCTCGGTGGGGGCGCCGCTCTTTATCTACCTGCTATTGAGGCAAACTGCCGATGGTGCTGCATGAATATCTGCATGATTTGGTCGGGGCGTGCAGTCTCCTTATTTACCCTTTGTTGAGGCAAGATGCCGATGTCACCCGCTGATCCCATGCCGGTTTCTTCTCGTGCTGCTGCGCCGCTGCTGGAGGCGCGCGCACTCGCCATTGCTGGACGGCTCTCTCCCCTGGATATCCGCTGGCATGGCGGCCAGCTGGTGGCGCTGCTTGGCCCCAATGGCAGTGGCAAGTCGACCCTGCTCGGGGCGTTGGCGGGGATTTTACCCGCCGATGGCACAGTGCTGCTGGGGGGGGGAGTGCTTACTGACATGAGTTGGCCCGAGCTTGCCAAACGGCGCGCCATGCTGCCCCAGCGTCAGCCCCAGCTGTTTCATATTCCGGTGTTTCAGGTGTTGAGCCTGGGGCTCGATGAGATGGTTGCACCTGCCAGACAGAACGAGGCGATAAATGCATTGTGCGAGGCACTGGAACTGGAAGCCTTGTTGGCTCGTGATTTCAGCCGCTTGTCGGGCGGTGAACAGCAGCGAGTGCTGATTGCCCGCACCCTGCTGCAGGTGTGGCCGAGCCTCAATCCGACCGGCAAGGTGCTGCTGCTGGACGAGCCGCTGGCGGGGCTCGACCTGCATCACCAGCTGGCGCTATTGCGGTTGCTGAAAACCCTGGCCGGGCAGGGGTTGCTGGTGGTGATCGCCATCCACGATATCAATCTGGCCATCGACTGGGCCGACCGCATTCTCTGCCTGCAACAGGGCGCGGTGGTGCGCGAAGGGGGTGTCGAGCTGGTGGATGAGGCGCTGTTGGCACAGGTATTCCAGATCCGCACCGATCGCATCGAAGCGGCAGGGCGCGTGTGGTTTATGCCCAGTTTATAAGTAGGGTGTACAGGAAAGAGGGCGCATGTAGGGCCGATTAGCGAAGCGTAATCGGCTGACAGCAAGAAGAAGGGGCCGGTATCAAAAATACCGGCCCCTTTGGTTTTATTCGCAGTTCAAGCCTGTTTGCTCAGGCGCACCTGTGCGGCTTCGGCCAGCATTGCCAGCAGGGTTTCGGTGTCGCTCCATGACAGGCAGGCATCGGTGATGCTCTGGCCAAAGGTGGCGGCGCAGCCGTTCTCCACATCCTGACGCCCTTCCACCAAGAAGCTCTCGGCCATGATGCCGGCGATGCCGGTACGGCCGCGGCGCAGCTGATCGCAGATATCTTGCGCCACCAGCAGCTGACGGCGGTGATCCTTCATGCTGTTGCCGTGGCTGAAATCGACCACCAGACGCTCCGGCAGGCCCACATCGGCCAACGCTTCACACGCTTCATCGACACTGGCGGTGTCGTAGTTGGGTCGGTGGCCGCCACGCAGGATCACATGACCAAAGGGGTTACCGGCGGTGCGGTAGATGGTCATCTTGCCGTCTTTGTCCGGCGAATAGAAGATGTGGCTGTGACGGGCGGCGCGCACCGCATCGATGGCGATGCGGGTATTGCCGTCGGTGCCGTTCTTGAAGCCGACCGGGCAGGAGAGAGCAGAAGCCATCTCGCGGTGTACCTGGGATTCGGTGGTACGAGCGCCGATGGCGCCCCAGGTGATGAGGTCGGCAATATACTGGCCAGTCACCATATCGAGGAATTCGGTGGCGGTTGGCATGCCGATCTCGTTGATGTCGACCAGCAGTTTGCGCGCCAGTTTCAGCCCTTCGTTGACGTCGAAACTGCCATCGAGGCGCGGATCATTGATCAGCCCTTTCCAGCCGACGATGGTGCGCGGCTTCTCGAAATAGGTGCGCATCACGATGCAGAGGCTCTCTTTATACTGCTCGCGCAGGGCGTTGAGGCGCTGGGCATACTCGCGAGCAGCAGCGGGATCATGGATAGAGCAGGGGCCGACAATGACCAGCAGGCGCTGATCGTCTCCGGCCAGAATGGCTTCCACTTCGCGACGGGCATCCAGCAGATTCTGGGCAATGGTATCGGTGATCGGAAACGCGTGGGCAAGCTCGCTCGGAGTGATCAGTGACTCCAGGCGACGGGTGCGCAATTCATCTGTGTGAATGGACATACAACTCAAGTCTCGAGTGGGTGGTGTCAGCCGCAAGGGGCGAAAAAGCAAAGGGATAAAATAAAGCAAAAGTCCCCTGATTGAAACCTTGGGGGGCTCTGATAGGATGTGAGGCCAAAATCGATTCCAAATGAGGTAGATAGCGTGGCAAAGCCAGGGGCAACCGGGGTCACCCGCATCATCAACGCAACCGGTTACAGCATGAAGGGGCTCAAGTCAGCCTGGATTAATGAGGCGGCTTTTCGGCAGGAGCTGATGCTGATCCTGTTGCTGATGCCACTGGCCTTCTGGCTGGGGGATTCTCTCAACCAGATCCTGCTGCTTATCGTCATCAGTTGGCTGGTGGTGATCGTCGAGATCCTCAACTCCGCCATTGAAGCTGTGGTAGACAGGGTTGGCTCCGAGCATCATGAGCTCTCCGGTCGCGCCAAGGATTTGGGGTCCGCCGCCGTCTTTATCGCGCTAGCCCTGAACGCCCTGGTATGGGGGGCGCTGGTGGGCCGCAACCTGTTGGGGTGGTGGTAAGCCATCACGCAGCTATCAGGTTCCACAACGTAATAAAGCCCGTCATCATGACGGGCTTTTTGCTGCTTGGATACACGGATCTATCAGTGGAGGATACGGGCGCGGATGGTGCCGTTGATCTCCTTGAGCTTGGCGAGCGCCTTCTCGCTGTGCTCTGTCTCCACGTCGATCACCACGTAACCGATATGGCTGCTGGTCTGCAGGTACTGACCGGCGATGTTGATCCCCTCTTCGGCGAAGATCTGGTTGATCTGGTTCATCACGCCCGGCTGGTTGCGGTGAATGTGCAGCAGGCGGCTGGAGCCCTTGTGGCCCGGCAGCGACACTTCCGGGAAGTTGACGGCGGAGAGGGTGGAGCCGTTGTCGGAGTATTTGACCAGCTTGTTGGCCACTTCCAGCCCGATGTTCTCCTGCGCTTCGTGGGTGGTGCCACCAATGTGCGGGGTCAGGATGACGTTCTCCAGCCCACGCAGCGGGCTTTGGAACTCTTCGTCATTGGACTTGGGCTCGACCGGGAAGACGTCGATGGCGGCGCCGGCGATATGGCCGCTCTTGATGACGTCAGCCAGCGCATCGATATCCACCACGGTACCGCGGGCGGCGTTGATGAAGATGGCGCCCGGTTTCATCATCCGCAGCTGTTCGGCACCGATCATGTTCTTGGTGGAGGCGGTCTCCGGTACGTGCAGGCTGATGACGTCAGACATATTAAGCAGCTCGACCATGCTTGGCACCTGAATGGCGTTGCCCAGCGAGAGCTTGTTCTCGATATCGTAGTAATAAACCTTCATGCCGATGCTCTCGGCGATGATGCCAAGCTGGGTACCGATATGGCCGTAGCCGATGATGCCGAGCTTCTTGCCGCGCGCTTCCACCGAGCGGTTGGCCAGTTTTTCCCACACGCCGCGATGGCACTTGGCGTTCTTCTCGGGGATGCCGCGCAGCAGCAGCAGGATCTCGCCCAGAACCAGCTCGGCGACCGAACGGGTGTTGGAGAAGGGGGCGTTGAAGACCGGAATACCGCGGATCTGGGCCGCTTCCAGCTCGACCTGGTTGGTACCGATGCAGAAGCAGCCGATGGCGACCAGCTTGTTGGCGGCGTCGAGGACTTTCTCGGTGATCTGGGTGCGGGAGCGCAGCCCGATGAAATGGACGTCGCGGATCTGCTCGATCAGCTCCTCTTCGGAGAGCGAGGTCTTGAGATACTCCACACTGGTGTAACCTGCGGCACGAAAGGTCTCTACGGTGTTGGGGTGAACCCCCTCCAGCAGCAGAACCTTGATTTTATCCTTGTCCAACGAAAACTTGGCAGTCATGACGATCCCTCTGTATGTGCAAACGTAAGTGCAGATTTGGTGTGCGAAGAAAACCGTAAAGTAGCAAAAACGTTTGGGAGAGGGAATATTTGTGACGAAAGTCAAATTCTTTGAAGTTATCAACGAATGTTGTAAACATCCGTATGCAACTTGTTGAGGGATAAATAAAAACGGCGCCATCAGGCGCCGTCATTTATTCACAGTGCAATGTTTGGGTCATATCCCATCCCGGGGCTCAATCAACGCCGCTGCCGCGTCAGAGGTTGCAGAGTGGCGCTGGCGTGCGAGGGAGGATGCCGCTGCACTGTGCTGCCGGTGTCGGGATTACTGGGTAATCACGCCGTCCGGCGTACCGATCAGGACCACGTCGGCGCCGCGCGCGGCGAACAGGCCGTTGGTGACCACGCCAACAATGGCGTTCAGTCGCACTTCCAGCGCCTTGGCGTCGGTAATGGCCATGCCTTTCACATCCAGAATGTGGTTGCCGTTGTCGGTGACCACCCCTTCACGCCACACCGGGTTGCCACCCAGTTTGCGAATTTCGCGGGCCACGTATTCGCGGGCCATCGGGATCACTTCGACCGGCAGCGGGAACTTGCCCAGCACGTCGACGGTTTTGGTGTTGTCGATGATGCAGATGAACTTGTCAGCGACGGCGGCAACGATCTTCTCGCGGGTCAGGGCTGCGCCACCACCCTTGATCATGTCGCGGGTTGCGTTGATCTCGTCGGCGCCATCCACATAGATGGAGAGGGCCTCGATCTCGTTGAGATCATATACGGTGATGCCGAAGCCCTTGAGGCGCTCGGTAGAGGCCACGGAGCTGGATACCGCCCCCTTGATCTCGTCCTTCATGGTCGCCAGCGCGTCGATAAAGTGGTTGACGGTAGAGCCGGTGCCCACCCCGACGATGGTGCCGGGAACCACATACTTGAGCGCAGCCCAACCGGCCGCCTTCTTCATTTCATCTTGAGTCATGATCGTTCCTTAAGAAAAAAGCGGGCGCATTATATCCAACCCGGTACCCCGTCGCGACCTTGTTGCTCACGTTCCGGGGCAAAAAGAGGGACTTTGTAAATCGTTTGCCTGTTTATTCTGCGTTTGCGCGCACAAAGCAGGGGCTGCCTGCCAAAAACAGTCTATTCAAAGCGCCAGCAGTGGCTCGGGGTGATGATCTGGGGCAGCGGCACATCCCACTCCTCTTGCGGGACCGCATCCACCTGCTGGCAGTCGTGGGCAATACCGAGTGGCTTGGGGCCCAGCTTGTGCTCATGCCAGATGGCGAGAGTGCGATCGTAGTAGCCGCCCCCCATGCCAAGGCGATTACCTTGAGCATCGAAGGCGACCAGCGGGGTGCAGATAAGATCGAGCGTGCTGTGGGGCACCACCTGCAGGATATCCAGCTCCGGCTCTTCGATGCCGTAGCGGTTGCGCACCATGGGACTGGTAGCGGTATAGCGCAAAAAGAGCAGGTGACCCGGAGTAAAGGGGTGGAGCACCGGCAGGTAGACCTCTTTGTGCTGGGCCCACAGCCAATGGATGGTGGGCAAGGGGTTGATCTCCCCATCATTGGCCAGATAGAGGGCAATGCGTTTGGCGGCGAGGATCTCGGGGTGTTGCTTGAACTGGGCCAGCAGCTGTTGGGCCGCCAATTGCTGCTCGGCCGGACTCAGATTTTTGCGGCGTTGACGAACCAGTTGGCGCAGGGATTGACGTTCGGGTTGGGACTCATGCATGGGGAACCTCTGGTATAGCTGCGCATCGATGGCTTGAACGCGCTCTACCTTAGCACATTCACTCTTGACGTTAAGGGGGGCAGGGGAACTCCCGCCCCGGACGGCTGATGCCCGGGACGGTGGGATAAATGCTGGCGGATCCGTTAGTGAGCCAACAAAGGCCAGGATGTGGCCCCTGTTGATGGCATGTCGGCGCGCCAGCGTCTGGTCAGTTACTTCTCAGCCTTGCCGCGCATCTGGTGCTTCACAAACACTGCAATGAGTGCCGCTACAGCGAGCGCCATCGGGTAGAAACTCATGCTCACCACCGCCAACGGCGACAGGGCGAAGATGGATCCCAGCAGCAGCGCCTGTGCGCCCCAGGGGATCAGACCCTGTACCACGCAGGAGAAAATATCGAGCATGGAGGCGGCGCGGCGCGGGGTGACACCGTGGTGTTCGGCCAGATCTCGGGCTACCTTGCTGGCGACGATAATAGCCACCGTGTTGTTGGCGGTACAGAGGTTGGTGAGGCTCACCACCCCGGCGATGCCGAGCTCGGCGGCTTTTTCGCTCTGTTCACCATTGTGCTCGCGAGTGAAACGGGCAATCAGGGCGCTGATGCGCTCGCTGATCCATGCCAGTCCACCTTGACGCTCCATCAGGGCGCCGAGGCCGCCGATCAGCATGGAGAGCAGGAAGATCTCCTGCATGCCTGTAAAGCCCTGATAGATATCCTTGCTGAACTGACCGATGGCGTAGCCGTTGATCATGCCCACCACTCCGGCGGCCAGAATACCGATCCCCAATACCACAAACACATTCACTCCAGCGAGCGCCAGCCCAAGAATGAGCAGGTAGGGCATCACCTTGAACAGCTCGATGGCGCTGCCGCTGGCAGGGGATTCACCCACTGAGCCCAGGGTCAGATAGAGCAGGATCACTGCGATGGCGGCAGGGGCGGCAATCTTGAAGTTTTCGCGGAACTTGTCCTTCATCTCGCACCCCTGGCTGCGGGTTGCTGCTATGGTGGTGTCGGAGATGATGGAGAGGTTATCGCCAAACATGGCGCCGGAGAGAATGGTACCTGCCATCAGCACCGGATCGATACCGGCCGCCTGCGCCACGCCCAGCGCGACCGGCGCCACGGCACCTATGGTGCCCATGGAGGTGCCCATGGCGGTAGCAATAAAGGCAGAGATGAGGAACAGTCCGGGCAACAGCGCCCAGCCAGGGATGAGCGACAGGCCCAGCGCCACAGTAGCATCAACCCCGCCGGTGGCCTTGGCCACGCTGGCAAAGGCGCCCGCCAGCAGATAGATAAGGCACATCGCCATAATATTGCTGTGGCCAACCCCCTTGAAGAAGGTTTCCAGATTGCTGTTGAAGCTCTCTTTGCCAAGCAGCAGGGCCAGCATCACCGCAGGCAAGGCAGCAACCGGAGCGGGCAGCTGATAGAAGGCGAACTCGACCCCCTGCAGGGTCAGCCAGGTACCGGTACCGATAAAGAGTGCGAGAAAAACCAGAAGTGGCAGCAAGGCCCTGGCACTGGGTTGAGTCTGGATCATGTGTTCCTCTGAAATTGAACAATGACCTCCTGTCATGAACTGCTTTGTACCTGTATCGGATAGGGATAGGGGGAAAACAGGGCGGGCATCCTGCCGCATTGGGGTGCCCACAGTAGTGAGTCAACCTCGCTTGGTCAAGATAGACGTCCAGATGGATAGGTGTTTTTGTTTGATGATTCTGGTGTTGTTGAGATATCCAAAGAATATTCGGAAAAAAAAGTTAGCGCTGTTTATTGTTCATTGCTGTTCTGACGCAGTCAGCGGGTATCTGGGGGTATCGCGTGCCTTTAATAAGGAAAGAGGTAAACGATAAGATCTCTGCATGCCATCATGGGGATTTCTCCCGCAGCCCTCTCTCTATCTCTACGTGAGCATGATACGGATATTTCCAGAACGCGTGGACACAAGACCTGGGCTGTGTGGTTACTGTGTCAGTTTCTCCACCGCCTGAACGGCTGTCGCGAGAGCATCCTGTTCCAGCGTCAGCGGAATGTGGCCAATTCCGGGCAGCAGGGTGACAGGCCAGGAGATGCCGAGACGTCTTAACTCAGGTTCAAGTTGATCTGTTTGGAAGGCTTCGTCATTTGCACCCGCGATCACGGCGCAGGGGCGTTGCACATTGCGTAAATTCTGCTGATAGTCGCGCTCTGGCTGAAAGTTAGAGGCAAGGTTGAAGGAGTAGGAGGGGGTCAGCAGGGATTTCGCCTCATCATTAAGGGCAAAGTTCAGCACGGTCAGATGGTTGAGTGCGGAAATATGGAAACCGTTGAGGATGCTCAGGGCGATGAGGCGAGGCAAGCCGACACGCACCCAGCCACCGCTGTTGGGCCGGTAGTTGGCGGCGGTGGGGCCAAGATAGGGGGAGAGCAGCAGATAGCTCTCGAACAGGGTTTGTCGCGTGCTGCCAGCAACGCGCAGCACAAAGCCACCCCCTGACGAGAAGCCGACGAGTGTTGCAGGCTTGCCGGGGGCCACCGACTTGATGAAATCTTCCAGATCGTCTTCAAGCTGGCCGATGTAGGCAATGGTGCCTTTGTCGCCCGATGCGCCATGGCCGCGAATATCGAGGGCGTAGGCGTCATATCCCGCTTGCGAAAAGGCGTTCGCCATCTTGTGCATGCTTTGACTGCTGGCAGAAGAGCCGTGAACCAGTACCACGCTGCCCTTGACCTTGTTGTTCTTCGTATTGCCCTCTGCGCCATAGTGCCGATAGGCCAGCTGCGTGCCGTCACGCGCCGGGTATCTTGAGAGGGGTGGCATGTTGCTCCAGTCACTCCCCTTGAAAGGGTCGTTGATGCTGGCCATCGCCGGTGCCGGACTCGGCCCGCCAAACAGCAGAGCCGCGGCCAGCATGACCATGGTCAGTGATATCAACCCCACAGCAAACAGCAATCCTGCGCTCATCCTTGCACCTCATTTGATATCGACACGGGCGTTGCCCTGGTTCCGTGTATTCTGGCATTTCACTCGTTCGAACCTATCAGATGGCACCCGGTCTGCCAAATGATGGTGTGAAACGATGAAAAGCGGCCTGTGACCAAAAGGAAGTTCTTGGCCAGCCAGTGGGCGCTGCTGTTGGCGAGCGCAGCAAGGAGTGGTGGCATCATGGCTTTTCAAACCCGGCGCGGGCTGGTAAAACGGTCTCTTTCCATAATTAAAAGAGATGAGAGGGTGGAGATGGACAATCCGATCCGTGTGGCCGTGATGGGCTGTAATGGTCGTATGGGTAAGGTGCTGCTGGAGGCCATCACCAACACCGATGGAGTGGTGGTTGGTGCCGCGCTGGAGCGGCCGGGTTCGGCGGTGATCGGTCTTGATGCCGGTGAGCTCAATGGGCTGGGCCATCTGGGTGTGGCCATCAGCGACAGTCTGGACAAGGTGCGCGATGAGTTTGACCTCATCATCGACTTTACCCGCCCCGAGGTGACCCTTGCCAATCTGGCCTTTGCGCTGGCCCACCACAAGCAGATGGTGATCGGCACCACCGGTTTTGACGATGCAGGCAAGGCCGCCCTGAAAGAGGCGGGCAAGCAGATCGGTATCGTGTTCGCCTCCAACTACTCGGTCGGGGTCAACCTGGTTTTCAAGCTGCTGGAGCAGGCCGCCAAGGTGATGGGGGATTACACCGACATCGAGATCATCGAGGGCCACCATCGCCACAAGGTGGATGCGCCATCCGGTACTGCGCTCTCCATGGGGGAAGTGGTCGCCAAAACGCTGGGCCGGGATCTCAAGGAGTGCGCCGTCTATGGTCGCGAGGGGATCACTGGCGAGCGGGATCGCAACACTATCGGCTTTGCCACCATTCGCGCCGGCGATCTGGTGGGGGAGCATACCGTCATGTTTGCCGATATCGGCGAGCGGGTGGAGATCAGCCACAAGGCCTCCAGCCGCCTGACCTTCGCCAACGGTGCTGTGCGGGCGGGCAAGTGGCTTGGTCAGCAGGGTGCCGGTCTTTATGACATGCAGGATGTGCTCAATCTCAAGTGATGCCTCTGAGCGGCACTTTCGTACTACTGCTACCGCAGTGAAAAACCCCGGCTTGCCGGGGTTTTTGCTGTCAGTCAGCCAGAATTTGTGTAAAAAGACACGCTGCCTGCAATTTTTAACTGAATGCCTTATAAATCACACTATTGCGTTATCCGCCAGATTTCCCCTTCCTGAATGTCATCATCAGGTAACAAATTTGAGCATCTTTATGGCTGATGAAGCCATTTTTTTACACGGACTGGAAAAGACTAAAAATTCAAACGCAGAAAAACGTTTTCCATTTTTCATGTTCACTCTTGTCATCATAAAAGCGTTAAATTTGTCATTAATGTTTTTTGTGTAAAAATAAATGCCATTGTTTTAATTGGTTTTTTTGTTTGTTTTTGTCGCTATTGCTGGCTTGGTGGCATCTTTTGGTGGTGGTTTTTCCTTTTCTTTCATGGGAGGGGGTTGCAAAGCGATTGAGTGCATAGATAATGGGTAATGTTGCTTTTTTATTGAATTTAGATGCATTTCGTCTGAGAAAAGACGTTGAAATGCCACTTTTTTTAAGTAGAATGCGCCCAATTTGCCAGAAATCTGCCGGGTTCGAGTCCTGTCCAAGACCGGAACCGAGCCCGCAACACCCAGGTAAATTGCTGAATTTAAAGCTAAATAACTGGAGGTTGTCTTGAATCACACTGCATTGCTAGTGCTGGAAGATGGAACTGTGTTCAAAGGCGTGTCGATAGGCGCCGAGGGATGTTCCGTTGGTGAAGTGGTTTTCAATACGTCGATGACGGGCTATCAGGAAATCCTCACCGATCCCTCTTATTCCCGTCAGATAGTCACCCTCACTTATCCCCATATAGGCAACACCGGCACCAACAGCGAAGATGAAGAGTCCAGTCAAATCCATGCTCAGGGATTGATCATCCGGGACCTTCCGATACTTGCCTCCAATTTCCGCAATCAGCAATCCCTCTCCGAATACCTCAAGTCTCACAACATCGTTGGCATCGCCGACATCGACACCCGTAAACTGACCCGCATCCTGCGCGAGAAAGGCGCTCAGGCTGGCTGCATTCTGGCCGGGAAACAGGTCGATGAAGCCTATGCCCTCGAACAGGCCCGCGCCTTCCCCGGTCTGAAGGGGATGGATCTGGCCAAAGAGGTGACGGTGGGTGAGGCGTACAACTGGACCGAAGGGAGCTGGCAGCTTGGCAAGGGGCACGTCACCCCGGATGCCGACCAGCTGCAATACCACGTGGTAGCCTATGACTTTGGCGTCAAGCGCAATATCCTGCGGATGCTGGTTGACCGTGGCTGCCGCCTGACCGTGGTGCCGGCCAAGACCCCGGCCGCCGAGGTACTGGCGATGAACCCGGATGGCATCTTCCTCTCCAACGGCCCCGGCGACCCCGAGCCGTGCGACTACGCCATCGAGGCCATCAAGGCTTTCCTTAATACCAACACGCCGGTGTTCGGCATCTGTCTGGGTCACCAGCTGCTGGGTCTGGCCTCCGGTGCCAAGACCGTCAAGATGAAGTTTGGCCACCACGGCGCCAACCATCCGGTGAAGAGCCTCGATGACAACACTGTGATGATCACCGCTCAGAACCACGGCTTTGCGGTAGACGAGAACAGCCTGCCGGATTGCCTGCGCGCCACCCACGTCTCCCTGTTCGATGGTTCCCTGCAAGGTATCCATCGCACCGACCGGCCGGCCTTCAGCTTCCAGGGGCACCCCGAAGCGAGCCCGGGCCCGCACGACTGTGCCGGTCTTTTTGACCACTTTATTGAATTGATTAAGCAGTATCGCGCCTAAGAAATAGAGGAAAGAGTTTCATGCCAAAACGTAATGACCTTCAGAGCATCCTGATCCTCGGCGCCGGCCCCATCGTCATCGGCCAAGCCTGCGAATTTGACTACTCCGGCGCCCAGGCGTGCAAAGCCCTGCGCGAGGAGGGTTACCGCGTCATTCTGGTCAACTCCAATCCGGCCACCATCATGACCGACCCGGAGATGGCAGACGCCACCTACATCGAGCCCATCACCTGGGAAGTGGTGCGCGAAATCATCAAGAAAGAGCGCCCGGACGCGATCCTGCCCACCATGGGTGGCCAGACTGCGCTCAACTGCGCACTGGCACTGGAGAAGCATGGCGTGCTGGCCGAGTTCGGTGTCGAGATGATCGGTGCCACCGCCGACGCCATCGACAAGGCCGAAGACCGCTCCCGTTTTGACAAGGCGATGCGCAGCATTGGCCTGGAGTGCCCGCGTGCCGGCATCGCCCACAACATGGAAGAGGCATGGGGCGTGCAGCAGATGGTCGGCTTCCCCTGCATAATCCGTCCCTCCTTTACCATGGGTGGCTCGGGTGGCGGCATCGCCTACAACACCGAAGAGTTCGTCGAGATCTGCGAGCGTGGTCTGGATCTCTCCCCGACCAAAGAGCTGCTCATCGACGAGTCGCTGATCGGCTGGAAAGAGTACGAGATGGAAGTTGTGCGGGATCGCAACGACAACTGCATCATCGTCTGCGCCATCGAAAACTTCGACCCCATGGGTATCCACACCGGTGACTCCATCACGGTCGCGCCAGCCCAGACGCTGACCGACAAGGAGTACCAGCTGATGCGCAACGCCTCCATGGCGGTGCTGCGCGAGATCGGTGTCGAGACCGGCGGCTCCAACGTCCAGTTCGGTATCAACCCGAAAGATGGCCGCATGGTCATCATCGAGATGAACCCGCGGGTGTCGCGCTCTTCTGCGCTGGCTTCCAAGGCGACCGGTTTCCCCATCGCCAAGATCGCTGCCAAACTCGCCATCGGTTACACCCTCGACGAGCTGATGAACGACATCACCGGCGGTCGCACTCCGGCCTCCTTCGAGCCGGCCATCGACTACGTGGTCACCAAGGTGCCGCGCTTCAACTTCGAAAAATTCGCCGGTGCCAACGACCGTCTGACTACCCAGATGAAGTCGGTCGGCGAAGTGATGGCCATCGGCCGCAACTTCCAGGAGTCCCTGCACAAGGCGCTGCGCAGCCTCGAAACCGGCAAAACCGGCTTCGACCCCATGGTTGACCTCAATGCCCCGGACTCCCTGACCCGCATCCGTCACGAGCTGCAGGACGCCGGTAGCGACCGTATCTTCTACATCGCCGATGCATTCCGCGCCGGTCTCTCCATGGACGGCATCTTCAAGCTGACCAAGATTGACCCCTGGTTCCTGGTACAGATTGAAGATCTGGTGAAGCTGGAAGAAGAGGTGAAAGAGCGCGGCATGGCCGGTCTCGATGCCGACTTCCTGCGTGCCCTCAAGCGCAAAGGCTTTGCCGATGCCCGTCTGGCCAAGATCCTCGGTGTGGCCGAAGGGGAAGTGCGCAAACTGCGTGCCCGCCACAACATCTTCCCGGTCTACAAGCGGGTCGATACCTGCGCCGCCGAGTTCGCCACCAACACCGCCTACATGTACTCCAGCTATGACGAGGAGTGCGAAGCGGCCCCGAGCAACCGCGACAAGATCATGATCATCGGCGGCGGCCCGAACCGTATCGGTCAGGGTATCGAGTTTGACTACTGCTGTGTGCACGCGGCGCTGGCCCTGCGCGAAGATGGTTACGAGACCATCATGGTCAACTGCAACCCGGAGACCGTCTCTACCGATTACGACACCTCGGATCGTCTCTACTTCGAGCCGGTGACCCTGGAAGATGTGCTGGAAATCGTGCGCATCGAAAAACCCAAGGGCGTGATTGTTCAGTACGGTGGCCAGACCCCGCTGAAGCTTGCACGGGCGTTGGAAGCCAACGGTGTGCCGATTATCGGTACCAGCCCGGATGCCATCGACCGCGCCGAAGACCGCGAGCGCTTCCAGTCTGCTGTCGAGCGCCTCGGCCTCAAGCAGCCGGAAAATGGCACCGTCACCGCGCTGGAGCAGGCCGTGCTGCTGGCCGAGCGCATTACCTACCCGCTGGTGGTTCGCCCCTCCTACGTGCTGGGTGGCCGCGCCATGGAAATCGTCTATGACGAGCAGGATCTGCGTCGCTACTTCGCCGAGGCGGTGAGCGTCTCCAACGAATCGCCGGTACTGCTGGACCGCTTCCTGGACGATGCGACCGAGCTGGACGTGGATGCCATCTGCGACGGCACCGATGTGGTCATCGGCGGCATCATGGAGCACATCGAACAGGCCGGTATCCACTCCGGTGACTCCGGTTGCTCCCTGCCTCCCTATACCTTGTCCAAGAAGATTCAGGACGAGATCCGCGAGCAGGTGCGCAAGCTGGCGCTGGAGCTCGGCGTTATCGGCCTGATGAACGTGCAGTTCGCGGTCAAGGGCGATGACATCTACCTCATCGAGGTGAACCCGCGTGCCGCCCGTACCGTGCCGTTCGTCTCCAAGGCGACCGGCGCCCCGCTGGCCAAGATTGCCGCCCGTGTGATGGCCGGTCAGTCGCTGCAAGAACAGGGCTTCACCAAAGAGATCATCCCACCCTACTACTCGGTGAAAGAGGTGGTACTGCCGTTCGCCAAGTTCCCGGGAGTTGACCCGCTGCTGGGGCCGGAGATGCGCTCCACAGGTGAGGTAATGGGTGTGGGCAGCAGCTTTGCCGAGGCCTATGCCAAGGCGCAGCTGGGTGCCAACCACGCCGTACCGAAAGAGGGTCGTGCCCTCTTGTCAGTGCGTCACAGCGACAAGGCGCAGGTGGTCGACTTGGCCGCCAAGCTGCTGGAGCTGGGCTACGAGCTGGATGCCACTCACGGCACCGCGGTCGCGCTGGGTGAAGCGAGCATCAACCCGCGCCTGGTCAACAAGGTGCACGAAGGTCGCCCGCACATTCTCGACCGCATCAAAAATGGCGAGTACACCTACATCGTCAACACCGCCGAAGGGCGGGTGGCGATCCAGGACTCCAAGCAGCTGCGTCGCGCAGCCTTGCAGAACAAGGTGGCGTATACCACCACCATGAATGAGGCATTTGCCACCTGCATGGCCATCAGCGTGGATGCCACCGCCAATGTCAATTCGGTGCAGGAGCTGCACCAGAAGGTGAAAAACCGCTAAGAGTTTGCAGCGGGCATCAGCCCGACTTGCCAGACGCCCAACCCCCGCCAGCGATGGCGGGGGTTTCTTTTTATCTGTCGCTAAGCGTTCGGTTCGGGCCGGGTGAGTCATTGAGGAAGGTCATGAGTTCCGCATCGGAGACAACGGATGGCGCGTGGGGTGGCAAAAGCTGGCAAGGGGAGGGGACGCTGCGAGCGCGGGTTTCAACTGCAGCAGGCAATCCTCTACAATGGCCCCACTTTGCTTGTCAGTGCAGTGCCAGCGGCGCTGCCTGTCTGGCCAACAAAAAATGGACATGCTTATGACCGCTTTGCCTTCCTGTCGTCTTCTTGCCTTCTGCTCCGCCTTGCTGCTGGCTGGTTGTGCCAGTGATCCCGCCTCCGCGCCTGCCAAAGAGGTGAGCGTGAGCAACCCCAAAACGCCGCCTGCCATGCAGCCGCGCAAACCGGCGGATATGAAGAGCCGCATCGTGCGCTTCTTGCCCCGTCAGGTGCCTGACAAACAAGGGTGGGCCAACGACGTGGTGACGGCGCTCACCACCCAGGGGGTGACGGTGAATGATCACAATGTCTGTAGCGTGCTGGCGGTGGCGGAGCAGGAAGCCACTTATCAGGCCGACCCCGTGGTGCCGGGCCTTGGCAAGATCGCCTGGAAAGAGATCAACTCACGGGCAGCCAAGCTGCTGATCCCCGAATTTATGGTGCGGGCCGCGCTCTCCATCAACTCGCCCACCGGCAAGAGCTATGCCGAGCGTATCGACAAGTTGCGTACCGAACGGGAGATGAGTGAAATCTTCGAAGATATGATCAGCATGCTGCCGATGGGCAAGACGCTGTTTGGCAACCTCAACCCGGTGCATACCGGTGGCCCGATGCAGGTGAGCATCGCCTTTGCGGAGGCCAACGCCCGAGGCTACCCCTATCCAATCAAGGATTCCATCCGCCACGAAGTCTTTACCCGTCGCGGCGGCATCTGGTTTGGCACCAAACATATCTTCGGTTATCCCGCCGACTACCCGGATACCCTCTACCGCTTTGCCGATTTCAACGCCGGCTGGTACGCCAGTCGCAATGCCGCCTTTCAGGCAGCCGTCAGCCGTTTGAGTGGCAAAACTCTGGCGCTGGACGGGGATCTGATCCGCTATGACTCGGATCTGCCGGGCAATACCGAGCTTGCCGTCTACACCCTCGCCAACCGGGTCAATATGAGCAAGCAGGCTATTCACCAGAGCCTTCGCAAAGGGGATACCGCCGAATTTGCCGAGACCGATCTCTACCATAGCATCTTTACCCTGGCCGACAAGCAAGCGGGCAAGCGACTGCCCCGCGCCATCCTGCCCGGCATACAGCTAAAGAGCCCAAAAATCACCCGCAACCTCACCACCGCCTGGTTTGCCAAGCGGGTGGATGACAGAGAGCAGCGATGTGTGCGGCAGATGGCGACGATTCGGTAAAAAGCATCAAGGGCGGCCAATTGGCCGCCGAGTCTATAAATAGTGAGGAAATTAAGCTCGTATGGTGTATGGGATACTTACTCCAAAATGAATTACACGTTAGTTTACGTCATCATCAATAGGGTCAAATCTTGTGTGCCCATCAACATCAACATCTAGAGCTCGGTATAGCATCTTATGTATTTTTAGTTGTTGTGCTCTTTTAACCTCACCTCTTGATACTGAAGTTTGATCTAGGAAAGACCATATAAATGTACTAAGTGAACTCATTTTTATACCAATTGCCCCAACATGATAAAGGCAAATTAACATTCTATTTAGTACCTCGGTTAGTTTCGTTTCACCAGTAGTTTCTAAGTATTCCTTAGAAGAGATAACACATGGATCATTATTGTTTTGTGCGCATAAATCAGAAATTACATTATCCAAACGAGGGCCGCTCAGTACAGACCGAGTAAATGTATGTGGCAGGCCTCTCAATATTTCTACAGTGTCATCGAATGATGGGTATATTTCTCCCCATTCCTCTTTAAGTGATTTGAGGCGTTTTTCTGAGTATTGAGCCTCTGCGGCATAGATTGCTCGCCAAGAAACGCAATCTCTACCGTATGCTGATTTAAAACATTCATTTATAAATTGTAAAACATCCCTTGGTCTATAGAGAGTCCTTTCTAGAATGAAGTCTGCAGATGTTTGATCTTTACCCTTCTTTGCTGTTGGAAATATATCATCAAATGATATTTGTTCTTTGGTATATTGCTTACGGAAAACCTCATTAATTCTTCTTTCAATTAGCTCTCGTAGCTCACCCTTATCCCAGTGAATTTGTAGTATATAAGATTCATATTTCTCTTCTTGGAATCCAGGGCTTCTCGTCATATCAAAGACTAAATCAAGAAGATCTTTACGCACATAGCTGCGATAATTTTTACATTCTCTAATTTTCTAAAGGTTTTAATTTCCTCAATAAGTGCTCTTATGAATCTGCATCGAGTCTCAGTGTCGGCCCAGTGCTCATCCAGCTGATCTATAAGGATATAGAAGCGTTTTTGGGGGTCATTGAATGAATGAACAGATAAGAGCTCTAACATTTCATTAAGTTTTTTTATCTGTAGCCCGCTAACTATCTGACTTGCTCTTTGTTTTACTTCAATTTTTTCTTCATCACTTAATTTCTTGGCTCCTTGTAGACTTAAATTTACATTGTTGTACTTTGCGCCTAGAGTTGCCTTTGTATCATTCTCAAGTTTCTTTGTGATAACTTTTAAATGCTCATCAGTATCTAACCAAAATTTGTCCCCCCATTCTCTAAAATATGCAATCGCTTTGTTTTTAATTTCATCTTTTCTGAAAAAATTTGTTATATTGTCAAGGAAATTTCGATTATCCAAGTCATTCTTTATGTCATATCGAATTTTTAAGACCTCAACAATAAGAATGTGTCGCCATAGCAATCTATAAAAGAGATCTAGGTTTACACCAATTGCATTCATAAACTGAATAATGTCAGAGTATTCTAAAAATCTCACCGAGATGTCATTTGGGTCTATTTTTACATGTTTTTCTGTGGTTTGGGATATTTTATAAAGAATCGCGCTTTTACCTGCCCCAGTTCTACCTAAGATTATGGATTTAGGGCTGTGCACATCGCATAATTGTTCAATATATCCTTTATCTATAAAGCAAGAATCGAGAAGGTCTGTATCTGTTTCTGCATCTAAATCACCGATCTGTAGATTTTGTCTGATGATTATTTTATTGTTTATTTTCACTGTGTTCATCTTTTATACCTTGTATTAATAAACAATATTGCATGTAATATGTTAACTGGATGTTTTTGGTAAGATTTTTCTGCATTTAGGGTATCCACTGCATCCCCAAAACCGATTGCCTCGGTTATCCCCCCGTTTGGCGGTACGCAATACCATCGGGTTGCCGCATCTGGGGCATAGTGGATTTGCTTGGGTGAGCGATTCGGTGATGGTTGGCGCGGCGTTCACCACCTGATTGACGACAGGCATTGCAGCTACGGATAAAGGCGGGCGGGGAACCTCGCTGTGACGTGCTTTCAACTGCGCCACATGCTGTTTATGGGTCTGCCAATTGGCGGCCAGTCGTCCCCGCTGGATGGTGTCGATCACTCTGGTGACTTCGGCAGGGGTCAACACCTGCGTGGTTTTACTCTTGATATAGCGAATAAGCCCGCGGTTCATCACGTTATCCGGCATGGGGGTTTTAAAGGTGCAGTCGCCAATAAAGTAGATAATCGAATAGAGCTGATGATCAGCAAGACCCAGCAAGGATTTGAGCGTCATCAGGTGCAGATAGTTTTGGCGCAGGGGATTTTGAAAGGTATGTCTGCGGCGATAGAGCTGCTGGGTCCAGCTTTTGTGGGCCGGATTGCCAAATATCCACCCCTTGATGTTCTTGGTCTCGATCACAAACAGCCCGAAGCGCGAGACGATCACATGGTCGATCTGGGTAGTACCCTGCGGGGTCGGTAGGGTCACGTTCTTGAGCAGGTGGTACTCCCGCTTGTCGAGAAAAAGCCGGATGCCCAAGTTGATAAATGTCTCCCCAACCATCCCCTTGAACCAAGGCGTTTTGATCAGGGTGGCAATCAACAACAGGGGCAGCAGATACCAGAACTGGCCTAGTAGAACAGCAATAACGGGTGTGAAGTCCATTTCACATTTATCCAGTCAGTGAATTAGAGGGGATTCATGGCCTCTGGCCAGAGGAAATAGGGGCCAAATTTGGGGCTCATTCTAAACTCCCCTCCTTCCTCCTTGCCTTTGGCTGTGAGGTAATGCTTGCTGTCACGCAGCTCAAGCAAGCCGTGAGTCACCATTTTTTCCAACAACTCATTGGTTTTGATCCCCCACTTTTGCGCCAGTTTGGATGAGGTCAGTTTTTCAGTGGCTGACTCATTTTCGTTAGCAGAAGGCTGTTGGGTTTCGGCTTCACTGACAACCCGTTCAAGTGATATGCGGACTTCATCACTGACCCGAATAATTCGTTGGGCCTCATCATAGGCATCACGGTAAAGGTCATGATCTTCCGAGCGCAGTGATCACCCAGCCAGTGCGGCTGGCAATCGACATCATGGTTTCATGCGGACAATTGGGCGCCGAACTGAACCATCCTAACAATTTCATCAACAGGAATATGTGACAGATTGCACTAACTCTGTGACAAGGCTGGATTTTTCGGGGCGGGCTGTGGTTGATGGTAAATCGCAGGTGCAAAAAAGCCCCTTGGCGGGGCTTGGTGTCTGGCAAGGCCGGTGTCGGGATTATCAATCGAACAGGATGCGGCCGCTGGTGCCGGCATCGCTGTCTTTCCAGCTGGCACCGCTTTTGCGCAGGGTGTAAGTGATGGTCTCCTGCTTGAATTTCAGGTAGTCGCTGCCGCTGTGACTTGGTTTGACCTGATTGCCATCGATATAGGTCTCCCCTGTGGTATCGACGTGAATTTCGGCCACGGTGCGGCCATCGTCAGTGACCGCTTTATAGTTGCCAGCCCACGGGCTCTCGTCGCCATACTGCACGGCCCCTTCCTGAGCGTGCTCTTGGGCATGGGTCTTGTGCCCGTGATGGGTTTTGGCCACGGCACAGCCGGAGATACCGACCGCCAGCAGGCAACCGAGGGCGACATTGAGCAGAGTCTGTTTGGATTTCATCTTCATTATTTTCCTGTATCAAATAATTGCAATGGATAAGGGGTGGAGCCCCCACGGTCGGTGTGGGCCCCGCTGAGCCGTGGCTCGAAATCAGTCCTGATTGATGCCAGAAATATGGCCGCGGGCGTCGGTGAGGCAGTGCCAGAGCCGGTCATGGGGCCCTTTGATATCAATCATCATCCCCGCCTGAGAGTCTGCCACATAGTCGAGGGTCAGTTTGCTGCGGCTGACGCCTGCTTTTCTGGCGACGGCGTTCATGCAGGCGTTCTCGGCAACCTTGGTTTGCGCAGTGCTGCCGTTGTAGGCACTGCTGCTGGCGCTCTCATCATCGCCGTCGTCATCGTTCTCATCGTCATTGAGCTGGCAGGCGCCGCTGTCGCCATTTTTGACAAAATAGGTGATGCCCCAGTCGCCATTTTTCACCATGGAGAGGGTGGTGCGCCCCTTGCTCGCCTCGTAGAAATTTGAATTCACTTTTTTAAGTGGAACTTGCTGGTTATTGATATAAGCCGTGCCATCTTCGACGCGAAGATTAATATGTCCAGGACAGCTGGCGGATAAATCAGGCACCCCTGCATATGCGGTTCCGGTTATGACCAATACAGAGAGAGCAAGCAGCGTTTTTTTCATCAGATAACCTCAAATCAACAAGGATCAGCAAGTGTGATGTCGTCAAAATAACGGTTGCTATGCCTGAACGTTATTTCTGTGCTCATTGCACACCTGTTATCAGTAGCCCGCAGTCAGTCGTTTCAGTGCGCCTCGTCCTGCCGGGATGACGCCAAATTTAGCAGTCGGGTGATGTAAGTAAAATAAAACAGGATTAATTGGATTCATAAAATATGAAAAACTATAAATCATTTAAAACAATGAGTTAGGTGTGATTCAAGTCACTGTGCAAAAGATGGGGGATCATCCAAATGGTTCCTTATGGGTATTAATAAGGTTGGCCATCGGTCCGTGATGTCGGGCGTTTGGTATTTTTCCTGTTGCAAGCGGGCACAGGCTGGCGACATCACAGGACCAATCAGCCATTGCGCGCCGTAAATACACAGACAAAAAACTCCAATATTCGGTGTGCGAGGGGGAAATTAGCCTACCAGCAGGAAGATATTTTTACCTGATATGACTGGGTGGTGAGGCATATGAAAGGGGCAGGATAAATAAACCCTCCGTCAATAGGGCATGATTATATGGATTGTTAATGTGCTTTCCCTGAGGATTGCCCACTCGTGGCAGGAAAATATAACGACTTAGAAACTCATGGCCAACCCGATGGAATAACCGCTGGTGTTGTGGCTGAACATATAGCGGGCAACCAGCCGGGTACGGGTGACTATGATGTCGTATTTGCTGCTGTCCAGCTCCAGACCGGCGCCGATAGAGTTGAGGGAGTCAAAGCCAAGCAACCCCCGCTGCTCCCCCAGATATGCGGTATGGGCCCCCTCCAGTACATAGCGCACCGGTCTGTCGAGCAGTGTCCAGTCAAACAGCGGGGCCCGGCGGCGCAGATAGAGACCGAGGTTCTCCGCCTCGGCGTGACCACTGACGCTGGTCGAGGTACTGCCAAAGCTCTGCAGGTGTTGGTAGGAGTAGCGCACTTCGACATCGATATCCTGCGTCTTTGAAAAGAGCTCGTAGTCGAGCATTAGCGAGCCCCCCAGTCCGTACATATTGAGCTGTCCACCATCGAGAAAATCCAGCGAATAGCCCTTGGTGCGCTCCAGCAGCCAGTTGCCGATCCGCAGATCGCTGGCCATGGTACCGAGCGAGACGTTGGCGATGGGGCGCAGCACCCAGTGGCCACCGCGCGGGTCTTCATGGAGGGCGATATCCCAGCCGATCCCGCCAGAGGCGGTCAGGCTGTTCCATTTGGTCGGGAGGGTGCGGCTCTCTGTGCCGTTGCTCACCACAAACTGGGGATCGTAGCGGCTAAAGCCGATCGCCCCTTCCAGATAGATGGGCACGGCTTCACTCATGGTGGCGCCGCCGCCGAGCTGGGTCATGTTGAGGGCGGCAGATTGATTGGTGCCGCTGCCGATATCGAGGTTGCTGGCGGTGATGTCGGGCACCACGGTGAAGGTCATCAGCGAAAGCACCGCATTGGCGCGCTCCTGTGCCCACTCCTGATCCTGTGTTGCGGCCTTGACGGCGCTGCCGGATAGCGCCAGCAGCATTGGCAACAACATCTGCAATAAAGAGGAGCAAGAGCTGTGCATGAGTTTGGTTCCCGATAAGCGGCGTCTGATTGCCCTGATTTTACTGTAGCGAGCTTCCTGCCGGTTGGCACGGAGCAAAGAGGGGGAGAGTGAGCGCCGCTTGGGGGCAAGCCTTTGCCACACCAACGGCACGCCTTTGCAGTTTGTCGCTAAAGCTTGGCCTCTTGCCGCCGATATCTCTTGTGAGATCGTGTGGAGGACAAGCAATTGAACGCTTGGGTGTTGGGGTTGGTCAGCATATCCGTGAGTATGCAGTTACAGGCTGGGGTCACCGAATTTGGTGCCGGTCTGGATCAATCCGTCTGGCGTTTGACCTCCGATACCCAGATTGAGTGTCGCCTCGAGCATCCTATTCCCAACTGGGGAACGGGGGCTTTTGTCAGTCGTGCCGGTCGCAAGATCAACCTCGACTTCGAGCTCAAGGGGAAGCGGCCACAGGCCCAGACCCAGACGGTGAGCCTTGGCATCATGCCACCGGTATGGCGCCCGGGAATAGCCGGGCGAGAAGTGAGTCAACTGCGCTTCTATCAGCAGTTTGATGGACTGGTGGAGGGGCAGACTGCCTGGACCATGCTCGACGAGCTGGAGGGGGGGCGGATGCCGACCTTCCAGTATCGGGACTGGTATCGCCAGAACCGCGCGGTGCGGGTGTCCCTCTCGTCGGTCAACTTTCGGGTGAAATATCAGGCCTTTATCGACTGCCTGAGTGGGCTCTTGCCCTACAGCTTCAATGACATCGCCTTTAGCGTGCTTACCTACGACAAGAACAGTGATCAGCTCTCCATTCCCTCCAAGCGGCGGCTGGCGATGATCAGCGAGTTTATCAAGGCGGACAAGAGCATCGACGTGGTGGTGATCGACGCCTACAGCGACAGCTATGGCGGCCGCTGGCCGAACCTGAAACTTTCCGAGAAGCGGGCCGATGCCATCAAGAAGGTGTTTGTCGATCTGGGGATCGATCCCGGCAAGATCTCGGTGGAGGGGCATGGTGAGAAGCAGCACGTCGCCTCCAACGAAACCGAGCAGGGTCGTGCCAAGAACCGGCGGGTGGTGATCAGCATGGGGCGCAATGGCGAGATCTAGCGCCGTCCCCGGCAAAGAGGCATAAAAAAGAGCGCATCTGCGCTCTTTTTTGATCCTGCCATTAGGCTGTGGGATTAGGGCAGCTTAGAAGCTGTCACCCAGCCCTGTACCGGCATCTTTCTTGGCGATCAGTTCAATCTTGTAACCGTCCGGATCTTCGACGAAGGCGATGACGGTGGTGCCACCCTTGACCGGGCCCGGTTCACGGGTGATCTTGGCACCGGCGGCACGCAGGGCGTCGCAAGTGGCGTAGATGTCGTCCGCTTCCAGCGCGATGTGGCCATAGGCTGAGCCCAGCTCGTACTCGCTCACCCCCCAGTTGTAGGTCAGCTCGATCACCGCTTCATCCTTCTCGTCACCGTAGCCCACGAAGGCCAGGGTGTACTTGTACTCGCTGTTCTCGCTCTTGCGCAGCAGCTTCATGCCAAGGACACGGGTGTAGAAGTCGATGGAGCGTTGCAGATCGCCGACACGCAGCATGGTATGCAGAATTCTCATTGCTCAGTTCTCCGGGTTGGTGATGTGTACTGCTTTCAATCTCGGTTGCGAGGCTATCAGTTGTCGGGATAGACCTTCTCTTTGTACTCGCACAAGTCCTCGATGATACAGGAACCACAACGGGGCTTGCGAGCCAGACAGGTGTAACGTCCGTGCAGGATCAGCCAGTGGTGGACATTCAGCTTGAACTCGGCGGGCACTACCTTGAGCAGCTTCTCCTCCACCTGATCCACGTTCTTGCCCACCGCAAAACCGGTACGGTTCGAGACCCGGAAGATATGGGTATCGACGGCGATGGTGGGCCAGCCAAAGGCGGTGTTGAGTACCACGTTGGCGGTCTTGCGGCCGACGCCCGGCAGGGCTTCCAGCGCTTCGCGGTTCTCCGGTACCTCACCGCCGTGACGCTCCAGCAGGATGGCGCAGGTCTTGATGACGTTCTCGGCCTTGGTGTTGAAGAGGCCAATGGTCTTGATGTACTCCTTGAGTCCCTCCACCCCGAGATCCAGCATCCCCTGCGGGGTGTTGGCCACCGGATAGAGCTTGTCGGTCGCCTTGTTGACGCTGACATCGGTCGCCTGCGCCGAGAGCAGCACGGCGATCAACAGCTCGAACGGCGAGTTGAAGTTGAGCTCTGTGGTGGGGTGGGGGTTGTTTTCCCGCAGCCGCTCGAGGATCTCTCTGCGTTTCTGGTTGTTCATGCCTTGCGTCCGATCATAGTTCGGTCGCCCGGACGCGGGCCGGGGCAACGTTGCAGTGGGCTACGGTAGCGGCCTGTTTGCGGTCCCGCCAGTCGTTGATGGCGTTCTTGGCGGCGATCAGCAGCCCCAGCCCGATAAAGCCGCCCGGCGGCAAAATCGCCAGCAGCAGGCTGGCATCGGCGTGGAACAGCTCGATGCGCAGGGATTTGGCCCACTCGCCCAGCAGCAGCTCGGCGCCATCAAACAGGGTACCCATGCCGATGATCTCGCGCATGCCGCCCAGTACCAGCAGCACCAGGGTAAAGCCAAGGCCCATCATCAGGCCATCGAGGGCCGCCAGCAGCGGCGGGTTCTTGGAGGCATAGGCCTCGGCGCGGCCGATGATGACGCAGTTGGTGACGATGAGGGCGATAAAGATGCCGAGCGCCTGATAGAGGCCATAGGTGTAGGCGTTCATCAGCAGCTGCACGCTGGTTACCAGCGAGGCGATGATCATCACATAGACCGGGATGCGAATATCTTTCGGCACCCAGTTGCGCACCAGCGAGACCGCAAGGTTGGAGCAGACCAGCACCGCCATGGTGGCAAGGCCCAGCCCCAGCGCATTGGTAAAGGTGGAGGAGACGGCGAGGGTCGGGCAGAGCCCCAGCACCTGCACCAGCGAGGGGTTGTTCTTCCAGAGCCCCTGACTCATCAGCTCCTTGAGCTCGCCCTTGCGGCTTTCCAGCTCGGCAATCGGGGCTGCGCCCGTTTCAATCTGTTCCATCTGGTTCATGATGGCTCGACTCCGTTAGTTCGCCGCCGGACAAGCCGGGGCGTTGCTGAGCAGTTCGGGTTGCTCCTGCTGCAGTTTCAGCAGGTTCTTCACCGCCTTGACCACGGCACGCGGGGTGATGGTGGCGCCGGTAAAGGCATCGAATTCACCGCCATCTTTCTTCACCGCCCACTGGGGCTCGTTGTCATGAGTCAGGAATTTTCCGGCAAAGCTGTTGATCCAGTCCGATTTTTTCAGCTCGATCTTGTCACCGAGGCCCGGGGTCTCGTTGTGAGCGAGCACGCGCACGGCTGTGATGGTGCCCTTGGCATCAAAGCCCGCCACGATGCGGATCGCCCCGCTGTAACCATCCGGCGCGATCGCCTCCAGCGCATAGCCGGTTACCACGCCATTTTTGCTGGCGGTATAGAGGGCTTGCGGCTGATCGCTGCCGAGATACTTCCTGCTGGTCACCTGCTTGCAGCTGGCCACCAGATCGTTGTCATAGCTCCCCTCTGGCAGCAATACCGAGAGGGTCTGCTGTTTCTCCAGCTGCTGCTGGTGGGCGATTTTATCCTTGGTCAGCTCGTTGGTCAGTACCACCAGCGCGGTACAGCCGAGCGCGAACATCGCCAGAATAAGGCCGTTCTTGCGCATGCTCTTTAACATGTCCGGGCTCCGTCAGCTGTGATGGGGGAAAAGGGCAGAAACATCATTGGCGACGAGCTCCATACACTTTCGGGCGAGTCAGCGTGTCGATAAAAATGGGCAACGCAGAGGTTGGCCAGCAGCACTCGATACGTTTCGGCGTTATCGTCTTGGTCATTGGCGACGGGCTCCGTATACCTTCGGACGAGTCAGGCTGTCGATAAACGGCACACAAAGGTTGGCCAGCAGCACGGCGAAGGCGAACGCATCGGGATAGCCGCCAAAGCGGCGGATGATGTAGACCAGCACCCCGATCAGCACGCCATAGACCAGTCGGCCGCGCGGCGTGGTGCAGGCGCTGACCGGATCGGTGGCGATAAAGAAGGCTCCCAGCATAGTCGCGCCGCTGAATAGATGGAACATGGGCGTGGCGGTCGCATCCGGGCTCACCAGATAGCCGATGGTGGAGGCCGCCAGCAGGGCAACGAGAATGGCGGTAGGAATGCGCCAGTTGATCACCTTCTGCTGCAGCAGGAAGAGGCCGCCCAGCAGATAGCCGAGGTTGACCCAGCTCCAGCCGATTCCGCCCCAACCCTCAAACAGCGGGCCGCTCAGGATCTCGCCTGTGGTGAGTCCCTGAGTCAGGCCGGTTTTCAGGGTATCGAGGGGGGTCGCCATGGTGAGACCATCCACCCCCTGCTTGAGCTGGGCCATGCTGTAGCCGTCGAGACTAAAGCCGGTGAAGATCACCGACGCCGCATCACCAAAGCCGAGGCTGTAGGCGCGCACGCTCTCCGGCGGCAGCCAGCTGGTCATCTGCACCGGGAAGGAGACCAGCAGCAGCACATAGGCGACCATGGCCGGGTTGAACAGGTTCTGACCCAGTCCGCCGTAAAGGTGTTTGGCAACAATGATGGCAAAGGCCGTGCCCACCACCAGCATCCACCATGGCAGCAGCGGCGGCAGGGAGAGACCGATCAGCACGGCGGTGAGCGCCGCACTGCCATCCATCAGGGCAGGCTGGATGGCGCGGCCACGGAGCTTGAGCACCAGCGCCTCGCACAGCAGCGCAGTGACCAGCGCCAGCAGGATCTGGATAAAGGAGCCCCAGCCGAAGAACCAGGTCTGGGCCAGCAAGCCCGGCACGCAGGCCAGGATCACCAGCAGCATCAGGGTTCGGGTCTGTTTGCGGTTATGGGCAAACGGCGCAGTCGCAATATTGAACATGAGTCTGTCGATTACCTTGTGGTTGTTCGGTCGGCTGACGGGGCATCTTCAGCGGCGGTCTCTGCGGCTCTGGCTGCCTCGGCTGCCAGCTTCTTCGCCTTGGCGCGGGCCACCGCGGCTGCAATGGCCGCTTTTTTCGGATCAACCGGGGCATCAGCCGCAGGGGCGTTCGCTTCAGGCACGGCAGTGACGGCAAGTGGTTGCTCACTGCTGGCTGCATCGTTTTGCATCGGCTCAGCCGGTGCGCGCTCACCCTCAGCTCCGGCACTTTCGCCCTGCTGGGCCAGCTTTTTGGCCTTGGCCCGGGCGATGGCTGCGGCGATAGCGGCCTTCTTGGGATCGACCGCTTCGCTTGCAGCCGTATCGCTTTGGCTGGTGGTTACTTCGCTCTTGGCTACCGTCATGTCGCGGGTCTCCGCGCTGGCAGCTGGCTCACTCTGCGCACCTTCAGC
>NZ_JBFODO010000043.1:0-95246 GCF_040908365.1 Aeromonas sp. R2-4
TATCGCCAAGCGGTAAGGCAGCGGGTTTTGATCTCGCCATCCCTAGGTTCGAATCCTAGTACCCCAGCCATTTTTAAAAGTTCTTTGCCAGTCTCATGACTGTTGAGGAGCGCTGTTGGGGTATCGCCAAGCGGTAAGGCAGCGGGTTTTGATCTCGCCATCCCTAGGTTCGAATCCTAGTACCCCAGCCATTTTCTGTTCTCTTCCACATCAGTGGTTGATAACAAACGGCTATGTAGCTCAGTTGGTTAGAGCATCGCACTCATAATGCGGGGGTCACAGGTTCGAATCCCGTCATAGCCACCATTATTTCTGTTGGGGTATCGCCAAGCGGTAAGGCAGCGGGTTTTGATCTCGCCATCCCTAGGTTCGAATCCTAGTACCCCAGCCATTTTTCTGTTCTCTTCCACATCTGTGGTCGATAACAAACGGCTATGTAGCTCAGTTGGTTAGAGCATCGCACTCATAATGCGGGGGTCACAGGTTCGAATCCCGTCATAGCCACCATTAATATTGCGGAAGTGGCGAAATTGGTAGACGCACCAGATTTAGGTTCTGGCGCCCTAGGCGTGAGAGTTCGAGTCTCTCCTTCCGCACCATTAATAGCAGTACCAAACAGACCAGCTCACGCTGGTTTTTTTGTATCTGAAATTTGCCTCTCCCCAGTTTTTCTCTCGCGCCTCTATTAACCCAGCTCCACGTTAATTCCCGTTCACGTCCCTCTTCATTTATTCCGAGCACGCCTTGCCACTCTTGTCTCCCGGCCATAAAAAAGCGGCCCGCAGGCCGCTGGTGCACACATTCATCATCCCGGTTATCAGAACGGGAAGAACCAGGGAATGGCTACCACGCTCACCGCCATCACCAGCAGGGTGAAGGGGACGCCGATACGGATAAAGTCGGCGAACTTGTAGTTGCCCGGTCCCAGAACCAGGGTATTCACCGGTGACGAGACCGGCGTCATGAAGGCGGCCGAGGCGGCGATGGCGATGGTCATGGCAAACGGATAGGGCGAGACTCCCATCTGCTGCGCCGTGCCCAAGGCAATCGGCGCCATCAATACCGCCGTCGCCGTGTTGGAGATGAACAAACCGATCACGGCGCAGAGGGCAAACAGACTGGCCAGCATCACCCGCGGCCCCATCTCTCCCACTGCGCTCATCAACCCGCCCACGATGAGATCCACCCCGCCGGTTTTTTGCAGCGCCAGCGCGAAGGGCAACATGCCGACAATCAGGATCAGGGTCGGCCAGTGGATCGACTTGTAGGCGCTCTCCATGTCGATGCAGCGAAACTTGCCCATCAGCAGACAGGCGATCAGCGCCGCAATCACGTTGGGCACCGGATCGGTCACCATCAGCAGGATCATCACGCCAAGACAAAAGAGGGCATGGATCGCCTGGCTGCGCGCTGGCGCCATCTCGTCTACCTCGGCCGGCAGCCCCATCAGCAGAAAGTCACGGCTGTGGGTTTGCAGCAGTCGGATATGACTCCAGTTGCCCACCACCAGCAGGGTATCCCCCATCTGCAGCGGCTCATCCACCAGCTTGCCACCCATCGTCTCGCCATCCCGGCGCAGCCCCACCACGCTCAAACCGTAGCTGGAGCGGAAGGTCACCTCACGCACGCTTTTACCCAGCAGCTTGGACTCGGGGATCAGCGACACCTCGGCCATCCCCACCTCCCGCGCCTGATCGGAGAAATACTCCCCGCGCAGGATCATGGGTTCGAGCCGCGCCTCGGTGCAAAACGCCCGCACATCCACCTCGGGATCTGACATGTCGATCAGCAGAACATCCTTGGCCTGAAATTCACTGATCCCCGACACCGGCACCATCACCCGGCGAAACTTGCGCCAGCGCTCCACCCCGATGACGTGGGCACCATAACGGGCGCGCAGTTGCAGCTCGTCCAGGGTGTGACCAATCAGCGGGGAGTCAGGCCGCAGCGCCAGACGACGGGCCCTACCGGCCAATCGGTAGTCTCGGATCAGATCGCGCAGGGTGCGGCGCCCGGTCGGCTTGCCTTTGCCCTCTTCTCCCTCGCCCACCAAGGAGCCGCGCACCAGCAGCATGTAGAGGATGCCCAGCCCCAGGATCAGCAGGCCCATGGGGGTGAAATCGAAGAACCCGAAACCATGTATGCCGTGGCGCATCAGCTCGCTGTTGACCACCATGTTGGGGGGCGTCGCCACCAGCGTCATCATGCCGCTGATCAGCCCGGCAAAACCGAGGGGCATCATCAGGCGACCGGCCGGGATCCCCATTCGATTCGCCACACTCAGCACCACCGGGATAAAGATGGCCACCACCCCGGTGCTGCTCATCACAGCCCCCAGACTTGCCACCGCCACCATCAGCAACACCAGCAGCTTGGTCTCGCTGCTGCCCGCCACCTTCACCAATGCATCCCCCACCTGATAGGCGATGCCGGTGCGAACCAGCCCCTCACCCACCACAAACAGGGCGGCAATCAGAATGACGTTGGGATCGCTAAAGCCCGCCAGCGCCTCCGGCAGGGTGAGGGTGCCGCTCAGCACAAAGAGGATAATGATCAACAGGGCGACCACATCCATGCGCACCTTGTTGGTCATGAAGAGATAGATGGCGCCAGCCAGCAGACAGAGCACCCAGACAAGCTCGGAATTCAATACAACCTCCTTTTATCACGTGATTCTCCTCCCGGAGAGTGGACTCTATCAGACCACAGCCACGGCGCTATCATCTTGCTACATATCAATAAAGTCCGGCCCGCCGGGGCACCATAACCCATCACTGCTGGAATAACCGGGCGGCAGCGGCGATTTCTTTGATATGGGCCAAGCCCGGGGCGGACAAAAGTCCTGCCCCTTCTCCCCCTCACCCCTTAGAATGGCGCCCTCGCATACTAACCCTCATGCCCAAGGATCAGAAAATGAGCATATTCGAGCTGTTCAGCATCAATAACACGCTAGTGACCATACCGCTGGGTGGCGGCTATGCCATGTCATGGATTGAAGCCATCGGCACCCTGTTTGGTCTAGCCTGTATCTGGTTCGCCAGTCAGGAGAAAACCATCAATTACCTGTTTGGTCTGATCAACGTCAGCCTGTTTGCCATCATCTTCTTCCAGATCCAGCTCTACGGACTGTTGATGTTGCAGCTGTTCTTCTTCTGCGCCAACGTCTACGGCTGGTACGCCTGGACCCGCCCGGCCAACGATCAGGGGGATACCCTGCAGATCCGCTGGCTCAGCAGATCCAAACTGATGGTGACCGCAGCCGTGAGCGTGCTGGCCATCGCTCTGCTGACCCGCTATATCGACCCGGTCTTCGCCACCCTGGCACGCACCTCGGTCTCCCTGCTCAACCTGTTTGGTGCCAACCTTGCCATCCCCGAGCCCTCCCCCGATGCCTTCCCGTTCTGGGATGCCAGCATGACGGTGCTCTCGGTCGTCGCCCAGATCCTGATGACCCGCAAATACGTGGAGAACTGGATCCTCTGGGTCGTCATCAACATCATCAGCATCGGTGTCTATGCCGCGCAGGGCGTCTACGCCATGTCGCTGGAGTACCTGATCCTGCTGTTTATCGCCGCCAACGGCACTCGCCTCTGGGTGATTGCCGCCAAGCGCCAGCCACAAGGTCTGTAAGCCATGACTCTGTTACCCCATCTCCAGTGCCGCCCCGACCAGATTGCCGAGCGAGTGGTACTGTGCGGCGACCCGGCCCGGGTCGATCGCATCGCCAGCCAGCTCGAACAGTGTGAAGTGCTGGGGCAAAACCGGGAGTTTCGCCTCATCAACGGCCGCTATCAGGGGCTGCCCATCACGGTCTGCAGCACCGGCATCGGCGGCGCCTCGGCCATCATAGCGCTGGAGGAGCTGGTGCAAGCCGGTGCCCGCTCGCTTATTCGGGTCGGCTCCGCCGGTGCCCTGCAACACGACATCGGGCTGGGCGACCTTATCGTGGTGGAAGGGGCTGTACGCAATGAGGGTGCCTCACAGGCCTATCTGCCCGCCGAGTACCCCGCCTGCGCCGATATCTGGCTGCAGGCCGCCTTGCTCAACCATGTGGTAACCGGCAGCCAGCCTCATTGGCACGGGCTGGTGCGCTCCCACGACAGCTTCTATCGGGATGACGAGCAGGAGGTATGCCGCTACTGGCATGCCCGTGGCGTGCTGGGCGCCGATATGGAAACTGCCTCTCTACTGACGGTGGGGCGCCTGCGCAAGGTGCGGGTTGCCGCCGTGCTCTGCAACGTGGTGCTGTTCGAGCAGGATGTGCAGGATGGGGTCAATGAGTACGCCAACGCCGAGCAGGCCATGATGAACGGCGAGCGAAACGCCATCGCCGCCGCCCTCCACGCCCTGGTGCAATAACCCGCAAACCGTTAATCACGGCACATTCGACAGGAGGCGGGCTGGTATCCGGCCCGCGCTCTTGCTAGCCTCATGGCCCTCGTCATCGGTGCGACAGGTACGTCATGCAGCAACAGCCCTATCCCCTCGGTCGTTTTCACGCCGAACTCGCCAAACTGGAACCCCGCTTTGCCGCGGCGCTGGAAGCGTGCACCCTGTTTCTGCGTCGCTACCTGCCGGGCGAATCCATCATGCGGCAGGGGGAGCTGAGCGAGCAGCTCTATCTGGTGGGCGCAGGGCGGGTCTCCCTCAATAGCGCCGTCCACTCGGGCCGCATCTTCCAGCTCGGCGAGATTGAGTGTCACAGCCAGCTCTTCGGCGAAATGGAGTTCTTCAGCGCCACCCCGGTGCAGTGGAACGTGGTGGCCGAGACCGAACTCGACGCCCGGGTCATCTGTGCCGACAAGCTGGCCCAGCGCCTGCTGGCCGAGCCCGAGCTGACCCTCTTCTTCGCCGCGGCGCTTGCCAGCGACTATCTCGATACGCTGGAGATCACCACCAGCCGACTGCTCCACCCCATCGCCTACAACATCGCCTATGAGTTGTGGCGAGAACGCCAGCGCACCCCCATGCTGGGGTCACGTAAGCGGGCCCACGAGGCGGCGCGCTTCGGCACCACAGAGCGGGTTTACCGCCGTGCCCTCAAGGAGCTGGTCGAACAGGGCATAGTGGCCGACGGCAGTGACGGCCCCGTTATCGCCGATCTGACCAGGCTGCGCGCCTATCTCGACCTTTGATTTCCATTCATCCCATTTCGATTCACCCTGTCAGGAGAGAGCCATGTCTACCCATCCCGAATTCACCTTCTTCAGCCGCTTCGTTGCCGACATTCAGGCGGGCCGCAAGACCATCACCATCCGCGACGAGAGCGAGGCCAACTGGCAGCCCGGCCAGCGGCTGGCGCTGTTCACCAACCCGGAACACCAGCCCTTTGGCACCATCGAGGTGCTCTCCGTCAATGCTGTAGCCTTCGATGAACTGAACGACGAGCACGCCCGTCAGGAGAACATGACCCTCCCCGAGCTCAAACAGGTGATCCGCGATATCTACCCCGCTCTGCCGCCGCTCTATGTGATTGAATTCCAGCTGCTTGAAGTCTGATTTTGTGAGCTGCCTCAGCTAACGCCGGTTGCGCTCTCTGGCTAAAGGCGCAAAACAACTGTTTTTATATACAGTTGTTGGTGAATTATGGATACACAACTTGAACCGGCCATTGCGGCCATGGTGGCAGAGTTCATCGCTGCAGGCCGCCCCAAGGCGAGCAGCCTGAGCTGGCAGAAGCGGCGTGAAGGCTATCTTGCTTCAGCCATATTGGGTGGTGAACGGGAGGAGGTTGGCGCTGTCGAAGAGTGGCAAAACGGCCATTATTCCGTTCGCCTCTATCAGCCAGCGTCCACCTCAAGTGCAAGCCATCCGGCCCTGATCTACTTTCATGGCGGCTGTTTTGTCAGCGGCGAGTTCGACACCCACGACCGCCAGATGCGCATGCTGTGTAATCGCGCCGAAGCACTGGTGTTCGCGGTACATACCCGCCTTGCCCCTGAACACACCTATCCTGCAGCACACGACGACGCACTGGCAGCCACGCTCGCCATCATGGCCGATGTGGAGAAATGGCATGGGGATCCGGCACGGATTGTCCTTGCGGGCGACAGTGCCGGCGGCCACCTCGCCCTGATCACCACCTTGCGACTCAAGGAGCAAGGTGCACCCTTGCCTGCAGCCCAACTGCTCATCTATCCGATGCTCGATGCTGCGGGCGACAGTGACAGCTATCGGCAGCTAGGGGATGACTACCTCATCACCCGCGACATGCTGTTAAGCGGTTTTCACGCCTATCTGGGTGAACTGCCCACCACTCACCCCGGAGCCAGCCCGCTCCACCATCCTGCCCTGTCAGGATTGCCGCCGACCCATATCGTAACGGCGGAATATGATCCGCTGCGCGATGAAGGGGAAGCCCTCTATCGCAAACTGCTGCAAGCCGGAGTCACGGCTACCTGTCAGCGGCAACTGGGTGTTATACACGGCTTCTTCCAGTTGGCAGGTGTGAGCCAGGCAGCCCGTCAGACAATTGAGCAGATCGCGATGCTTATCAGGCACCTCTGATTTGGCCTTTGCCGAGCGATGTGTTAATAGTGTCCTCTTTTGAATCAGGGAGGTGACCCGAGTGTTTGAGATAGCGAGCCTGAGAGAAGGGATGATGCACGGGGTCGAGCTGTTCCAGCTGCTGCTGGAGATCATCTCCATCGCCTGTGTGGTGATAGGGCTTGGCAAGACCCTCTGGCTGGCGGCACGGATGGAGGATCACGAACCGGGCTTTCCGCGCATTCGCCTCTGTTTTGGCAGCTGGCTCATTCTGGCGCTGGAGTTCCAGCTCGCCGCTGACATCCTGGCCACCACGGTCGCGCCAAGCAAGGAGGAGCTGATCCGCCTTGCCATCATCGCGGTGATCCGCACCTTCCTGAACTACTTCCTCGGCAAGGAGCTGGAAGCACAAGCGGAACGCCAGCAAGAGAAGGCAGAGCGCCAGCAGGAGCAGCGCAGCGAGCAGGCCAAGGCTGCTCAATAACCAGTATTCCTGCATAGCATCAACGCTAAGTGCCGTGCCATCCCGACCACAGCCGTGGCCCGGGATGGCACCTTTGTGACCCTTCCCGCACTTTTGGCAATCAGCCAACTATGGAACCCTTTTCAAGGTTTCCCCTGCCCTGTCGAGTACCCGTTCATCTGCGTAAGATAGAAAATCTTCTCCCCTAACCGGCCAAGCTGATGAATACGCACTCCCTTCACACGCCCGATATCGACCTCGATAGCTGCGTCATCTACCAGATCTACCCCATGAGTTTTCAGGACAGCGATGGCGACGGCATGGGCGATATCAACGGCATCCGTCAGCGCCTCGACTATCTGGCCACCCTCGGAGTCGATATGCTCTGGCTCACCCCCATCTATCGCTCCCCCAAGCGGGACAATGGCTATGATGTGGCGGACTACCGAGCCATCGACCCCGCCTTCGGTACCCTGACCGAGATGGAGCAGCTGATAGCCGAAGCGGCCGCTCACGGCATCGGCATCATGATGGATATCGTCGCCAACCACACCTCTACCGAGCACGAGTGGTTTATGAAGGCACTGGCCGGCGACTCGCGCTATCAGGAGTACTACGTATTTCGCGATCAAGCCTTTGTCGATGCTCACCCCATTACCTCGATTTTTGGCGGCAGCGGCTGGCAGTATGTGCCAGCGCTTGATCGCTACTATCTGCACAACTTCGATCCCAGTCAGGCCGATCTGGACTGGGATAACCCGGCGGTGCGTGCCGAGATGGCAGAGGTGATCAACTTCTGGCTGGGCAAAGGGATCAAGGGATTTCGCTTCGATGTGATCGATATGGTGAGCAAGGAGTGGGACCGACTGGCCATGAGCAACGGCCCGCGCCTGCACGACTATATCCGCGAGCTCAATGCCGCCAGCTTCGGCGGCAAGGGGATCATCACGGTGGGGGAGACCTGGGGGGCCGATCTCTCCCATATGCAGAACTATTCGAACCACGATGGCAGCGAGTTCAGCATGGTGTTCAACTTCGAGCATCTGGGGCTCGGCAGTGACAAGTGGTCATCCCGCTTCGATCCCCTCGCCTTCAAGCGAGCCATGGCCCGCCACCAGCAAGGGCTGCACGGTCAGGGCTGGAACAGCCTGTTTCTCGGCAACCACGACCTGCCTCGCGCCGTCTCCCGCTTTGGCGATGACAGGCCAGAATGGCGGGAAACCAGCGCCAGGCTGTGGGCCATGGTGCTGCACATGATGCAGGGCACTCCCTTCATCTATCAGGGGGAGGAGCTCGCCATGACCAACCGCCACTGGCAGCCGGGCGAGCTGCGCGATGTGGAGGCCATCAACTACCGCGCCAGCCAGTCAGGGCTGGATCCTGCCGAGCTGAGTCGGCGGCTCGATGCCATCGGCCGCGACAACGCCCGTACCCCGATGCAGTGGGACGCCGGCCCCCACGCCGGTTTCAGCACGGCCACGCCCTGGATCGCCCTCAACGCCAATCACATCGAGATTAATGCCGCCGAGCAGCTGGCCCGCCCCGACTCGCCGTTTCACTGCTATCGCCAGCTTATCGCCCTGCGCAAGGCCCACCCGGTCGTTCGCCACGGCAATTTCGAGCTGCTGGATGGGGATGATCCCGAGCGCATCAGCTATCGCCGCCACTGGCAGGATCCGGCTAGCGGAGAACAGCACACCCTGCTGCTGCTCGCCAATCTCACGGCCAATCCCTTGACGATGCCCCACTTCGACAAGGTGACAGACGAGATGCGGTTGCTGCTGGCCAATTACCCAAACGAACCACTGCCACTCTTCGCCCCTTATCAGTGTGCCATCTGGCTGCGAGTGGAGCAGGGTTAACCCCGTGCTGACGGGCCAAAGCAATGGCCCGTCAATCGCTACTCCACCGGCTACCAGCAGAAAATCACGCCCCCACATGATGGGATTAAATTAACCACTATTACTGACTTATTAATTGATTATTTATCCCGTTTGATACGCTCTTATTGCCCCTCTTACTATGCCTGCGACCTATCCATTACCGATGCAACTATCGGCCTTCAAACTGGCATAGCAAAGTGGAAAACAGATGATCACCACAGACGGGAATAACGCAGTCGCCTCGGTGGCGTACCGCACCAGCGAAGTCATCGCCATCTACCCCATCACCCCCAGCTCGGCCATGGCTGAGCAGTCGTCGGCCTGGTCGAGCGAGCGGGGCAAGAACCTCTGGGGGGATGTGCCTCGGGTTGTCGAAATGCAGTCGGAAGGGGGCGCCATCGCTGCCGTCCACGGTGCCCTGCAGACCGGCGCGCTGGCGACCTCGTTTACCTCGTCGCAGGGTTTGCTGCTGATGATCCCCAACCTCTACAAGCTGGCGGGTCAGCTTATCCCCTTCGTACTGCATGTGGCGGCGCGCACCGTGGCGACCCATGCGCTATCGATCTTTGGCGATCACTCGGACGTGATGGCGGTGCGCCAGACCGGCTGCGCCATGCTCTGTGCCAGCAATGTGCAGGAGGCGCAGGACTTTGCCCTGATCTCCCAGATAGCGAGCCTCAACAGCCGCCTCCCCTTTATCCACTTCTTCGACGGCTTTCGTACCTCTCACGAGATCGCCAAGATAGCGCCGCTCGCTGACGACACCCTGCGCGCCCTGCTGCCCGCAGATGCCATCCGCGCCCATCGTGACCGGGCGCTCACCCCCGACAAACCGGTCATTCGCGGCACCGCCGCCAACCCGGACACCTACTTCCAGTGCCGGGAGGCGAGCAACCCCTGGTATGACGCCGCCTATGGCCATGTGAGCAAGGCGATGCAGGCTTTTGGCGAGCAGACCGGCCGCCACTACCGACCGTTTGAATATGTCGGCCACCCGCAGGCGGAGCGGATTGTGGTGCTGATGGGCTCGGCCATCGGCACCTGCGAGGAAGTCATCGAGCGCCTGCAGGCCCAAGGGGAGAAGGTGGGGTTGGTGAAGGTGCGCCTCTACCGCCCCTTCTCGGCCAAGCACCTGCTGGCCGCGATTCCCGAGAGTGCCCACGCCATCGCCGTTCTGGATCGTACCAAGGAGCCGGGCGCACAGGCCGAGCCCCTCTATCTCGACGTGATGACGGCGCTTGCCGAAGCGGTCAGCCGGGGCGAGCGGGCAAGCCTGCCACGGGTGATCGGCGGCCGCTATGGCCTCTCCTCCAAAGAGTTCGGCCCCGCCTGCGCGCTGGCGGTGTTTGCTGAACTGGCGCAAGAGAACCCGCGTCCGCGCTTTACCGTCGGCATCTTCGATGACATCACAGGCCTCTCGCTACCGCTGCCCACGCTGGATTCGCAAAGCCCCATCCACAGCCAGCAACACAAGCTGGAAGCGCTCTTCTACGGCCTTGGCAGCGATGGCACCGTCTCGGCGGCCAAGAACAGCATCAAGATCCTCGGCAACCACACCGACCTCTATCCGCAGGGCTATTTCGTCTACGATTCCAAGAAGGCGGGTGGCCTCACCGTCTCTCACCTGCGGGTGGGCGAGCGGCCGCTGCAGTCGGCCTATCTGGTGGAAGAGGCGGACTTTATCGGCTGCCATCAGTGGCAGTTTGTCGACAAGTACCGGATGGCGGAGCGCTTGAAAGCGGGCGGCATCTTCCTGCTCAACTCCCCCTACAGCGAAGCGGAGATCTTGCAGCGCCTCCCCAGCGAGGTACAGCACGCCCTGCGCGAGAAAGAGGCGCGCTTCTACATCATCAACGCCGCCAAAATTGCCCGCGACTGCCAGCTCGGCAACCGCATCAATACCGTGATGCAGATGGCCTTCTTCCAGCTCAGCGCCATCATTCCCCCCGCAGAGGCGACCAGCCTGCTGAAGCAGGCCGTCGCTACCAGCTATGGCAGCAAGGGACAGACACTGGTCGAGCGCAACTGGATGGCACTGGAGGCAACCTGCGCCGCCCTGACCCGGGTGCCGCTGGGTGAGCTGGATCCCGCCAGCCGTCCCCGCCCGCCGGTGGTTTCGGCCAAGGCCCCCGACTTTGTCCAGACCGTCACCGCCGCCATGCTGGCGGGACTGGGTGACAGCCTGCCTGTCTCGGCCTTCCCGCCGGATGGCACCTGGCCGGTCGGCACCACCCGCTGGGAGAAGCGCAACATCGCCAAGGAGATCCCCATCTGGGAGGCGGAGCTCTGCACCCAGTGCAACTACTGTGTCGCTGCCTGTCCCCACTCGGCCATTCGCGCCAAGGTGGTGGAACCGGATGCGCTGGCCGCTGCCCCCGCCACTCTGGATGCGCTGGATGTGAAATCCCGCGATATGCGCGGCCAGCAGTACGTGCTGCAGGTGGCGCCGGAGGATTGCACCGGCTGCAACCTCTGCGTCGAGGTGTGCCCGGCCAAGGATCGCAGCAACCCGGATCGCAAGGCGATCAATATGGCTTCACGCCTCGATCACCTCGACGCGCAGAAGGCCAACTACGACTTCTTCCTCGATCTGCCAGAGCGCAGCGCCGAGCAGCTGGAGCGCATCGACATCCGCACCTCCCAGCTCATCTCGCCGCTGTTTGAATACTCCGGCGCCTGCTCCGGCTGTGGCGAGACTCCCTACATCAAACTGCTGACCCAGCTCTATGGCGATCGGCTGCTGATTGCCAACGCCACCGGCTGCTCGTCCATTTATGGCGGCAACCTGCCTACCACCCCTTACACCACCAACGCCGACGGGCGCGGCCCAGCCTGGGCCAACTCGCTGTTTGAAGACAACGCCGAGTTCGGACTAGGCTTCCGCCTCACCGTCGATCAGCACAGGGAGCGGGTGCGCCGTCTGCTGGCGAGCCTCGGCGACACAATTCCGGCAGCGCTGCGCGAGGCGCTCGGCGATGCCACCCTGCCGGTTTCCAAGCAGCGGGCCCATATCCAGCAGTTGCGAGCGCTGCTGCAGGAGAGCCAGATCCCGGCAGCCCAAGAGCTGGCTCGCGATGCGGACTATCTAGTGGAAAAATCGGTCTGGCTCATCGGCGGCGATGGCTGGGCCTACGACATCGGCTTTGGTGGACTCGACCATGTGTTGAGTCTGGGGGAGAACATCAATGTGCTGGTGCTCGACACCCAGTGCTACTCCAACACCGGCGGCCAGCAATCGAAGGCGACGCCACTCGGGGCCATTACCAAGTTTGGCGAGCAGGGCAAGCGCAAGGGACGCAAGGATCTCGGCGCCAGCGTGATGATGTATGGCCACGTCTATGTGGCGCAGATCTCCCTCGGCGCCCAGATGAACCAGACGGTGAAGGCGATTCAGGAGGCGGAAGCCTACCCGGGCCCCTCACTCATCATTGCCTACAGCCCCTGCGAGGAGCATGGCTACGACATGGCCGAGAGCCATGAGCAGATGAAGCAGCTGACCGCCACCGGCTTCTGGCCGCTCTACCGCTTCGATCCGCGCCGCGCAGAAGAGGGCAAACTGCCGCTGGCACTCGACTCGCGGGCCCCCAATGCCTCGCTGGCCGAGACCTTGCGCCACGAGCCCCGCTTCCAACGGCTGGAGCGCCAGCTGCCGGAGGTGGCCAGCCAGCTCTATCAAGAGGCGGAGCAGGAGGCCAATCGCCGCTTCGCCTGGCTGAGCCAGCTGGCAGGCAAGGAGAGTCCGGCGCAGGAGTAAGCCGCGTTCGGCTTGATGGCAACAGCCACTCTATTTACCAAATAACCATCAGGGCTCCCCGCGGGGTGCCCTGATGGTAGCTATGGTGAGCCAATATCGGCGCAGGCCAAATCAGGCGCTGATGGAGGCAAGCTCGTGGCGTTTCAACGCCAGCAGGGTGATGAGCAGCGCCAGCGTGGCGATCAGTGCCATGCCGATATAGGTCGCGCTGAAGCCTGGGGCCAGCAGATCGGGGGCGAGCCGGCTCAGATCGCCATCGCTGCCGGCTGGCTGGCGGAAGTGAAACAGCATGGAGCAGATGGCCACGCCGACGGCACCGCCGAGCTCCCGCCCGAAGTTGAACAGCGACATGCCGATGCCGCGATCTTCCCGTGGCAGAGCATTCTGCACCACCACGGAGAGGGCGGGCAGCACCAGACCGAGACCGATACCGGCAAACCCGAGCGCCAGCCTGACCCAGGCATCGAAGTGGATCTGCCACAGAGCCACCGCAGCGAGGCCAAAGCCCACCGCGACAAAGCTCTTGTAGTGGCCGGTACGGCCAATCAGCTTGCCGCCGACAAAGGCACCGGCAGTGATGCAAATCATGAAGATGACCATGATGGCGCCGCTCTCGCTGGCGCTCATCCCCTTCTGCCACTGCATCTGCAACGGCAGATAGACCAGCACGGCAAACATCAGCAACTGGGAGAGCATCACCAGCAGCACGCTCACCAGATAGCCGGGCAGCCGGGCCAGATGGGCGGGCAATATGGGGTCGTGGGCACGCCGCTCAATCAGAATGAGCAACAGCAGCGCAACGCCCAGCGCCGCCGAGAGCCAGACGGCGGGCAGCGCCGCCTCCGGCGAGAGCAGCAACAGGGTGAGCGTGGTGACGGTAATCAGCAGACCCGCCCCCTTCCAGTCGAAGCGACTGTGGCGACGCACGTTGAGCTGCTTGAGGTTGCGGTTGATGAGAAAGACTGCAAGCGCCCCGAGCGGCAGATTGATCCAGAAGATCCAGCGCCAGCTGAGTTGCTCGGTGAAGTAGCCGCCAAGCAAGGGGCCAGCGATACTGGAGACCGCATAGACCGCCGAAATGTAGCCCTGATATTTGCCCACCTCCCGTGGCGGAATGGTGTCGGCAATCACGGTAAACGCGAGGGCAATCAGACCGCCGCCCCCCAGCCCTTGCAGCACCCGCGCAGCCAACAGGGTCGGCAGATCCTGGGAGAGCGCGCAGGCCACCGAGCCCGCCAGAAACAGGCCGATGCCGATATTGAGCATCCGCACCCGGCCAAAGAGATCGCTCAGCTTGCCGTAGAGGGGCAGCACGGCAGTAGCCGCCAGCAGGTAGGCGGTGACCACCCAGGTGAGGGCGGCACCGGCATGCAGCTCGGCGCCAATCATGGGCAGCGGGGTGGTGACGATGCTCTTTTCCAGTGAACCGAGCGCGATCACCAGCGCCACACTGGAGAAAATGGTTTTGGGGGATATTTTCGAGGTCATAAGCGGACTCGCAGATCTGATATGCCAAAGTATCCGGCAATAAACGGATTATTGTCTCACAAATCAGCAAGAGATAGAAAAAACGGCGGCCACAATCTACCCAACCATGAAGCCGATCCCACAAAGTGCCGACCGTTTCTGCTAGCCTGCTTTATTTGATTCAAGGAGCCCCCATGAGCGAGCGTGAGCAGTACGGGTTTGATCACTACGATGCCCTAATTTTCGATATGGATGGCACTTTGGTAGATTCCATGCCCCTCCATCTGGATGCCTGGGAGCTCACCTGCGCCGAGTTCGGCATCCCCTTCGAGCGGGATCAGCTCTATCAGTACGGCGGCATTCCCACCCGCAAGATCATCGCCATGCTGGCCGAGCAGCAGGGGCTGACGGTGGATGTCGAGGCTTTTACCCGCCGCAAGATTGCACTCTATATGGCACATATCGACAAGGTCAGCGTCTTTCCCAAGATGTGGGAGCTGGTCAGGCACTATCACGGCAAGGTCAAGATGGGGATTGGCACCGGTTCACCGCGCAATCAGGCGGAGTCGATCCTGAAGAGTACCGGGCTCGATGCCTATATCTCTGTGGTGGTGAGTGCCGATGATGTCACCAACCACAAACCGCACCCTGATACCTTCTTGCAGGTGGCCGAATTGCTCGGCGCCAATCCGGCCAACTGTCTGGTGTTTGAAGATACCCGCATCGGGCTTGAGGCTGGCAAGGCGGCAGGGATGGATACCGTGCTGGTTATCGAAGGTGACCTGCACCAGCGGTAAAGTACTCAGGGCAAGCAGGCAAACCGATAAAATGGTGTCATGACAGTGGCACCATTTTTTATTCAGGTGAGCATAGCGGCAGCGTCAGTGCCCGGACAGAGTTGCGATCACCGCCGGAATAGTGGCAACCGTCAGACAAAGGGCGTTGGCGTTGGCCTCATCCTGTAGTGCCTGATGAGTGCGAAGCAGCTCAAGGGCTTCGGCCGGGGTATCTGCAAAGGTGGGGGCGGCGATGGCGGCAAATCCCTGTTCGACCAGTTGACGACGCTCATCGCTATAGCTGGGCGCATTGGCATCTAGATAGGTAAGCGCCTGACCCTGCTTGAAAAAGTGATAGTTAGGCATCGATTGGCCCCGCAAAAATAAAGCGCCATTCTACTCCTTTTTGCTCCACCGCCAGCGTCAATCTGTGTCGTCTCAAGTGATCTCGTTCACATTTTTATCAACACACATTTACCGGTTGGGCTCCGTACAAATCCCCTTCCCACGCGGCGTCAGACAACACTCGCCACCGTCACTCGGCGCCAAACAAAACGCCTCCACGAGGAGGCGTTGCGACTGAAACAGGGTCGCTCCCGTTACATGGCATTCGTCGATTCGAAGATCTTGTCCGCCGAGGCCTCGACAAAGCCCGGATAGAGCACACCATCGGCCTGCGGATAGCGCAGGGCAAACTCGTAGAAGCAGCTCGGGATGGTACGCACCCCATCGCTGAACGGAACCTCGGCTTTGTCCGCCATGGTGGAGGATTGCTCCAGCATCACCTGCGGATCCCCCTTCACCTCGCCACCCACGCTGTTGAGGACAAAACCCGCCGCCTTGAGCGCCGCATTGACCTGATGGATGGTGTCGAAATCCTTCAACTTGTTGATATTGACCGTGAAGTGGTTGGCACGATAGCCCCATGCTGCCATCCATGCCGCGTACTCGCTCTCCGCCAGCAGGGTCTGATAATCGGCATAGGAGACCTGCCAGGGGGCGCCGGTGTAGAGAAATGCCGGGGTATCGGTCAGATGATCGGGCACCTGATCCGCCAGTTTATGGATGATAGCCTGCGCCGCCGGGGAGAGTTCTTCGACCTTCAGCTCGCTGATAAAGACCTTGGGCGCGTCCGGATCTTTGTGCTCGAAGTGCTTGGCGTAGAGCTTCTTGGCCTTGAACACATACTCGCCCTTCTGCTCGTAACCGAGCGCCAGAAAGTGGGCGGCCAGCTTCTCCAGCCCCAGCTTGGGCAGGTTGTAGGTACGAAACGCCACGTGATCGTTGACGATGGGCTCGCCGCCACCCAGCAGGGTGTGCACCTTGAGGGCGCTCGGGGTCACCTTGATATAGTTGTCCCACAGATGGCTGAACAGGGTGTCGATATCCTTTTGCATCTCTCTTTCCTTTGATTGCGGGTACAGATGGGGGCACCGCTGGATGCCCCGTGTCGTTATTAGAAGCGCAGGCCGGGCGACAGTTGATCCGGCATGGCGGCTTTGCTGTCTTCAACGGAGGCAACTGGGTAAGCACAGTAATCAGCAGCGTAGTAGGCGCTTGCCCTGTGGTTGCCGGAAGCGCCGATGCCACCAAACGGCGCGGCACTGGAGGCGCCGGTGATGGGTTTGTTCCAGTTGACGATACCGGCGCGGATCCGCTTGAAGAAATGGTGCCAGTCCGCCTCCTTGTCCCCCAGCAGACCGGCCGAGAGACCGTAGCGGGTGGCGTTGCCCTGATCGATTGCGGCATCGAAATCGTCATAGCGAATGAGCTGCAGCAGCGGGCCGAAGTACTCTTCGTCAGGCAGCGCGCTCACTGAGGTCACGTCGATAATGCCCGGGGAGACAAAGCCTGTGCCCGCTTCCAGGTGCTTGAGGGTAAGCAGGCTCTCGCCACCGAGGCGCTGCAGGTTGGCTTGCGCCTCGACCATGCCCTGTGCTGCCTTCTCGCTTATCATCGAGCCCATGAACGGCTGCTCGGCGGCGTCATAGAGGCCTACCTTGATCTGGCTGACCACCTCGATCAGTCGCTTGACCAGCGCATCGCCCCGCTCGCCGCGCTCGACAAACAGACGGCGGGAACAGGTGCAACGTTGACCCGAGGTGATAAATGCCGACTGGACGATGGCATGGACGGCGCCGTCGATGTCACTCACCTCTTTCACGATCAGCGGGTTGTTGCCGCCCATCTCGAGAGCCAGAATTTTGCCCGGCTGACCGGCAAACTGTTGATGGAGGAAATGACCGGTGCGGGAAGAACCAGTAAAGAAGAGGCCGTCGATGTCGGGGTTGCCAGCCAGCGCCTTGCCAGTCTCTACCTCCCCTTGCACCAGATTGAGCACGCCATTGGGCAGCCCCGCCTCCTGCCACACCTTGACCATGGCTTCGGCCACCATGGGGGTCAGCTCGGAGGGTTTGAATACCACGGCGTTACCCGCAATCAGTGCCGGTACGATATGGCCGTTGGGCAGATGGCCCGGGAAGTTGTAGGGGCCGAACACCGCCACCACACCGTGGGGCTTGTGACGGACAAACGCCTTGGCGCCCGGCATGGCATTTTCAACGGTGCCGGTACGCTCGTCGTGCGCCCGGATGGAGATGGCAATCTTGCCCTGCATGGCGGCTACTTCGGTGCGGGTCTCCCACAGCGGTTTGCCTGTTTCACGGGCGATGGTCAGGGCCAGCGCCTCTTTCTGCTCGCCAAGCAGGTCGGCATAACGACGCACTATGGCCAGACGATCCTCAAGGCTCATGTCCGCCCAATGGTAGAAGGCGGCACGGGCGGCCTTGACGGCGGCATCCACCTGCGCCGTGCTGGCGGCAGCCCCCTGCCAGATCACCTCGTTCTTGGCCGGATCGGTTGACTCGAACGGCTTGCCTTCACCGGCAAGCCACTGACCGTCGATAAATTGCACTAACTGGCTCATCCATTCACTCCCTGTCGCTGGCAGGCAGCCTCGGCTGCCTGTCTGATAATCGGTTTGCTTGTCCTGTTTGCCTCAGTCGAGGTCAACCACCCGCACCATGTCGCCATCCTGCACCTTGAGTGCCGCCGCCATCTTGGGCGGAATGATGGCTTCATGCTTGTCGAGATCGACCCGGATATTGCCGTAGCAGGCGCGGTAATGCTCGAAACGGCTGTTGCAGATAAGGTGGGTCTTGCCACCGATGGGCTCGCCCACCAGCACCCGCAGTTTCTTGCTGCGGCGCACGCTGCGGATATTCTTCACGTCGCACTCGACGGTGGGGCCCGCATCGAAAATATCGACGTAGCCACGGTTCACGAAGCCCTCGTCCTGCAGCATCTTGATGGCGGGACGGGTTTTCTCGTGGGTCTGACCGATAACGGCGCGCGCCTCTTTGCTCAGCAAATTGACGTAGATGGGGTACTTGGGCATCAATTCGGCGATAAAGCGCTTCTTGCCGATGCCGGTCAGATAGTCGACGGTGGGAAAATCCATCGAGAAGAAATGGGTTTGCAGCCACTCGTAGAAGGGGCTGTGACCGTTGGCATCGGAGACGCCGCGCATCTCGGCGAAGACGGTCTCGTCAAACAGCTCAGGGTGCTCGGCCATAAACAGGAAGCGGTGCTTGGAGAGCAGGCGGCCGTTGAGCCCCTCGCGGGCACATTCGCGCAAGAACAGGGTGCAGAGCTCGGAGTTGCCGGTGTAGTCGTTGGAGAGGGTCAGGGTTTCAACGACGTTGTAGATGCCGAGCTTGGGAGAAGAGTGCACCACTTTGCCGATGTGGTAGTTGTAAAACGGCTGGGAGAGGCCAACCGCGGCATCGATGGCACAGGTGCCGACCATCTCGCCAGTCTCCAGATCCTCAGCCACGAAGAAGTAGAGGCAGTCCCCCTTGCCTGCGGGCTTGTCGGAAAAAGTCTGGGTAGAGGCATCAATCTTGCGCTGCAGCAGCTCATCGTTGACGGGCAACGAGGTCATGCCGGTGCCGGACTCGATGGCGCAGGTCTTGAGCCCGGCAAAATCTTTTTGCTCGATGGGACGGATAACCAACATAAATGACAACTCCCTTTCATTGACGACAGGTGGGGTCCCGGCTCCTGCCGGGAGAGCTCCCCACCTCAATTTGGAATCAGGCGTTAACCACCTGGGCAACCGCCTTCTCGAAGCGGGCCAACCCTTCCTTGATGTCCGCTTCCGGGATCACCAGTGAAGGGGCAAAACGAACCACGTTGGTACCAGCCACCAGTGCCATCAGCCCCTGATCGATGGAGGCCAGCAGGAAGTCGCGGGAACGCCCCTTGAAGGCATCGCTCAGGGCAGCGCCCAGCAGCAGCCCCTTGCCGCGGATCTCGCTAAAGCAGTGGTATTTGGCGTTGATCGCCTCAAGCCCCTCGCGGAACAGCTGTTCGCGTTGCTTGATGCCAGCCAGCACCTCCGGGGTATTGATCACGTCGATCACCGCCTCGGCGACCGCACAGGCAAGCGGGTTGCCGCCGTAGGTAGAGCCGTGAGTGCCCACTTTCAGGTAAGAGGCGATTTCGTTGGTAGTCAGCATGGCGCCAATAGGGAAACCGCCACCCAGCGCCTTGGCGCTGGTGAGGATGTCCGGCGTGACGCCAAGCCCCATGTAGGCGTAGAGCTCGCCGGTACGACCGACACCGGACTGTACTTCGTCATAGATGAGCAGGGCATTGTGTTTGTCACACAGCTCGCGTACCCCTTTGGCAAACTCGTCGGTAGGACGAATGATGCCCCCCTCCCCTTGCAGCGGCTCCATCACCACGGCGCAGGTGTTGTCGGAGATCACCTCGGCCAGCGCCGCCAGATCGTTGTAGGGAACATGGGTAATGTCACCGGGCTTGGGACCGAAGCCATCGGAGTAGGCTGCCTGACCGCCGACGCTCACGGTAAAGAAGGTACGACCGTGGAAACCCTGATTGAAGGCGATGATCTGGGTCTTCTGCTCGCCAAACTTCTCGATGGCGTAGCGGCGAGCCAACTTGAGAGCGGCTTCGTTCGCTTCGGCGCCGGAGTTGCAGAAGTAGACCTTGTCGGCGAAGGTGGCGGCAACCAGCTTCTTGGCCAGACGCAGGGCCGGCTCGTTGGTCATGACGTTGGAGAGGTGCCACAGCTTCTCGCCCTGGGTTTTCAGGGCCTCGACCAGCTTGGGATGACAGTGACCCAAACCGTTGACGGCGATGCCACCGGCGAAGTCGACATACTCGCGCCCTTCCTGATCCCAGACACGTGACCCTTCACCACGCACCGGGATGATCTTGGCGGGCGCATAGTTGGGAACCATCACTTCATCAAACACTTCACGTGTCACTGCCAACAACTCTGACATATAGCTCTCCTTCGATTCGGCGACAGAATAATCCACCGCCCAAAAGTTAAATCCGTGTAAACGTGACGGGATTATCACAGAAATAAAGTAAAAAGTCTGTAACAAGACGGCCTATAAGGAACAATGTTCGATTGCTCTTGAGATTTTAGGCAACCGCATTGCATAACGACTCAGGGGGGCTTGGCAAGAGATAATTTGGGCAGGAGAGGGGGTGAATAAAGTGTCAGGGAAATTTTTTTTGCCTTCTCTCGAACTTGAGAAGGCGATCACAACTTTTTATGAACGCGCCAGAAAGTTGGCCAGCAACTGATGGCCCTGTTCGCTCAAAATACTCTCCGGATGGAACTGAACACCCTCGACAGGGAGCGTCTTGTGGCGCAGCCCCATGATCTCGTCAAACGAGCCATCGGCATGCTCACTCCAGGCGGTGATCTCGAAGCAGTCGGGCAGCGTGTCGCGCTCCACCACCAGTGAATGGTAACGAGTCACCCTCAGCGGGTTGTTGAGCCCCTTGAACACCCCCTCATGGCGATGGCGGATGAGCGAGGTTTTGCCGTGCATTACCTGACGGGCACGTATTACGCGGGCGCCGAAGGCCTGCGCCAACGACTGATGACCGAGACAGACGCCGAGAATGGGCAGCTTGCCAGCAAAGTGGCTGATGGCATCGAGAGAGATCCCCGCCTCATTGGGCGTACAGGGACCGGGGGAGATCACCAGAAAACGGGGGGAGAGCTGCGCTATGGCATCAAGCGTCAGTTCATCATTGCGCTTGACCACAACCTCTTGTCCCAGGGCGCCGAAATATTGCACCAGGTTCCAGGTAAAAGAGTCGTAGTTATCGATCAACAACAGCATGAGATAACCAACAGCGGAGAATTAACGATCGAGATAACGACCCTGTTCCATTTCCCGTTCACGCTGACATTCGGCCAGATAGATGGCGGCAGCAACGGCAGGGGTTTTATGGTGCTTGTCGATGGCATTGGAGACCATCAACTGCAGGGTATTGAGGTTTTTCGCCTTGCGAAATTTACGTAGCCAGTGACCTTTGTCACTCAGCTCTTCAGCAGAAATAGTTGGTTGAACAGGCATGCTTTCTCTTGGGGATATTACCCAGGTTGAAATAAAGAAATTAAACAAAATAGCCGGGCAGAAAATAAAGAAAGCCAGGCAAATACCCAGCTCTCTTCTACTACACCTTCCCAGTATGTCAGGCTCGAGGAACGAAGCCGACTACATCATATACGCTGGTCAGGGTTTTTTCAGCTCTTTCGCGCGCCTTTTGTGCGCCTTCTGCCAGAATCGCGATCAGATGGGCCTCATCCTGACGCAACTCGTGGAAACGGGCCTGGATCGGTTCCAGTAGCGCAACCACGGCTTCGGCGGTTTCGGTCTTGAGGTGACCGTACATCTTGCCTTCGAAGTGCTGCTCCAGCTCGGGGATGGAGCGACCCGTCACCCCGGACATCAGGGTCAGCAGGTTGGAAACACCCGGTTTGTTTTCCGGGTCGAAACGCACCACCGCCGGCTCGTCGGAGTCGGTCACCGCACGCTTGATCTTCTTGACGATCTGCTTGGGATCTTCCAGCAGGCCGATGAAGTTGGCTTCGTTGTCATCCGACTTGGACATCTTCTTGGTCGGATCCTGCAGGCTCATCACCCGTGCCCCTTCGGTCGGAATGAAGGGCTCCGGCATGGTGAACACCTCACCATAGAGGTTGTTGAAACGGGTGCAGATGTCGCGGGTCAGCTCCAGATGCTGCTTCTGGTCGTTGCCGACCGGCACCTGATTGGCCTGATAGAGCAGGATGTCGGCCGCCATCAGCACCGGATAACCGAACAGGCCGACGTTGACGTTGTTCTCGAAACGGGCGGACTTGTCCTTGAACTGGGTCATGCGCGACAACTCACCCATCTGGGTATAGCAGTTGAGGATCCAGCCCAGCTCGGCGTGCTGCGGCACGTGAGACTGGATGAAGACGGTGCTCTTCTTGGGATCGATACCGACCGCCAGATAGAGGGCTGCCGCGTCCAGACAAGCCTTGCGCAGGGCAGCCGGGTCCTGACGAGTGGTGATGGCGTGCAGGTCGACGATGCAGTAGAGGCAGTCGAACTCATCCTGCATGTTGACCCACTGACGCAGGGCCCCCATGTAGTTGCCGATGGTCAGTTGACCGGAGGGTTGCGCTCCGCTCAATACGATTGGTTTAGTCATGAGAGTGTTAATCCTTGTTATTCAGCCAGCCCAGCTGCGCTATTAGACCAAAAGTGCATCGAGCTGGGCAAACTGCTCGAATACCCAGTCTGGATGGGAGTCGGCGATGGGACGGCCATAGTTATAGCCGTATGTAAGACCCACCACCTTCATGCCAGCCGCCTTGGCCGCCAGCACGTCATTTTCGGAGTCGCCCACCATCAGGGTGCGAGCGGGGCTCACCCCCAACTCCTGGCAGGCGTGCAGCAAGGGCTCCGGGCTCGGCTTCTTGACCGGCACACAGTTGCCACCGAGCCAGAGTTCGAAGCAATCGCTGATGCCAAGGGCATCGAGGATGGGGGCCACGAAATCGCTCGGCTTGTTGGTGACGATCGCCTGCTTGTAGCCCAGGCTTTGCAAGCGACGCAGACTCTGGGCCACCCCGTCATACATCGCCAGCCCTTGCAGCAGGCAAGCGTTGTAGTGCTGGAAAAAGATCGGCCTGGCCTTGGCAAACAGCTCGGGATCGGCCTCGCGATAGGCGAGCGCCCGCTGGATCAGCTTGTCGGCTCCGTTGCCTACCCAGGTACGGATCACCGCTTCATCAGCCTGCGCCAGACCGAGGTCTGCCAGAGTCAGATTGACCGCCAGCGCCAGCTGGGCGGCGCTATCAATCAGGGTGCCGTCCAGATCGAACAGCACCAAATCAAATGCGCGCTCAGCGTGTGACATGAGCCAGCTCCGCACGCATCTTGTCGATCACCGCCTTGTAGTCAGGCTGGCTGAAAATGGCCGAGCCGGCGACAAACATGTCGGCACCCGCTTCGGCGATCTCGCGAATGTTGTCGACCTTCACCCCGCCATCGATCTCGAGGCGAATATCGCGGCCGCTCTCGTCGATCAGACGACGCACCTGACGCAGCTTGTCGAGGGTACCGGGGATAAAGCTCTGGCCACCGAAGCCCGGGTTGACCGACATCAGCAGGATCACATCCAGCTTGTCCATCACATACTCGAGGCAGGAGAGCGAGGTAGCCGGATTCAGCACCAGACCCGCCTGGCAACCCATCTCCTTGATGAGGCCCAAAGAGCGATCAACGTGATCAGAGGCTTCCGGATGGAAGGTAATGAGGGAAGCACCGGCCTTGGCAAAATCAGGAATGATGCGATCCACCGGCTTGACCATCAGGTGCACGTCGATGGGGGCCTCGATACCGTAGTCACGCAGCGCCTGACAGACCATGGGGCCAATGGTCAGGTTGGGGACATAGTGGTTGTCCATCACGTCGAAGTGAACCACGTCGGCACCTGCAGCCAATACCTTGGCTACATCGTCACCCAGACGGGCAAAATCGGCAGAGAGGATCGAGGGGGCAATCAGAAAGTCTTTCATCAGCATCATCCATTGGCAGCCAGGGAGAAAAAGCGGCGCAATTTTAACGTAAAAGGCGGGCGAAAACGACTCGAATGCGGGGTAAATGGGGCAATCGCCTCCCCTCCCCAAGCCACCCGGGTTTTGCGGCATCGGCACGGGCGCGGACTCGCCCATAAAAAACGGCGCCCTTGGGCGCCGCATGGTCTGTTACGTCAGTGGCAGCAGTTCGCTGTCACTGGGATAGTAGCCCTGCTCCGGCTCGATACCGGGGGGATAGAGCGCCAACAACTCGGCCACCTTGTTGCGGGTGCCACCGTTGCGGCTGATAGTGCGCTTGACCAGGATCTCGTCGAGGCGGGCACCGCGATAAAGCTCACGAGTCAGCTCGATATCGTGGTTACTGATCAGCACCGGCACCCCTTTGTGAGCGGCTGTGTGACGGGCCAGTCGCGCCAGGATCGCCTGATCATCCAGGGTAAACCCACCGGAGGCATAGGTGGTGAAGCTCGCCGTAGTGGAGAGCGGCGCATAGGGTGGATCACAATAGATAACCCAATCCTCTTCGGCACGCTTGATGGCATCGGCGTAGCTCTCGCAGATAAAGGTCGCCTTCTGCGCCTTTTCGGCAAAGGCCCACAGCTCTTTTTCCGGGAAATAGGGTTTCTTGTAAGAACCGAACGGCACGTTGAAGCCGCCCTTCTTGTTGTAGCGGCACAGTCCGTTGAAACCGTGACGGTTGAGAAACAGGAACAAGAGTGCCCGCTCGAAGGTGGTCTCGGTCTGATTGAACTGGGTACGCAGCCGATAATAGGCCGCCTTGTGGTTGTGCTCTGCCACAAACAGCTTGCGCGCCTCGGCAATGAAACTGTCCGGCGTCAGCTTGAGGTGGTTGTACAGGCAGATCAGATCCGGATTGATGTCGTTGAGCACATACGCGTCGTAGTCGGTGTTGAGAAACACAGACCCGGCCCCGACGAAGGGCTCCAGCAACACACGCCCGGCCGGCAGGCGCTCGGCAATCTCTTCAACCAGGGAGTATTTTCCCCCGGCCCATTTTAAAAAAGCGCGTGTTTTTTTCATGGAAATCCGGTGTGTAAGAAGGCAAGACCCAAAAAGGGGGACGATTCTACCCCCTTATCCGGTATCAAGGCTATTGCTTCAGCTCTTTTTGTACCTGTGCAAACGACTTGGGCCAGGGCTGACCTTTCAGCAAGGCTGGCGGAAGCTTGCGAATGGCACTCTTGGCTTGGGTCAAACCGGCATAATCCCCTTGCAGCACCACGTACCAAGGGCTGCCACGGAATTTGGTCTGATAGACCCATACCTTGCCCGCCAAACCATGCTCGGCGACAAATTGATCCACCGCCTTGGTGTTGCTCGCCCCCATCAGCTGAACGCTGTAGTGATTGCGCGGCTTCTTGTTCAAGGTGGCGACCGGTGTCAGGTCCACCTTGGGTGCTGGCGCGGCAACCGGCTCGTTGCTGGCTGTTTTGGTGGTGGCAGCAGGCGTTGCGGTTGTCACCGGGTTCTGTGCCTTGGCGGTACTGGCTGGCGCCGTGGTTGCGATTGCACCACTGGGGGCTGTGCCACTCGGGTTCTTGCCGGTCAGCTCGTCCACCACGTCAGTAGGCAGTGCGCCGCTCACCTTGGGTTCGGTCATCAGCTTTTGCACGACCTCGTCAGAGATCACCACCCGACGCCCTTCGTAATTGGTTGATTCGGTGGTCACGGTTTCGCTCTCTACCGACTTTGGCAGCACTTTCGCCTCCGGCTGCCAATCCTTCACTACCCCGTTGGGATTGCTGGCTGCATCGCTGTTTTGCGCGCCTTGTGCAGCGGCATCGGTATTCGAACCGCCTGCGGTGAGGGGATCGCCTCCCGCTACCGGGATCGGCAATGCCGTGTTCTGCGCCGGATCCTGCAGTGCCGGTTTGCTTTCATTGTCAAACAGCGCAGGCAGCAGGTAGCTCAAAGCCAGTAGCCCGCCAGCGACCAGCGCGATAGCGGTGGCAATCTTCTTGACGGGCAACTCCGCCTGACGCTTCTTGGGCCTTCTGTCGGTCATGATATCCTCCAGTAACTGCATGATGGTGGACGGATGTCCGTTCGCCGTTTTCAGGATCTCCTCCACTTGCGGCTTGGGCAAGAGGGTCGCCGGGATCTTGAGCTCTTTGGCTTTCTCATACAAGAAGATGCGCTGCTCGGGCGGGCTCAGTGGCGGCACTTCCAGCTCAAGGGCTGGCATGGCACGCCCTTTGAGCTGCGGTCGTTGCGTACGACACCAGACGTCACTGCCCGAGACGATAATGGCCAGCTGATGGGGCGCCGCCAGGGTATCGTTATGACGGATGATCGCCCACAACTCTCCCAGCAGGTCGGCCGGCAACTGGTCGGCACGCTCTATCAGTAGCAACAGGGTGGCAGGCTTGCTCCCCTCCAGCATGCGAAAGAAGCTCTCCGCCAGCGCATCCTGTGGATTGAACAGCGGGCGCGCCACCACCTGTGGCAGCAACAGCTGGCGCACATCCACCATCTTCATGGCAGGCGTACCAATCAGGCTTACCACCCGCACTTTTTCCGGCAACACGCCGAGCAGGGATTCGCACAGCGTACCGCGACCACAACCGGGTTTACCGGAGAGAAAAATGAAAGGGTGATTGAATTCAATCAGATGCAGCAGCCGGTCAACCAGCTGCCGCTGGGAAGGAAGTTTTAGCAGTTTATTCGTCACGACCAGACTCGATCACCGCCAGCAACTCGGCATCGGACACATCCCCCACCACCTGCGCATGGCCGATACCAACCGGCAACACCAGACGCAGCTTGCCTTCCAGCACCTTCTTGTCACGGCGCATATGGCGAATAAAGGCAGCGAAATCCATCTCGGCAGGCGCATGAATGGGCAGATTGGCGGCCAGCAGCAGAGCGCGCACACGCGCAACGTCCGCTTCGCTCATATCGCCACGGGCCTGCGCAGTCCAGGCTGCTAGCATGGTGCCGGCTGATACTGCTTCACCGTGCAGCCAGTTGCCATACCCCTGCTCGGCCTCGATGGCATGACCAAAGGTGTGGCCCAGATTGAGCAGCGCACGGACGCCGTGCTCGGTCTCATCCTGACCGACCACATCGGCTTTGATCTCGCAGCAGCGTTTGATGGCGTAGGCCAGCGCGGCAGGTTCCAGCTGTTGCAGACGCACCATGTTCTGCTCCAGCCAGCTGAAGAAATCAGCATCCCAAATGATGCCGTACTTGATCACCTCGGCCATCCCTGCGGCAAATTCGCGGGCTGGCAAGGTACTCAGACATTCGGTATCGATAACAACTTGTTTGGGCTGATAAAAAGCCCCAATCATGTTCTTGCCGAGGGGGTGGTTGACAGCGGTTTTACCGCCGACAGAGGAGTCAACCTGGGAGAGCAGAGTGGTCGGGATCTGGATAAAAGGAATGCCACGTTGATAGCTTGCTGCCGCAAAGCCCACCACATCCCCGATCACGCCGCCCCCCAGAGCGATCAGTGTCGTATCGCGCCCATGGTTGGTTTCAAGCAGAGCAGACATGATCTGCTCAAAGGTCGCCAGGTTCTTGTATGCCTCGCCGTCAGGCAGGATCAGGTGTTCAACCTGAAAACCCGACAGCAGAGCGGTTACCCGTTCAAGATAAAGCGGAGCAACGACCGTGTTGGTCACTATCATCACCCGCTTGCCCTTGATGGTCGAGACCAGCGCCTCGGGGCGCTGCAACAACCCGGCAGCTATCTCGATGGGATAGCTGCGTTCACCCAGTTCGACCTTCAACCGTTCCATGGACGTCCTCTAGATTACATACCGATCAGCTTTACAATTTGATTGGCAACGATTTTTGCGCTCTGGTCATCGGTGTGCACAACAAAGTCGGCAACCTCTTCATACAGGGCATTGCGCTCTTGTGCCAGACGTTCCAGCACTTCGCGTGCCGGTTCTTCGGTCTGTAGCAGAGGGCGGCGTTTGTCTCGCTGTGTGCGCGCCAGCTGCTTTTCAATAGTGGTTTCGAGGTAGACCACGATGCCACGAGCAGACAACTTGTTGCGGGTTTCGCGACTCTTGATGGCACCGCCACCCGTCGCCAGCACGATACCCTGCTGCTCTGACAATTCGCCGATCACCTTCTCTTCGCGAATCCGGAAACCTTCTTCGCCTTCAACATCGAACACCCAGCCGATATCAGCACCACTGCGGCGCTCAATCTCATGATCTGAGTCGAAAAACTCCATATGCAGTTGTTCTGCCAGATGTCTACCTATGGTGCTCTTGCCCGCACCCATGGGACCTATCAGGAAAATATTGCGTTTCTCAGCCATGTCTTTTCGTTAGTAATTACAAACTGTACGACCCCGATGAATACTGGATCGGGGTACCTATGAACCTTATCTTGCGATGGATCAGGAGGGGGATTATCTCAATAGATATCGGGACTGGCAACCGCAGCCCTTACGCCCCAGCCTCATTGGGGCGTAAGGTTATATGTGTTTTACCCTCACATGTAAAGCATTCAGAAGGCGTCGGTGACTATCTTGGGCGTCACGAAAATCAGCAACTCTCGCTTTTTGTTCTCGCTGGTGGTCTTGCGGAACAGGGCCCCCAATCCGGGGATATCGCCAAGCAGCGGCACCTTGGTCACATCGCTCTTGATGGTCTGCTGATAGATGCCGCCCAACACCAGGGTCTCGCCATTGTTCACCAACACCTGAGTGGTGATGGACTGGGCGTTGATGGAAACCGCATCACCGGTGCCGGTCGGTACCGTTTCACCCTTGGTATCCTGGGTTACGGTCAGGTCGAGAATCACCCGATTGTCAGGGGTGATCTGCGGGGTAACCTTCAGGCTCAATACCGCCTTCTTGAAGGTTACCGAGGTAGCGCCACTGGAAGAGGACTCCACATAGGGGATCTCGGTACCCTGCTCGATCAATGCCGGTTTCTGGTTCGCCGTGGTCACGCGCGGACTAGCGATAATCTCGGCCTTGCTCTCTTTTTCCAGCGCCGACAACTCGAGATCCAGCAAGGTACCATCAGCCAAACGGGCAACCTGGAAGGCCAAAGTACCGGCCGCATTGGTCACCGGCAGGTTGACGTTCAACCGATCGTCTGCTGTCGGTCTGGTAATTGTCGAGCCACCATTGTTGTTACCAGAGCCATCATTCCCCGCTATGGAACCGGACGTACTGTTGCCATGACCATCATTCTTGGTCACCCCCCACCGCACCCCGAGCGCTTCATCAAAACCGTCATCAATGGTCACCATCCGCGCCTCGATAACCACCTGCTTGACCGGAATATCGAGAATATCGAGCATCCGTTTGATGCTGCTGATGACATCGGCGGTATCCTTGACCACCAGCACGTTGGTTCGCTCGTCAACGCTCACCGCACCACGGGGTGACAGTAACTTGGTACTTTCGGAAGAGAGCAGGGCTGCCACTTCCGAGGCCTTGGCATAGTTTATCTGCAGATATTCGGTATAGAGCTGCGCCAAATCTGCGACCTGATTGCGGCTCTCAAGTTGCTGCTTCTCGCGTGTTGCGATCTCTTCCGCAGGAGCCACCAGCAGAATGTTGTTGTCCAGTCGTTTATCCAGACCCCGCACTTTCAAAATAATGTCGAGCGCCTGCTCCCACGGCACCCCATCCAGACGCAGGGTAATATTGCCTGATACCGAATCTGTGGTTACCAAGTTAAGGTTGTTGAAATCGGCAATAAGCTGCAATACGGTACGGACTGGAATATCCTGAAAGTTCAATGAGATGGGCTTTCCCTGATACTGCTTGGATGCCGTGGCCGTCGTCCGCTTTTTCACCTCGATAATGAAGAGCTTGTCAGCCTGATCGTAACGGTAATCAAACTGACCATTGATCGACAGTTCAAACAGGGTATCGCTCCCCTGCCGGGAGACTTCAACCTGAGAGACCGGCGTTGCAAAATCCTGCACGTTGATCAGATTAAGCAAACCATCCGGTACCCGAGTACCATGAAACTTGGCCAGTACGGTCTGACCGCGGCTGCTCACATCAACAGCGGCTGAGCTGTTATCCAGCGTAACCAGAAACTCCCCCTGGCCATCTTTACCACGACGAAAATCCACACCGGTAACCGAGTTGAAATAGGCGCCGTCCCCACTGCTCTGATAGTTGTTAAGCACCGGCTTGCTGGCAGGCTGTGTGGCTACCGGCGTTGTCACGGGTGCAACAGGCATAGACCGGGCAACGACTTGAGGATTGAGCAGCGCCGAGGGAGAGGGTGTGGCCGCCATCGCAGAGGGCGCTGGCACAGGAGTAGCCGAGGTTGCGGGTGCAATCAGGGCGCTCTCACCATTGATGAGCCCGGAAGAGGCCCCCTCGCCCAATGACACCAGTAATTTGTTCCCCTGTTGCTGCACCTGATAGGGAGCAAGCTGATCGAGTGCTATCTTGATATCCAGACCTGCGCCCTTACCCTCCACCTTGATATTATCTACCCCCAGGCGCTGGATCGGCAGCGGGTTCACTTTCAGCGCCCCTACCGCACCGGGAACATGCAACAACAGCTGATTGGGTTGGTAAGAGAGACGATCGGTAAAGCCCGTGACAGGCTCACTAAAACTGAGCTCCACCAGCAATTGATCGGCCAGCAGCGGATTGACCTTGATCTCCTGCAGGGTTGCCACTGCCCACGCCTGACTGAGGGCGCTGGCGCAAAACAGCAAAGCCACTTTGGATACACTCTCTATTGTTGTTCTCATTGCTGTTCGTCCCTGATTATTGTTTTTCTTGCACATTGGCCATTGCCAACTGGGTTTCTCTTGTTACCCAGCACCCCTTCCCGTCCGGAATGGTTTCCAGCAAATCCACGGCAGTGTCAGTGATCTTGATGACTCGGCCCTGATCAAGCCCCATATACTGGTTGAGTCCGACCCGCATCGATTTGCCATCTGGGGTGCTGATCAAGGCCCACAACTGACCTGCCTTACCCAAAGAACCATGCATCGACAGACTGGCCAGCGAATAATTTTCCAGCACCTCTTTCTCACGATCCATCAGGGTCTGAGCACAATCCGGCTGGGCCTTGGCAGTGCTTGTACTTCCGACCGTCGCCTCAGGCTGAGGAACCATGAAGGGGCTGCGCAACTCGCGTTGCTGGTAGTGCATGGGGGCAAAAGGCTTCAGCTCGGGCAAGGGCTCGATAGGTATGGGCGGCCTTGCTTTGGTCTGGGCGACATAGCTATCCATGTCCTCCTGGCCACCACACGCCGCCAGCAAGAGGGCAGGTAACAACCAGCAGATGCGTCTCATTGTTTCGGCTCCACTGTTTTACCGTTGTACTTGTAGGTCTTTGCCAGCATCGACATCGAAATCAGCTCCCCTTCATCCTTGCTCTGACCCAGAGTGAAAGAGTCAAGAATGACGATACGGGGCAAAGCGGCCATGTCAGCGGTAAACTTGCCAATTTCATGGTAAGTGCCCACGACTTCGATACGCATTGGTAGCTCGGTTGAAAACTCGTGCTTTACCTCTGGCTCCCAGTTGATCCGGTTCAATTTCAAGCCGTTGTCGGTAGCAATAAAGCTGATATCGTCCAGCAGACCGGCGACCTCATGGGTATTGGGCAACTGCTTGAGCTGGGTATCAACCAGTTGCTCAAGCTGAACCATTTGCGCCTTGTATGCCCCCAGGTTGGCAGCCAGCATCGCCTTGCTTTCAAACTGGGCTTTCAGTTCGGTCTCCTTCCCCGCTTCCTGAGTCAAACTGGTCAGTGAGTTGGCAATCACGTAGTAGTAGATGGCGCCACCGGTCAACACGCAGCAGAAAAAGATGAAGACCCCTTTTGCCCATTTTGGCCAGCTTGCTATGTCATTGATATCCAGCTCGTTGAGTTGCTGAAGATTCATTGTTGCTCCTTGGCCACATTCCCTGCAGCCGCAGCATTGTTGGCGATCAGGAACATCATGGAAAACTGGCTCAATGACACTGGCGCAATATCAGCCGCAAAAATAGTGCTTATCTTTGCCTGGCCCAACCAGCCGGAACCATCAATCCGCCGCATCATGCTGGCTACCCGGCCATAGGCTTCGGTCTTGCCATTAACATCAATAATATTGTTTTGCATCGAAAGGGTGTTGAGGTAAACCCCGTTGGGCACCAGTGAAGGCAGCTGATTGAAGAGGCGGACGGGCACATTGCGTCGCATCTGCAACTGCTCGATGAGCTGCATCCGATCGATCAGTTCCTTGCGACGCTCTTTGAGCTGACGGATCTCCCCCAGTTGGGCATCCAGAATAGTCATCTCCTGAACCAGCCGCTGGTTGCGCTGCTGCTGGGCGACGATCTGGCGATCAACCAGCCAGTTGGCAAAAAATCCCAGCGCGACCGTGGCCAGCACAAAAATCCCAAGCAAAGCCCCGAACTGTTTCTTTTGGCGCTGGGCACGGGCTTCACGCCAGGGCAGAAGGTTTATATTTGACATGGTGTGAAACTCCTCAGAGCCAACCCGAATGCCGTCATATATTTAGCGCCATGTACCAGTTCTGCCTCCCCTTTCGGTTTGCCAAACAGAGCGAACAGATCCGGGTGCAACACCTCGCAATTGACCTCTTCTTTTACCTGTACCAACAAACCGGGTAGCAGACTGCCTCCCCCCGTCAGCACCAGTTTTGCGATGTCGCGATAACCGGATGAACTGCAAAACAGCTGGATATTGCGCCGCACTTGCTGCAGCAGCGAGTTGATGTGGGGCATCAGCACATCCAGCTCATGGTCAACAGGCAAGGTACCTTTGGTTTTAGCCTGCTCAGCCTCATCCAGCGTCATGCCATAAAAGGAGGAGAGCGCCTGGCTGTACTGATCGCCACCGAAGTTTTGCAAGCGGGAGTAGATCACCTCTCCCTTGACCAGGGCCGCAAAGGTCATGGCACTGGCACCGATGTCTATCACCCCGATCGGCCGTTCACTCTCCTGCAATTCGGGCAGACAAGCCACCACGGCACGGCCCAGCGCATGGGCGCCCACATCCACCACCTTGACGGCAATACCGGCTTCGGCAAGGGCGCTGACCCGGCCGTTGACACTCTCGGTGCGGGCTGCGCTCAGCAGCACATCCTGACGATCTTCACTGTTGTTGGTGCTCAGTACCTCAAAATCGAGACTCACTTCATCGAGGGGGAAGGGAATGATCTGCTCGGCCTCCAGCTGCACCTGATTCTCCAGCTCCTTGTCGCTGAGGCGGGCATCAATCTGGATCACCTTGGTTATCACGTTGGAGCCGGTCACCGCAGTGGCGGCATAGTCGCTGTGAGCTGGGATCAGGCGCTTGAGAGTCTTGAGAGATTGGCTGACGCGCTCGATATCCTGCAATTGATAGTCAACCAGCGTCCCTTTCGGGGTGGCAATATCGGCGACCGATTCGAGATAAAGCTTGCCAGGTCGGCCACTGAGGGTAACGGCCTTGATGGTCTGGCTGCCAAAATCAATGCCCACCAGAGGAAGGAGGGATCCCTTGTTAAAAAGCCCAAACATATACACATCCATGCGTTATTTGGTTTTATTCCTGAACAGAGTGTAGGACACCCGATCAGAGGAGTGCTTCACTCATCCTAAATGCTCTAACTATCAATGTCATAAAGTTTATGCCGAAAAGTGACCCATCTCGCTTTCTTCATGGCAAGTGGCCCTCCTTGGTTATTGCTCCCCGTAGTGCTAACCTCTCGCATCCTTTTGAGGTGGGTGGCTCGCCACAGGAAAACCTCGAATTCCTGATGGCAAAAGGGCTATACTCTGCGCCCGTTGGCTAATTTTAAGACGATTGGTAGTTCTTCCATGCTGAAATGGCTCGTTCGCCTGTTTATTGTCATGATGCTGGGTGCTGTGCTGGGTGTCGCCAGCCTCATCGGTATCTACTTCTATATCAAACCCCAACTGCCCGATGTCACCGCACTGCGTGACGTCAAGCTGGCAACCCCGATGCGGGTTTACAGCCGGGATGGGGAGTTGATCGCCCAATATGGCGAAATTCGTCGCATTCCGCTGCGTCTGGACGAAATTCCGCAACCCATGATCGATGCCGTACTGGCGACCGAAGATGCACGTTTCTATGAGCACCCGGGCATTGACCCGATTGGTATCATTCGAGCTGCATCCGTCTGGGCTGTTTCCGGCCATGCCCGTCAGGGTGCCAGTACCATCACCCAGCAGGTTGCCCGCAACTTCTTCCTGAGCAATGAGAAGACCATCATCCGCAAGATCAAGGAGGTCTTCCTGGCCTGGCGGATCGAGCAGAATCTCTCAAAAGACGAGATCCTCGAACTCTACCTCAACAAGATCCCCCTCGGTTATCGCTCCTTCGGGATCGGTGCTGCGGCACAGGTTTACTTTGGTAAAGAGGTCAAGGATCTGGGACTGGACGAGATCGCCATCATTGCAGGTCTGCCGAAAGCCCCCTCCATGCTCAACCCCATCCGCTCCCCCGAGCGCGCCTTTGCTCGCCGCAACGTGGTGCTGGGCCGGATGCTGGAAACCGGCAAGATCACCCAAGCCCAGTTTGACGAAGCGTCCAAGATGCCGATCAAGGCCCGTTTTCACGGCGCCGAAGTGACCTTGCACGCCCCCTATCTGGGGGAAATGGTGCGCCAGAAGATGGTCGAGCAGTTCGGTGAAGATGCCTACACCATGGGCCTGCACGTCTACACTACCGTCTCTGCCGAACGTCAGCGGGCGGCAAGACAGGCACTGCTGGATGGCGTTTTTGCCTATGACATGCGCCACGGCTATCGCGGCCCGACAGCTCAGTTGTGGAAGGCAGGCGAGACAGCCTGGGATTACGAGCAGATCGTCGCTCACCTTGGCAAGCAGCCCACTTATGATCCGCTGATGGCGGCGGTCGTGACCAAGCTCGGTGATCGCAGCGCCACGCTGGTACTGAAAAATGGCAAGGAAGCAGAGCTCGGCTGGAACGGCATTAAATGGGCCCGCTCCTTTATTACCGACGACCGTCAGAGCTATGCCCCAAAATCGGCGCGCGATGTGCTGAAAGTCGGCGCCCAAATCTGGGTGCGGGAAGAGGGCGAAGAGTTGCTGCTGGCCCAAATCCCGGATGTGAACGCCGCGCTGGTCGCCATGAACCCGAAAAATGGGGCACTGGAAGCAGTGGTTGGCGGCTTCAGCTTCGAACTCTCCAAATTCAACCGGGTCGATCAGGCGCGTCGCCAGATCGGCTCCAATATCAAGCCTTTCCTCTATGCGACCGCGCTGGAGCACGGCTATACCCTGGCGTCGCTCATCAACGATGCACCGATCAACCAGTGGGATCCGTCAAAAGGGCCTATGTGGCAGCCCAAGAACTCCCCAGCCGTTTATGATGGCCCCACCCCGCTGCGTCTGGGTCTGGCCAAGTCCAAGAACGTGATGTCGGTTCGACTGATGCGCGCCATCGGTCTGGAGACCTATATCGACGGTCTGACCCGCTTTGGCTTCCCCCGCGACTTCATCTCTCCCCATGAGTCGCTGGCACTGGGCGCTGCCGAATTCACCCCCCTCGAGGTAGTGCGTGGTTACTCGGTTCTGGCCAACGGTGGCTTCCTGGTTACCCCATACTTCATCGACAAAGTGACCGACAGTCTGGAGAACACCCTCTATCAGGCCAATCCTGCTATTGCTTGCACCACCTGCGAACAGCAGGCCGCGCCCGAGCAGAGCACACTGCCAGAGCCAACTGTTGATGGTGCCGCACAAGATGGCACGCAGACCCCTCTCGCGCCAACCATCGCCCCGCATACCATCAGTGCCCAGAGTGCGTTCCTGATCACCGACACCCTGAGCACAGCCATCTGGGGTGGCAACGGCTGGCGTGGTACCGGCTGGCGTGCAGCCCGCGACCTGAAACGTCACGACATCTCCGGTAAAACCGGTACCACCAACGAATCGCGGGATGCCTGGTTCTCCGGCTACACCCCGGACATCGTTGCTACCTCATGGATCGGTTTTGACAACCACCAGCGTGGCCTTGGCCGTGCCGAGTTTGGTGGTGGCGCCGCGCAGCCTATCTGGATCGACTTCATGAAAGTCGCCCTCAAAAAGCTGCCTGAGCACAAAATGCCGGTTCCCGAGGGGATCATGACGGTGAAGATTGATAGCGAAACAGGCCTGCTGGCAACCAGTGGCGGAACCGATGAATACTTCAAGGAAGGTACCGAGCCGACCCGCTACGCAGCACCGAGCTCGGATGGCAATCAGGTCTACGGCGGTGACAACCCCGATGTAGAAGGGCCTGTCTCTACCGACGATATCTTCTAAGTCGTTATCGCGGCAGAAGCAAAACCGGCAGCCTTGGCTGCCGGTTTTTTTATTGGGCCAACTGCTTGCTCATCAGCGTGGCGATCGAGGCGGCCAACTCATTGAAGCAGGGGCGACGCACCGAGTAGTGGCGATAGAGCAACGAGATGGTTCGCCCCGGCACAGGGTCAACCACCGGCCGATAGCTCACCCCGCCCTCATCATGATCGGCAGGTACGGCCAACCTTGGCACCAAAGTCATGCCACTACCGGCGGCCACCATGTTGCGCAGGGTCTCGAGACTGGTCCCCTTGAAGCGTTGATCCTCACCTATCCCGCCAGCGAAACAGAATCCCATCGCCTGATCCCGCAAACAGTGGCCATCAGCCAGCATCAGCAATTTCTTGCCCTTGAGATTGCCAAGCGGTACCTGCCTGGCCTGTGCTTCGGGGTGATGGCAAGGCACCGCCAACCACATCGGCTCATGATAGAGCTGGATTGAACCAAACCCCTCCATCCCAGGCATCTCGGCCAGAATGACGCAATCCAGCTCCCCCTCTTCCAGCCGTTTGAGCAGGGTTTGGGTCTGCTCCTCATAGAGATAGAACTCCAGCTGGGGAAAACGCTCACGCAGGGTCTGGATAATGCGGGGCAACAGGTAGGGGCCCACGGTCGGAATAAAACCGATATGGATCTCCCCTGACATCGGCTCGGAGAAGTGCTGACCGATGCTCTTGAGCTCGCGCACCTCCTTGAGCACCCGACGCGCCTGATGGGCCATGGCATCGCCAGCCGGAGTAAACAGCACCTTGCGCGAGGTACGTTCGATCAGAATGACCCCGAGTTCATCTTCCAGCTTGCGCAGCTGGCCGCTCAGGGTGGGTTGACTGACAAAGCAGCGTTCAGCAGCTTTGCGAAAATGTTTTTCCTCATCCAGCGCCACCAGATATTCGAGATCGCGAAGATTCATACAGCAAGAGTCCTGCCTGGAAAATGGGCCATCAGCATGCACAATATCGTCCGGCTGGACAAGTCATCCGCTCGCGGTGAACCTCTCTGGCTGCCCCTCCAAAACAGAAAAGCCCGATCACCTTGCGGTAATCGGGCTGTTTGACTCACCGAGGGATTACACCCTGAAACGGCGCACCATATCTTGCAACTGGGTAGCCAGGTGGTTCAACTCGTTGCACGCCTGAGCCATCTGGGTGGCACCGGCGGCCACCTCTTCGGAAGCATGACTGATATTGACCACGTTACGGTTGAGCTCCTCGCTCACAGCTCCCTGCTCTTCGGTGGCCGTTGCAATCTGGATGTTCATGTGGGAGATGCTGCTGACCGAGCCACTGATCTGGGAGATGGACTCGCCAGCTTCCCGCGCGGTAGCAACCGTGGTGTTCATCAGCTCCTGACTCTGTTGCATGGTACTGCCGGCCTGTTCGGCACGCTGCTGCAACTCGGCAATGATGGTGTTGATCTGGGAGGTGGAGTCCTGAGTGCGCTTGGCCAAAGTACGCACCTCATCCGCCACCACAGCAAACCCCCGTCCCTGCTCACCGGCACGGGCCGCTTCAATGGCGGCGTTCAATGCCAGCAGGTTGGTCTGTTCGGCAATACCGCGGATCACCTCCAGCACCATGCCGATATTGCGGCTGTCATCGCCCAGTTGGCGGATCACCACCGCAGTGCTCTCGATAGCACCGGCGACCCGCTCGATGCGCAGAATGGAGTCATTCACCGTTTGCGCACCAATCTCTGCCGTTTCGCTGGCCGAGGTGGCGGCACTGGCCGCATCACTGGTGTTGCGAGAGACCTCCTGCACCGTAGCCTGCATCTCGTTCATCGCCGTCGCCAGCTGGTTCAGCTCATGTTGCTGAGCATTCATATTGTTGGCTGACTGGCTGGCAACAGAGCTGATCTCCTCCGCAGCGGAACTCAGTTGAACCACAGAGCCCGACACTTCACTCACCAGGGTGCGCAGATTGGTCTGCATCTCACCAAACCCTTTGGCAAGGGTTCCCAGTTCATCATTGTTGAACTGCTGCATATCGATACGGGAGGTGAGATCACCAGAGGAGACACGACGGGTCTGTTCCAGTAACGCCATCACGGGGTTGCGGATCTGACCAGTCAGCAGCCAGGCAATTGCCACCACAAAACCCAGCGTCACCAGACTGACGATGACGCTCATGGTTCTGGCACTGCTGTAGAGCGCCTCCACATCTTTTGTCATCTGGGCCGCAATCTCGTTATTGATTTCCCGCAAGCGGAAGGATTTTGCTCCCACCTCCTCCAGAGCGACCCGGGTTTCGTTTTTGCGCAGACTTCTGACTCGCTCCAGATCGCCAGCAGCAAAGGCGCTCAACAGTTGGTCATGCACCGCAAAATACTTGGCCCCCGCCGCAACCACCTGCTCATAAACCTGTTTCTCTTCACCAGTAGTGAAAGGTAAAGCACCGTATTTTTGGGCGGCTTGTTCAAACTCCTGCTTGGCCTTATTAAAGGTCAGAGTGCGATCGCTTACCTCTTGATCATCCTTGTTCAGACCACCGATGACCTGGGCCAGCTCTGAGCGGCGCGCATCCAGAATGGCAACATGCATCTGGCTGGCATAGCGGGTTGACGGCAGCAGGTTGTCAGTGATGGTTTCGGTATCACCATAGAGCTTTGCCAACTGGCTGATGGAAAACCAGGCCAAGCCCAGTACCAGCAGTGCCAGGATGGCAAATCCGGCACTCAGTTTCTGGCCGATAGACATGTTTTTGAACATATGGGGGCTTCCTTGAAATGAGTCTGCACTCCCGCAACATCCACCGGGAATGGTCACATAGAGCATAGTCTGCAAGCAGAAAGTCGAAGGCTTTCATATCGCTTCTGCATACAGGAATATCGGCCCGTTCATTCCAATTCTAAAGAGACCTTGTCCGTTCACATTCTAATAACTATTCCATCAACTCAAGAAGATGCTGACGCAACCCGGCAGGATCGCCCAAAAAGTCAGCCACTCGCACAGCACTCACCTTACCGTTGTGCATCAACCCAAGGGTGGGATAACCCTGACCGCCCAGCCGTTTCATCCAGCCCTGGCTATCTGCCAGATGTTGCAGCAAGGGGGCCTGCAGATAAGCTTGTTGGAATGCCTCGGCTGAAATCCCCTGCTCTGCCGCCAGCGTGGCGAGAAATGCCGGCTCACCAATCCAGATCCCGTCCCGATAGTGGGATTGCTGGATCCGGTGCAACATGACCAGCCCATCGCCCCCCAACGCCGTGACGGCCAAAACCGCACGGATCGGCGGCTCGGAGTCCAGCAGACAGCCTTCCCGCAGCAGCAGTTCGTTAAAGTAGCGTTCGCCAAAATGCTGGCCGGTCAGCGCTTCGATCCGCTGATCATGGGGGCGCACATAATCACGCAATGCCTCGCCCATCGGCTGACGGCGACTACCCATCCAGAGACCGCCCGCATGCAGCTCGATCTTGAGTCCGGCCATGGTGGCTGCCGCCTGCAACAGGGGGGCGGCACCGTAGCACCAGCCACAGAGCGGGTCATAGACATAATGGAGGGTGGTTTGTTGTTCGCTCATCTTTATTCTCGCTTCGATCTCGGATAAAAAACCGGGCCCTTAGGCCCGGTAAAAAACACAGGGAAAGCAGGCTCAGTGGCTTACCACTTCATCTCGCCGGTATTGACCTTGGCACCGATGGCCAGACCATCGTCAACCGGCAGTGCCGGATAGGCTTTCTTCAGAGCCTCAATCAGCTCACCGGAGTTTTTCGCCTTGGCCAGCTCCTGTTCGAAACGCTCTACATAGTCACGGGTAAAGCTCACAGCAGCAGTGCCTTTGGGAGCAGTGCCCAGGAAGTGGCCCGGTACCACACGCTCGGGTTTCAGGGCCAGCAGGTTGTCCAGCGCCTTGACCCAGTTGCTGCGAGCCGCCTTGGTCTGGCTGTCCGCCATCCAGACATGCACCCCGTGGTAAACCGGCACACCACCAAAAGCAGTCTTGATGGAAGGGGCCCAGAGGTAGGCATTCGGGGTATTCATCTCTTTGATTTCAATCTTCTCGCCATCCAGCGTCAGGTGGCTGGCGGTCATCACTTGCGGCACGGTCAGGCTCTTCGGTGCACCCTTCCCGAGGATCGGGCTCCAGTAGCTCAGCTTGGCATCCTTGGTCTGGTTGATGTGGTCAACCACATGCTGGTCGGCCAGCACTTTGACATCCGGGAACGCCGCCATGACTGGCTCCAGACCGAAGTAGAAGTCGGGGTCACCGGCACTGATATAGACAGTGGTCAGCTTCTTGCCGCTCTTCTTGATCATGTCGACCAGCGCCTGACCATTTTGCACGTCGAACTGGGCATCGATCAGGATGGCCTCTTTGTCACCGGTCACCAGTGAGGAGGAGACCGGAAAGATCGCCTTCTCGCCAGGGTTGTAGACGGTCACGCTCAGGGGGGCGGCCAGTGCGGCGCCACTCAACAGGGTGGTCGCCAGAGTCAGGTTGCGAATCAGGGTGTTGTTCATCATCTATTCCTCATTAAGTATTCGGGGGTTCATTTGATGGACACAGTGTATTGGATCACTTAAGGTGCAAATACAGCATAAAAAGCGCATCACTGTTGCACATATCGAACATATAGAGAGCCGTACATGGATCGACTGACCGCCTTGCGGGTCTTTGTCAGCGTAGTCGAACAAGGGAGCCTGAGCGGCGCCGGAGAGAAACTGGATATGTCGCGCGCCATGGTGTCGCGCTATCTGGCCGAGCTGGAGAGCTGGATGGGCGCCCGCCTGCTGCACCGTACCACCCGTCGTCTGAGTCTGACCGGGCCAGGAGAGGAGGCGCTGAACCGAGCCCGCGCCATGCTGGCGCTCGGCGAAGAGATGGAGCAGATCGCCGTGAAGGGAGATGACGCCCCCAAGGGGCAACTGCGGATCACCAGCAGCTACTCCCTGTCGGAAGCCTTGCTGGTCGGGGCGGCCAACGACTATCTGGCGCAATACCCGGGGACGGCCATCGACATTCTGCTGCTCGACAGAACCGTCAATCTGGTGGAGGAGCGGATCGATCTGGCGGTGCGCATCACCAACGACCTCGACCCCAATCTGGTGGCGCGTCGTCTCGGCACCTGCCACTCGGTAGTCTGTGCCAGCCCGGCCTATCTGGCCCGTCATCCAATGCCACACAAGGTGCAGGATTTGGCGCTGCACAACTGCCTCACCTACACCTACTTTGGCAAGAGCCTGTGGGAGTTCAATGGACCGGACGGTCCCGAGTCAGTGCCGGTCAGTGGTAACCTGAGCGCCAATATCTCCAACCTGCTGCTGGAAGCAACGCTGGAAGGCGCAGGGATCAGCCTGCAACCCCGCTACTCGGCACAACCCTATCTGGAGCGCGGGGAACTGGTGCCCCTGCTGACCGACTGGCAGCCCAAGCGGCTCGGGGTCTACGGGGTATATGCCACACGCAAGCAGATGTCGCCACTGCTGCGCAGCTTCCTCGATTTTCTGCTGGCCCGCATGGCGGCGGATCCCATCTGGCAGGAGTGAGCACACCTCAAACCCGATCATGAAGAAGGGGCCGCTGCGGGCCCCTTCTTCACTCTGATCCCTTGATCAGGCTTCAAATCCGAATGGTTCTGAGTGCGGCGCTTCCGGCTGCGCACTCTCGTCCAGGAAAATATCCCGATAAGCCACATAGATGGAGTAGTTGAGCGCCGGGATCACCACCAGCAGACCTACCAGCAACAGCACAGCGCCAAACAGCAATAACATGGCTGAGAGCAGCCCCCACCAGAAGAAGGGAAAAATATTGCGCCAGCAGCCGAAGAAGCTCAGCCGTACCGCCTGGATGATGCCGATATCGTGGTGGTAGATCAGCGCCGGAGCAAAGGTGACCCCCATCAGCACGGGAATGATGAGCAGCATCCCCACCAGCAATACCAGCAGCAGTTGTTGCAACTGGCTGGCTGAGACCACCATGCTCTCGGGATCCTGCGTCAGCAGCGGGAGCAGCCCCCACATGGAGAGCAGACCGAGACAGACGAGGCCCACCAGGCTGAACAGCAGCAACACCAGCAGACCGCCTAGCATCAGCGGGGTCAGCTTGTGGCGAAAACCGGCGAAGAGATCGGCAAACTGCAGCGGCTCCCCCCGATAACCCCGAGCGGCGACCGCCACCCAACCCGCGCCCCACACCATGTAGAGCAGCTGGGAGATAAGGCCACCCGCCGGCAGTTGCTCCAGCAGCATACCCACCATAAACCAGACCAGCACCATGGCCACGCTGATCCCCATCCCCTTGTTGAAGATATCGAACCCGCTGCGAACCCAGAGCCAGCCACGACCTGTCGTGTACCGGGCCGGAATGGTGCGCAAAGGGGGTAATCCGTTCATATCGTCTCCTCGGAGTGTCGGTGGCATCAGTGCCGGAAGCCGATTCTAGAGCCAGGGCGGGGGCGACTCAATGGCGAAGCGGCCCGACCACGACATAAAACCTGACGCAGCTACGCACAAAAGGGGCATCAGCCACGCCCCGCCACTGGCTGCCCCGACCATAACGAGGCACAATCTGCCCCCTTCCCCAGCCGCGCCTGTCGTGGCCTACGTGTCGTGATCACCCTTTAGTGATCGACGACTGCCGGACAGGGGGTTGTCATCCCGCCATCCCGGGCGTTTTAACATCGAGTGATATCGTCATGAGAGTTGTGTGTTGTCTGTTGTTGTTACTGGCCAGCCATTCAGTTCTGGCCGAGGGTTTTATCAGTCGCCTGCTCAACCATCCGGTGCCAGGTGGCGTTGCGGTGATCCCTCTTGGCGCGTCACCCACTGCCCCCACGGCCCGCTATCACGACAAACCCGTGCTGGTAGTGCGCGAAGACAACCAGTGGATCGCCATCGTCGGCATCTCTCTGAAAAGCAAGCCCGGCGCCCAACAACTGACCACAGGTGATGGCCGCACTCTCGGCTTCACCGTCACCCCCAAGCACTACCGCGAGCAGCACATCAAGCTCAAGAACAGCCGTCAGGTCAATCCGCTCGCCGAGGATATGACACGTATCAACCGCGAGCTGGCGGAGCAGACCCGGGCTTACCAGACCTTCAGCCCCAACCAGCCGAGCAACCTGATGTTCGACAAGCCGGTCAACGGCCCCCTCTCCAGCCCGTTTGGCCTGCGTCGTTTCTTCAATGGCGAGGAGCGCAATCCCCACTCCGGCCTCGACTTCGCAGTGGGCGCCGGCACCCCGATCAAGTCCCCCGCCGCAGGCAAGGTGATCCTGATCGGCAACTACTTCTTCAATGGCAATACCGTCTTTGTCGACCACGGTCAGGGCCTCATCAGCATGTTCTGCCACATGTCGAAGGTAGATGTGAAGCTCGGCCAGAGCCTGCCGCGTGGCGGCATCGTCGGGCAAGTCGGTTCGACCGGCCGCGCTACCGGCCCCCATATGCACTGGAACGTCAGCCTCAACGACACCCGGGTCGATCCCGCCATCTTTATCGGTGCCTTCAAGCCCTGAATCGGCAGAGCCCGTTAACAAAATATCCCCGAACAAAATTCCGATAACAAAACAGGCAGCCCATGGCTGCCTGTCTGCTATCTGCACCTCGAACCTGATTGCCTATTCGGCCAGCGCGTGGGCGCCGGACTCCCGACGCATCGCCCGCCACATCACCAACACCAGCAATGAGCTGCACGTTGGCAATGCCAGCCAGACCCCGGGCACGCCCCACAGGGTCGAGAATCCCCACAAGAAACCGCCGATCAGCACCAGCTTGCCGCCAGTGAGCAGGGAGGCGATGCGGGCCCGATTGATGGCCTGGAAGTAGGTGGCCCCCACCAGCAGCAAGCCCTCCATCGGCAGCCCCCAGAAGTAGAGCCAGATCCCGAGGCTCGCCACCGGCAGCAAGGTGGCGTTATCGCCGGCAAACAGATAGACCGCCGCCTCCGGCCACAGATAGAGCGGGAACATGGCGCACAGGGCGATCCCCAACGTCACTCCAAGTGCCAAGTTGCGGATCCGCAACACCCGCCGCCAGTGACCAGCGCCCGCGTTAAAGCTGGCGATGGGCTGGATACCCATGGCGATCCCCTCAAACACCAGATAGAAGAAGGCCTCGGTGTAACTGATCACCCCGTAGGCCGCCACATGCAGCGAAGTGCCCACCGCTAGCAACGCCTTGTTGTGCAGCGCCAGCACCACAGAGAGATAGAGGTACATCAGAAAACTGGAGATCCCGAGGCGCACCGTCTCACCCATCAGCCGCAGATCGGGGCGCAAGGTGTCCCAGCTTATCCGCAGTTGGCTGCGCGGCGTGAAGAAGTGCCACAGGCAGGCTAGGCCCGTCACTGCCTGGGAGAGCATAGTGGCCGTCGCCACCCCGGCCAGTCCGAACGGAAACACCACCATCAGCAGATAGTCGAGCAGCACGTTGAGCAGGCCCCCGACTACCATGATGAGGGTGACAAAGCCTGGGCGGCCATCGTTGCGCAGCAGCGAGCTGAACGCCATCGACAGCACCGCAAAGACGCCAAGCCAGGCGTAGGCCTGCAGGTAGGAGAGCCCGGCGGTGAAGATCTCCCCCTCCGCCCCCATCCAGGCCAGCATGGGCTCGCCATAACGGATCCCGATAAAACTGAGTAGTGCCGAGGCCAGCAACACCATCACCAGCGCATTGCCGACGATATGGCGGGCTTTGGCCGAGTTGCCCTGCCCCAGATAGAAGGAGACCAGCGACGAGGCCCCCATGCCGATCAGCGCCCCCACCGCATAAAGCACGGCGCAGATGGGATAAGCCAGCATCAGACCGGCCATGCCATCCTGACCCAGCACATGGCCAACGAAGATGCCATCGATGGTGACATAGATGCCGGTGATCAGCATGGCCGCCACGGTCGGGGTTACGTAACGCCAGAAAAGGCGAGATAGCGGGGCTGTGCCCAGATCAACAGCTGACATATTCGACTCGGTGGAGAGAAAGCGGCCGGGATCATAGCGAAACGGCAGCACGACTTCCTGTTATTTGTGTTATGAATCATTAATATAGACTGCTTTACCCGCCTCCCTGCCCTGTTTTAGGCTAGGGCCACCTCTTCTGAACGGAAACGAGCCTCATGTTGCAACGCCTGCTCACCCTCTTGCTGCTCTCCCTTATCTTGTTGCCGCCAGCCGTGCGCGCCGACGATGCCATTGCCCAAGCCGAATCCCTGTTGCAGAGCGTGCCCAAGAGCGATACCCCGGAAAACCAGAAGCTGCGGGAGAGCTACCAGCAGGCGCTGCAATTTGCCAGAGAGGCCGAGCGTTACCGGGAGCAGAGTAAAGCCTATCAGCAGATCCTTATCGATTACCCCAAGGAGTCGGCACGGCTCAAGGAGAGCCTGCACAACTATCAGCCCGCAGCTCGCCCGCCGCTGGCGAGCCTCAAGGAGGAGGCGCTGCGCCAGGCCATTGGCCTGAGCAGCAACCGCCAGCTCAACCTGCGCAAGGAGCGGCAGGGGGTGATGGACAGCCTCAACCAGCTGGAGAGCACCGGTCAGGAGTATCACCTGCGGGTGGACGATCTGCGCAAACAACTGCAACTGACCCGCAGCCAGCTGGAGCGACTGAGCTTCAGCAGCGAATCGGATCGCCAGCAGGAGGCACAACTGCTGCTGACCAGAATGAAGGAGCAGAGCCTCTCCGACCGGATCCAGATGCTGGAGCTGGAGCAGCTCTCGGCCCAGCAGCGCAACGATCTCGGCAAGCTGAAGCTGCAGGAGCTCAATCTGGCCATCGCCGACGAGGATGAGTGGCAAGCCAGCCTGCTGACCCAGCAGAACCAACTGCGGCGGGAGAAGACCGAGCAGGCGCTGGAGGAGAGCGAGCGGCTGCGCAAACAGCTCACCACCGACATGCCGCTGCTGCTGGAGCAGCAACAGCAGAATCAGGCGCTCTCCATCCAGCTCGGCACACTGGAAGATCAGATTGAGCGGGTGCAGGACGAGCAGCGCAGCGTCGACAAGAATCTGTTTGAACTGAATGAGCTGGTCAACTCGGTACGCGAACAGCTGGAATGGCTGCAGATCAGTAATGCCTACGGCGAGAACCTGCGCAGCAAACTCTCCGATCTGCCTCCCCAGTTCCCCCTCGACAAGCTGGAGTCCGCCATCGTCAGCGCCCGCATGGCCAAGTACCAGTACGAGAGCGAGCAGGATGGGCTCAAGGATACCCGCCAGCTGCGCGACAAGCTGATGGCCGAAGAGGAGGTGACGCTGGATCGGCCGCAGCAAGCGGTGCTCGACAACCTGCTCAAGGCCCGGCGCCAACTGCTGACCCGGCTCAACGACGCCTCAGACACCCTCATTCAGGAGCAGACCCGCCTCAAACTGCTCTACAGCCGTCAGAACAGCAAGATCGACGAGATCCGTGAAATAAGCGCCAGCCACCTGTTCTGGATGCCGGATGTGCGCCCCTTTACCCCACAGGTGATGCTCGGCATTCCCGCCGCGCTGACGCTGGCCTTCAACCCGGACAACTGGTTGCAACTGCCCTACGCCATCGCCGAAAACAGCCCGCTGAGCCTCACTCTGGCCGGTATTGGTCTGCTGGTGCTGGCCTGGAGCTGGTTCAAACTGGCCCGTCATCTGAGCCTCTATTGCGACCATATTGCGCCGCGGATCGGCAAGGTAACCCAGGACAAATTCAGCCTCACCAGCCGCTTGCTGCTGCGATCCCTGCTTGCCGCCCTCCCCTTGCCTGCCATGGTGCTGATGGTGCGCGGCCTGCTCGAAGGGGCCTGGCAATACCCGTTTGCAGTGGCGGTGGCGCGCGGCCTTGGCGAGATCTGGTTTCTGCTGCTGGCACTGGTGATGGCCCGCCACCTGACGCTGGAGCGGGGGATTTTGATCCACCACTTCCGCTGGCCCCGGGAACAGGTGCAAAAGGTGTGGGGGCAGTTTCGCACCCTGCTGCTGGTGCTGATCCCGAGTTTCTTCGTGCAGGGGATGGCCAACAGCTATCAGGAGCACGCCTTCTACGACTCCCTCGGCCGGATGGCCTTCATGATCGGCGCACTCTGGCTGCTGCTCTTCTTTGCCCGCCTCAACCGGGAGCGGCTGCCACTCACCTGGGGCCAGACCGACATGACCAAGCCCCATCTGCTGCACCACTTCATCTGGAACAGCCTGATGCTGGCGCCACTGCTGGCGGTGATTGGCGCCCTGTTTGGCTACTTCTATACCTCGCGCACCCTGCTGCGCCAGCTGGAGCTTAGCCTGCTGATGGGGCTGGGTTGCCTGCTGATCTACTATCTGGCCAGACGCTGGATGCTGATCCAGCGCCGCCGCCTCGCCTTCGAGCGTGCCAAGAGCAAGCGGGCCGAGATCCTGGCCCAGCGCGGCCGGGAAGAGGGGCATGACGAGCTCAGCTCCGAAACCCCGGACGTGGTGGAAGAGACTGAGCTGGATCTCGATACCATCAGCGCACAGTCGCTGGGGTTGGTGCGCACCCTGCTGATGCTGGGCTTCACCATGCTGGTGGTGGTGCAATGGTCGGATCTCAACTCCGCCTTCAGCTTCCTCAGCAATATCGAGGTGTGGCAGGTGAGCAGCAAGATTGGCGGCATCGAGCAGCTCTCGGCCATCACCTTGCAGGATCTGATGCTGACCGCCTTCGTCTTCATTCTGACCGTTGTGACAGCCCGCAACCTGCCGGGGCTGATGGAGCTGACCCTGCTGCAACACCTCAGCCTCTCCCCGGGTACCGGCTTTGCCCTCACGACCACCAGCAAGTATCTGGTGATCCTGATCGGCGCCCTCACCGGCTTCTCCATGCTCGGCATCGACTGGTCGAAGACCCAATGGCTGGTCGCCGCCCTCTCGGTGGGGTTGGGTTTCGGCCTGCAGGAGATCTTCGCCAACTTTGTCTCCGGCCTCATCATCCTGTTTGAGAAGCCGATCCGGCTCGGTGACACCGTCACCATCCGCGATCTCACCGGCACCGTCACCAAGATCAAGACCCGGGCCACCACCATAGTGGATTGGGATCGCAAGGAGATCATCGTGCCCAACAAGGCCTTCATCACCGAACAGTTCATCAACTGGTCGCTCTCCGATGCCATCACCCGGGTCAAACTGCGGATCCGGATCGGCCTGACCCGGGATCCGAAACTGGTGCAGCGCATTCTGGAAGAGTCCATCCAGGCATCGACCCTGGTATTGGAAACGCCGACGCCCGAGGTCTTCCTGATCGAATTCACCGACTCGGCGCTGATCTACGAGATCCGCCTCTACGTCAACAACATGGATCATCGAATGCCCATCACTCACGAGGTTCACTCGCTGGTGCTGGAGAAGATGCAGCAGCAGGGACTTACCCTGCCCCATCAACAGATCGACATTCACCTGAGCCGCGGCTGATCCGCGAGGTAGAAGGAGCAGAACATGCAGATTATTGCCCATCGTGGCGCCAGCGGTCTGGCACCGGAAAACACTCTCAAGGCGATGGCCAAAGCACTGGAGTTGGGTGCGCCAGCCATCGAGATCGACGTGCAGGCGGCCGATGGCGAGTTGTGGGTCTTCCACGACCGGCGGCTGGAGCGCTGCACCAATGGCAAGGGGGTGCTGACCGAACAATCCCGCTCCTATCTGGAACAGCTCGATGCCGGTGAAGGAGAGGTGATCCCGACCCTGTGGCAGGTGATGGAGATCATCGCCGGACGCTGCGAGCTGCATATCGAGCTCAAGGGGACTCATACCGCCGATGCGGTGGCAGCCCTGACCCGACGGGCAGAGGCCGAGCTGGGCTTTACTCCCGGCCAGTGGGTGGTCTCCTCCTTCCATCACCCGGAGCTGGCCCGATTCGCCGCCTTGCGGCCCGATATCCGGCTCGGTGCCCTGACCGCCAACCTGCCGCTCAACCTGGCGCAGTTTGCCGACGAGCTGGGGGCCTGGTCCATCAATTGCGATGTTGATTTCATCGACGCTGCGCTGGTCGATGATGCCCATCGCCGGGGGCTCAAAGTTCTGGTTTATACCGTTGATTATCCAGAAGATTATGAAACGCTCTCTAGCATGGGGGTCGATGGAATCTTCACCAATCGACCAGATCGTTTTCTGACACAGTGAGAGGGGGATACGCGCATGGATAACCACTGATTTAGGCACTAACTTTAAATAGCTGACCGGGATACAAAGAGTTCAACTTCAGCCGATAAACAGAGGCTCATAACAATAACTAGATTCCACACACACTTCAGACTGACGCTCACAAGGATGTAACTATGAACTTATCCATTAAAAACAAGCTTGTTCTGGCTATCGGGGTCATCATTCTGGTGATCACCTGCCTGCAGGTCTGGTACAACACCTCGCAACTGCGCAGCGAGACCCAGCGACTGGTCTGGAACATCATCGACGAAAGCTCCATGGCCAACGTCAAGGGGATCTCCCGCTGGGTCGACTCCCGGATCAGCATGGTCAGCACCACCAAGGATGCATTCGCCAAAGAAGATGAGCCCATCAGTCATCTGGCCCAGTCCATGAATGCCGGTGGCTTCGACCTGGTCTATGCCGGTACCGCTGACGGCAAAATGATCCAGAGCAAACCAACCGACCTGCCCGCCGGTTATGACCCACGTCAACGCCCCTGGTACAAGGACGCGGCCGCCGCAGGCAAGCTGGTCATTACAGCCCCCTATGCCGACATCTCCACCGGCCAGCTGATTGTCACCATTGCCGAGCCGTTTCAGCGCGGCAATACTCAGGGGGTCATCGCCGGTGACGTCTCCATCAGCTCACTGATCTCGGACATTCTGGCGGTCACCACCGAGGGCACCTACGCCATGCTGGTGGACAGCAATGGCACCATCATCGCGCACCCCGATGCCTCCCTGAGCCTGAAATCCGCCACCGCTCTGGCACCGGAACTGACTGCGGCCTACATCAATCAGGTTGCCCATGACGGCATGATCAACGAGCTGGTGATCAGCGGCAAGAAAGAGGTCTACGACTTTAATGCCATTCCCAATACCAACTGGTATTACGGCATGATGGTGGATGAAGAGATCGCCTACCAGTCGGTACGCCGCATGGTTACCTCCTCCTTCATTCAGGGGCTTATCACCATACTGATCGTGGCGGGCTTCTCCTATGTCGCCATCAACGGCTCGCTGGCCCCTCTGAAAACCCTGGGCGAAGCGATTGCCGATCTCTCCCGTGGCAACGGCGATCTGACCCGCCGCATCAAGATTGAACGTGAGGATGAAGTAGGCGCGGTTGCCAAACACGTCAACACCTTCATCGAGCGGATCCATGTGATGGTGCAGGATATCTCCAACTCCTCCGGCCAGCTCAACCAGCAGGCCAAGTCCTCCCACAGCATGGCGGAGAAGGCCAATCAGGGTCTGGCACGCCAGCAAAACGAGATCTCCCAGATCGCCACTGCGGTACACGAGATGTCGGCCACCGCGGTCGAGGTTGCCAGCAACGCCGAGCAGACCGCCGAAGCGGCCCGCAGCTCCTCCAGCAGTTGCGAGCATGGCAAGCAGGTGATCGCCCGCAACCAGCGCTCCATCACCGATCTGGCCACCCAGGTGGAACAGGCCTCCAACATCATTCAGGAACTGGAGAAAAACGCTCAGGAGATCAACACCATCCTCTCCACCATTCAGGGCATCGCCGAGCAGACCAACCTGCTGGCACTCAACGCCGCCATCGAAGCGGCCCGTGCCGGTGAACAGGGTCGCGGCTTTGCGGTGGTAGCCGACGAGGTGCGCGTCTTGTCACAGCGTACCCACAGCTCCACCGTTGAAATCCGCAATATGATCGAAACCCTGCAACGCAATACCCAGGGAGCGGTCAGCACCATGCACGAAGGCCAGCTGCTGGCCCAGAACAGCGTGGATGACGCCAACAACGCCACCCATGCACTGGAGCAGATCACCACCTCGATCAACCAGATCTCCGACATGGCGACCCAGATCTCCAGCGCGGCTGAAGAGCAGCGGGCCGTCACCGACGAGGTAAGTCGCAACATTCAGGCAGTGAAAGATGTCTCGGACGAACTGGCAGTAGATGCAGACAGCTCACGCCATCTCTCTGAACAACTTAAAAATATTTCGGGTGAACTGAGCAATCAGGTCGGCATGTTCCGCATTTGAGCATGAGCAAAAGGGGCCGTACAGGCCCCTTTTATTTTTCTAAATAGCGCTTAATTTTCAGTGAGTAATCTCACATTACCCGCCAAATCCCCCGCCTTGAAACCCTTGTAATTCGTCTGGAATTATCAGAACACCGCCGTGGTCACCGCCGCACTTCGGATTACCTATTTCTATCCGAATAGATGAATGCCAATAATTCTCATTAAAAAATTACAATAAAAAACTTAAAATTTTTTTCGCGAGTACCTAAAAAGAGAGGTGATTCGCATTTTATTGAAAGAAAACTACGTACAATCCAGAAGTTAAAGTACTCGTAGCTAGGTGTTCAACTGCTCAGTAGCACCAAAAAATGACGATAATAACGACATTTTCATCCAGGGATTTGGGTGTTTTATAGAAAAATAACCAATAAAAAGGGAATAAAACCTAGCAGTTTGACTTGCATCAAGCCTGAATTTTTTTCATAGAGCAAAATCGTGCCCAGCAAATCTATCCCTAAGGAGGCAGATGTGGATATTATCAAGACCGATGTGGCCATCATCGGTGCTGGCGGTACCGGCTTACGCGCCGCTATCGCTATAGCCGAATCACAGCCAGACCTGGACATCGCCCTGATTTCCAAGGTTTACCCGATGCGCAGCCACACGGTTGCTGCCGAAGGCGGCGCTGCCGGTGTCGTCCGTGATGACGACTCCCTCGAAAACCACTTCAACGACACCGTCTCCGGTGGTGACTGGCTGTGCGAGCAGGACGTAGTGGAATACTTCGTCAACAACGCGACCAAAGAGATGATCCAGCTGGAGCACTGGGGTTGCCCCTGGAGCCGCAAGCCGGATGGTAAAGCCAACGTGCGTCCGTTTGGTGGCATGAAGGTTCCCCGTACCTGGTTCGCCGCAGACAAGTCCGGTTTCCATATTCTGCACACCCTGTTCCAGACCTCCGTCAAATACCCGAGCATCAAGCGCTTCGACGAGCATTTCTGTCTTGATCTGATCGTGGACGACGGCCGCGTTCAGGGTGTACTGACCTTCGACATCCAGAACGGTATCACCCGCTTCATCCAGGCCAAATCCGTGATCGTGGCAACCGGCGGCGCTGGCCGTGTCTATCGCTACAACACCAACGGTGGCATCGTCACCGGCGACGGCATGGCACTGGCCTACCGTCACGGCGTACCGCTGCGTGATATGGAGTTCGTCCAGTATCACCCGACCGGTCTGCCGGGCACCGGCATCCTGATGACCGAAGGTTGTCGTGGTGAGGGTGGCGTCCTGCTGAACAAGGATGGCTACCGCTACCTGCAAGACTACGGCTTGGGCCCGGAAACCCCGATCGGCCAGCCGAAGAGCAAATACATGGAGCTGGGTCCGCGCGACCGTGTTTCCCAGGCATTCTGGCAAGAGCAGCAGAAAGGCCGCGTCATTCAGGGCCCGATGGGCGATGTGGTTCACCTCGACCTGCGTCACCTTGGCGAGAAGTACCTGAAAGAGCGTCTGCCGTTCATCTGCGAACTGGCCAAAGCCTACGTCAACGTGGATCCGGCCAAAGAGCCTATCCCGGTACGTCCGACTGCCCACTACACCATGGGTGGTATCGAGACTGACAACAAGTGTGCCACTCGTCTGCCCGGCCTCTACGCCGCGGGCGAATGTGCCTCCGTTGGTCTGCACGGTGCCAACCGTCTGGGTTCCAACTCCCTGTCCGAGATCGTGGTATTCGGCAAGCTGGCCGGTGAGCAGGCAGGTGAATTTGCCAAGACTCAGAAGCATGGCAATACCGAAGCGCTGGCCGCCAAGGCCGAGGCGCTCATCAAGCAGCACCTCTCCCTGATGGACGTAGACGGTACCGAAAACCCGGCCGATATCCGCAACGAGCTGGGCATGTCCATGGAAGCCGGTGTCGGTATCTACCGTACCGAAGAGCTGATGCAGGGCACCATCGACAAGATCAACGAGCTGAAAGCCCGTTACAAGAAGGTCAAGATCAACGACAAGTCCTCTGTCTTCAACACCGATCTGCTGTACGCCATCGAACTGGGCTACATGCTGGACGTGGCTGAAGCCATGGCGCACTCCGCCATCAATCGTAAAGAGTCCCGCGGTTCCCACCAGCGTCTGGATGGTTACGAAGAGCGCGATGACGTGAACTTCCTCAAGCACACGCTCTCGTTCTACAAAAATGGCGAAACGCCCTCCATCGATTACTCCGATGTGAAGATCACTAAGTCCCAGCCGGCAAAACGCGTGTACGGCTCCGAGGGTGAGAAACAAGACGAGGCTAAGAAGAATGGCTGAGATGATTGAAATTGAGATCCTGCGCTACCGTCCGGAACAGGATAACGAGCCCTGGATGCAAACCTTCCAGGTGCCATACCAGAGAGAGATGTCTCTGCTGGACGCCCTGCAGTACATCAAGGATCACCTGGACTCTACCCTGAGCTTCCGCTGGTCCTGCCGGATGGCGATCTGCGGCTCCTGCGGCATGATGGTCAACGGTGTGCCCAAACTGGGTTGCAAGGCGTTCCTGCGCGACTATCTGCCGGGCAAGATGACCGTCGAGCCGCTCAACAACTTCCCGATCGAGCGCGATCTGGTTGTCGACATGTCCGACTTCATCGAGAAGCTGGAGAGCATCAAGCCGTACATCATCCCGAGCGAGCCGCGCAGCCTGTGTGATGGCGAGTACATCCAGACTCCGGCCCAGATGGCGCAGTACAAGCAGTTCTCCCAGTGCATCAACTGTGGTCTCTGCTACGCGGCCTGCCCGCAGTACGGCATCAACAAGAAGTTCACCGGTCCGGCGGCACTGGCTCTGGCCTATCGCTACAACGTCGACAACCGTGATGCCGGCGCCAAAGAGCGTATGCGCATCATCAGCCAGGACGAAGGCGTCTGGGGCTGTACCTTCGTGGGCTACTGCTCCGAAGTGTGCCCGAAGGGCGTCGATCCGGCGGCGGCCATCCAGCTTGGCAAGGTCGAAAGCGCCAAGGACTACATGATCGCCATGTTCAAGCCAGATTGAGAGCAGGATTGAGACCATGAACAACACTGATAGCAAACGTAAACCTTACGTCCGCGAAATGAAGAAAGACTGGTGGCTGAAGAACGCCTTCTACACCGGTTACATGATCCGTGAAGGCACCAGTATCTTCGTCTCCATCTACGCCGTTGTGCTGATGTGGGGCCTGATGCGCCTGGTTCAGGGTCAGGAAGCGTTCAACGGCTGGCTGGAATCCCTGCAAAGCCCGATCGCTATCCTGTTCCATGTCGTCGCTCTGGCGGCGTGCCTGTTCCATGCCAAAACCTGGTTCGCCCTGGCGCCGAAAGCCATGCGTATCTTCCGTGGTGAAGACCTGGTACCGGAGAAGCCGATCGTTCTCGCCCAGTATGTGGCGCTGGCGGTGGTGTCCCTGCTTGTCCTGATCATCGTGGCCTGAGGAGAAAACAATGAGACGTTCTGACGAACCAATTTACTGGGGTCTGTTTGGTGCGGGTGGCATGGTCGTTGCCATGCTGCTGCCGGTCATTGTCCTCATCACCGGTCTGCTGGTGCCCATGGGCATCATGGACGTGGAAACCATGAGCTATGACCGCGTGCACGCGTTCGCCAGCTCCTGGTGGGGTGCCTGCATCCTGCTGGTGATCATCGCCCTGCCAGTCTGGCACGGTATGCACCGTATCTACCACGGTCTGCACGATCTGGGGATCCACACCACCAAGCTGCACCACTATGTGTTCTATGGCTTTGCCTTCCTGGTATCTGCCATTAGTGTCGGCCTGCTGATGGTGCTGGTACTCCAGTAATCACATCTGACTGATTGACCAAACCGGGCCTCGTGCCCGGTTTTTTTTGCCCCGCTACCCCGCCCCTGCTTTTTATTCACTCAAACAATTCGATAAAAACCAGATTATCGTCCAATCATATGGCGATCATAGTCACATAACCCCAATACATTCGTCATTTGCAGCAAACCATTTTGACCACCATCAATTTAGTGACATCCATATCAATTATAATTATTCAGATTAAATAATTATTCATATGGAGCTAGCTAATGACAGACAAAACACGCTCGGTGAGCATAGGCAGTTACCTGGCACTGGCCTTCGCCGTGGTCTTCTTCTCCGGACTGTTGCAATCCGGCGAGTGGTATGGGGTATTCGATTTCACCACGCTGAACGGCTCGTTCGGCACCATGGTCCAGAGCGTCAGCGAGAATGGTGACGGCATCAAGACCGCCATGACCGACATGCGCGGCAAGGGGGGCAACGGCGCTCGCGATGGCTTTCTGTTCGCCCTGACCCTGATCCCCACCGTGATGTTTGCCCTCGGTATGATCAATGTGCTGGAGCACTACGGCGCGCTGGAAGCGGCCCGCAAGTTGCTGACCCCGCTGCTGCGTCCGCTGATGGGGATCCCGGGCAACACCGGCCTCGCCCTTATCGCCTCCCTGCAGAGTACCGATGCCGGTGCCGCCATGACCCGTCAGCTCAAGGATGAAGGGCTCATCACCAAGCGTGAAACCGACGTATTCACCATGTTCCAGTTCTCCGCTGGTGCCACCATCGTCAACTTCTTCTCCTCCGGCGCCGTGCTGTTCACCCTGACACTGGCAGATGGCAGCCCGGCGGTCAGCTCCTCCATCGGTCTGGCTGTCATCGTGATGTTCGCCTTCAAATTTGTCGGGGCCAACCTGTTTCGGGTCTACCTCAATATGAGCGAAGGCAAGCAGACCGATAACAACACCCAGCAGACCCTCAACACTCAGGAGCAAGCCAAATGAGCCAGGCCAACATCAAGAAACCCATCGTCACCGATATCTTCGTCGAAGGGGCCAAGAAGGGCTGGGTCATCGCCACCACCTCCACCGTTCCCAACGTACTGATGGCCTTTGTCATCATCAAGGCGCTGCAGATCACCGGCGCGCTGGATGCCATGGGCGCCATTTTCTCCCCCGTCATGGCCATCTTCGGGTTGCCCGGTGAGGCGGCAGCCGTGCTGATCGGCGCCTGGATGTCGATGGGCGGTGCAGTCGGTGTGGTCATCACCCTGTTCGATCAGGGGATCCTCAACGGCACCCACATCGCCATTCTGGCGCCAGCCATCTACCTGATGGGCTCCCAGGTGCAGTACATGGGCCGCATCCTCGGCTGCATCGGTACCGAAGGGCGTTACATCCCCATCATGGTCGCCATCTCGGTACTCAACGCCTTCGGCGCCATGCTGGTGATGAACATCCTTCTCTGACCCGAACCTGATAGTGGAGCAAGCAATGACTTTTTCTCTGGATCAATACCTGACCGAACTGGCCCCGCTGATCAATCTGGATTGCGGATCCCTGCACCAGCCGGGCATTGCGGCAGTGGCCGACCTGATGGCTGCCAAATATGAGGCGATGGGCGGCTGGCAGATCAAGCGGGTCGACTGTGGCGCAGCCGGGGTGGGACTGGAGATCCGCAACCAGCCTGATGCGGCGCAGATCGATGTAATGCTGATCGGCCATATGGATACCGTCTTCCCCCTCGGTACCGCCGCTGCCCGCCCGATGAGCATCGATGGTGAGCGCGCTTACGGCCCCGGTGTCTCCGACATGAAATCCGGCCTGCTCAACATCGTCTATGCCCTGCGTGAACTGCCCCGCGAGGTGCGCGATCGCCTGAGCATCTGCGTCTGCATGAACCCGGATGAGGAGATCGGATCCCTGCACTCCAGCGACTGGCTGGCAATGGTGGCCAAACAGGCAAAACAGGTGCTGGTGGCCGAAGCGGCCCGCGCAGATGGCTCGCTGGTCAAGGCGCGCAAGGGGATGGCCCGTTATCGCATCGATTTCACCGGCAAGGCGGCTCACGCAGGCAACGAACCGCAGAAGGGGCGCAGCGCCATCACCGAGCTGGGCCACTGGATCCTGGCCATCAACACCCTGACCAACTTCGAGAGCGGCACCACCCTCAACATCGGCATTGTCGAGGGGGGCAATGGCGCCAACATAGTGCCGGCCCATGCCAGCGCCGTGGTGGATATGCGCTTCTGGGACAATCAGGAGTACCACCAGATCAACGATCATCTGCAGACCCTAGCCGAGCGGCCGCATCTGGACGGCGTCACCATCCAGCTGACCCGCGAGGCCCACAAACCGGCCATGGTGCCGTCAGAGGGCACTCAGGCACTGATGCAACTGGTGGAGGAGTGTGGCGCCGAACTGGGGCTGCCGATCAGCTGGCAAGAGGTGGGGGGCGGCTCCGATGCCAACCTGACCGCCGCCCTCGGTATCCCCACTCTGGATGGTCTGGGCCCTATCGGTGCCGGTTTCCACAGTGACGAGGAGTATCTGGATCTGGTCAGCATTGCCCCGCGCATCGAGCTGCTGGTGAAGGTACTGACCCGTCTGGCAGCCTGACAGCCTCTCACGTAAAAAAAGGCCAGCCGGTTTGCACCGGCTGGCCCTCTGTCCATCTGCTCCTCCTGAATGACAGCCCCCCTTCGCTATTACTCCATTGGCGGCAAGAAGCGGCGCATCACCTCATCCGTATGCCCCCCTTCCTGAAATGCCACCAGCGACTGATTGAGGATGTTCACCAGCTGGTGACCGCGGGGGGAGCCCTTGCTCACCAGCAGATAGAATCCCTTGCGGCTGGGCAGGGCGAGATTGAGCAACCCGCTCTCGCTGCGGTAGATGCCAAGGCTGATGCCAGCCACCAGAGGTTCGATTTCGCTCGGCAGAAAGTCGCAGCGATCCCGCTCCAGCATATCGAGCGCCTGCTGCAACTGCTTGACCCGGCGTGGCTCCTGCGCAAGCCCGTAGGGTGTGTAGTTGTAGCCAATCACCCCGCACACCCGGGAACGATTGACCGTCTGCAGATCCGGCGGTTCGGGGTAGCGGCGCTTGAGATAGAAGAAACCGAGGTGGGTGTAATAGAGGGGTACGCTATAAAAGGCAAACTCGGCCCGCTCCTGCTTGTAGCTGGCATCCCAGGTCAGCTCGCACAGACCATTCTGGCGATAATCCGCCAGCTCCTGCTGCACCCGCGCCCAGGGCAGATAGCGGATCTGGTGCGAGAGCCCGCTCTGTTGTAATGAATCGAGCACCAGCGTCGTCGCCGAACCTGTCAGGCGGCTGGTATCGGGCACCCCGTCCTTGCGCTCCCAGTAGGTAAAGGGGGCCCACTCGTTGCCCTCCCCCAGACAGATCTTCACTGGCGGCTCTTGCCCCCATAGCGCAGGGGACAAGATAACCATCGCCAATCCCGCCCACCATGTTGCCGCTCGTTTCATCTCCCGCTCCCGAACTGTTTATCCCTCTTGCAGCTTAGCCCAGAAGGGATAGATCTCACTTTGCAGGGGCGCTTTCATGCCACAACGTCAGCAAATTGGCCGGAATGGCACCATAACGAAGCTGCGGGGTCTGATGCCAGTCAGCCAGCTTTTGCAGGGCTTTCGCCAGATCCTGTGCAAGCGTACGGGTCACTCTCACCCCGGTTTCCAGATAGAGGCTCTTGATCTCGAAGATCCCCTGCTGACGATGAGCCTTGGCATCCATTCTGCCCACCAGCTTGCCACGATGGAGCAAGGGCAACACGAAGTAGCCGTATTGACGCTTGGGGGCTGGGGTGTAGCACTCGATGCGATAGTCAAAATTGAACAGTTCACTGGCCCGTTTGCGATCCCACACCAGCGGGTCAAACGGCGACAAGACGGTGGTATGGGTTGCCTTGAGGGTGCCCGCCTGTGCCCTTGCCAGCTCATCGGCCAGCGAGGCGTGCACGAAAGCACCGTGCTGCCATCCCTCCACCCGTACCGGCAACAGCTCCCCCTCGTCCGCCAGTTGATGGAGCAAGGCGTCATATTTGCCGCGCCGCAGCCGGTAGTAGTCCGCCACCCAACCGGTTTTGACCAGCCCCAGCGCTCGGCAGCTGGCGCGCACCATATCACGCTGCGCCAGCTCGACGCTCGGCAGATCCCGCTGGTCGCTCCACTCGGGGATGACCCGCTCGGCGAGATCATAGACCCGCTGAAAGTTGCGCCGCTCCCGCACCATCAGCTGACCGGTGGTAAACAATACCTCCAGATGGCGCTTCTCCGGCTTCCAGTCCCACCAGCCATTCCCCTTGCCGGTTGTGCGTTCAAAGTCGGCCGCCCGCACCGGGCCATGCTGGCGAATGCGCTCGATAAGCAGGTCGATCTCCTGCTGATGGGTGGCTAGCCAGTTGGCCGAAAACTTCCACCCCATGGCGGTGGGGTCGAGCATCCGGTGGCGCAACAGCCGGTAATCCTCGCGGGGCACAAAGCAGGCCTCGTGGGCCCAATATTCGAAGATCTCGCCGTCGGCCAGCAGCTGCTCCAACCAACGCGGTTCGTACTGGCCAAGCCGGCTAAAGAGCACCAGATAGGGGCTGCGCGCCACCACCGAGATGGTATCGATCTGCAGCAGCGCCATGCGACGAATGGTGGCCAACAGGTCGGCCGGAGTCGCCTTGCTGCGACGGGGGGCGAGCAGCCCCTGCGCCGCCAGTTGCAGATGACGGGCATCCTGCAGTGACAAATGGGTAATCGACATCAACAACCGCTCCCTGGTATCTGGCTATCGCGCGCCCGGCGGATAGCCAACAAAACCGGGGGAGGCTCCACGCTGGCATGCCTCCCCTTCCTTGTGTGCCTGCGCCGCTATGAGTGGGCCGGGGGCAAGACCAGCTGATTGACCACCAGCATGATCTCTTGATAAGTGGCCTCTACCGTCTCGGGGGTCGGCTCCAGAATGAGGTCATCGGCATAGCCGTTGATGAGGGAGGTGATCTGACGTGCCAGTCGCCGAGCATCGCCCGCCACAAACTCGCCACTGTCGATCCCCTTTTGCAGGATCTGCTCCAGCACCTCGCGCCAGGCCAGAATGATTTTGCGGTAGCTCTCGGCAAACACAGGGTCGCGCAGTGACTCGTTCCAGGCATCTAGGTAGATGGCCCAGGAGGCATCCTGACTGGTCGGCAGGTTGTCTCGCACAAAGAGCGGCAACGCTTCGCGGGCTGGCAGCGGCAACAGCCACTCCCGCAGCTCGGCGATCTCCTGATAGGTGAAACGCTCCACAGCGCAGAGGCAAAGCTCCTTCCAATCCTTGAAGTAGTGGTAGACGTGACTGCGCGCCAGACCGGTGCGCTCGGCAATATCACGGGTTGACGATGCCGCCATCCCCTTCTCCCGAAACAGGGCCAGTACGGCCTCGATGATCATCTCTTTGCGCTGTTCTGCTGATGGGCGTGCCATCTGACCTCCTGCGATATCCATCGTTCTGCTTGACTTTGAGCAGTCGCTCAAACAAACTTTGAGCACTCGCTCAAACTTAGCGTTTCCGACATCTTAGGAGATAACCCATGACAACACCAACCACTTCGGCAGCCAGTTGCGACGAGCAGGCCACGCCGTTGCCACACTCGGCCGGTCGTTCGCTGGGGGCGATTGCGCGGGCCAATCCCCTCAAGCTGGCAGGCACCTTCTCGCTGGTGGCCCTCGAAAACATCCTGCTGGTGGTCTATCCCCTGTTCGCCGGCTTTGCCATCGACGCCATCGTCAAGGGCCAGTGGCTACAGGCCTCGAGCTACGCCCTGATCGTGCTGCTGTTCTGGCTCATCGGCGCCCTGCGCCGGGCGGTCGATACCCGCACCTTTACCCATATCTATGCGGCACTGGCGGTGCCGGTGATCCTGACCCAGCGCCAACAGCAGGAGGGGCAATCTACCATAGTGGCGCGGGTCACCCTGGCGCGGGAGTTTGTCGACTTCTTCGAGAAACATATCCCGATCCTGGCCACCAGCCTGATCTCCATCGTCGGTGCGGCCGTGATGCTGATGGTGATCGAGTTCTGGGTCGGCATCGCCTGCATGGGGATATTGTTGCTGTTCGGCCTGCTGCTACCCGGCTTTTCGCGCAAGAACCAGCTGCTGCACGAGCGGCTCAACGATCGGCTGGAACACGAGGTCAAACTGGTCACCCATGCCCAGTCAACCAGCCTCGCCCGCCACTACCGCGCGCTGGCCTGGCTCCGAATCCGGATTTCGGATCGGGAGGCACTCGCTTTTCTGGCGGTCGGCATCAGCGCCTCCCTGTTGTTCCTGCTGGCCATCACCATGCTGATGGCCCAGCCCCAGGTCTCGGCAGGCCATGTCTATGCTGTGATGACCTACCTCTGGAACTTTGTCACCAGCCTGGATGAGGGGCCCGGTCTTGCCGATCAGCTGGCCCGGCTGAGAGACATAGGTCGCCGGGTCAACACCGCCCAACCCGATGAAATGATTTGATATTTTGTATCTGTAACCGGAGTAGAAGATGAATCCGACCACCCTTTGCCAACGAGCGTTGACCATGTGCATCAGCTGTTTTTTCCTCGCCGCCTGCGGCCCCAAGATGAGCGACTTTGAGCCCAACACCAGCTACTGGTTCAAGGAGAAACCGGCAGAGGAGAGCGCCCCGCTGGCGCAAGACCTGAAGGTGGATATCGCCATCATAGGTGGCGGCTACAGCGGCCTCTCCAGTGCCTGGCATCTGGCCAAGGCCAACCCGTCGCTCAAGATCGCCATCTTCGAGGCCAAGCAGGTGGGCAGTGGTGCCTCGGGCCGCAACGGCGGCATGGTATTGCCGGGCTCCGAGGTGATGGATCTCTATGAGGAGGGGGAAGCGAGCAAACGCCACTACGATCTCACCGTCGCCAGCATGCGCAAGCTGCAGGCGCTGGTCGCCTCAACCGGCGTCGAGGCCGACCTCAAGCTCGATGGCTATGTAGAGGCAATCCTCGATGAGGAGGATATCGCCGAGTACCGCGACTATGTGAAAACCGCCAATCGCCTCGGCATCCCGCTCCAGTACTGGAACGCCGATACCACAGAGGAAAAACTCGGCACCGATCGCTACGTGGGGGCGGTCTACGACCCCAATGGCGGTCAGGTACACGCCATGAAACTGGTCAATGCCCTGCGCAAGGCGGTGGAGCAGTCGGGCGTCACCATCTACGAGCAGAGCCCGGTAATGGGGATCAAGGAGGGCAAGCAGATCGAGCTCAATGTGGCCGACAAGTACAAGGTGACCGCCGACAGCATAGTGCTGGCGACCAACGGCTATACCTCAAAACTTGGCTACTTCAGCGGCCGGGTCTTTCCGGTACACGCCCAGAGCGCCGTCACCGAGCCGCTCACCAAAAAGCAGCTGGCAGCCATCCAGTGGCAGAGCCGGGTGCCCTACTACGACACCCGCAACATCCTGTTTCATCTGGTATTGACCCCGGATAACCGCATTGTCATCGGTGGCGGCAATGCCGAGTACGTCTTCAACGACGGCCTCAACTACAAGGGCGATCTTAACTGGGTCAGCGAGATGATGATGACCGAGCTGGTGACCCTCTATCCGGCCCTCAAGGGGATCAAGTTTGAGCAGGTGTGGGACGGGGTGCTCGGCATGACCGGCGACAGCACCGAAGCGGTGGGGGTGATGGGGGCTCACAAGAACATCTACTACGCCCTCGGCTACAACGGCCACGGCATCAACCTCTCCTTCCTGTTTGGCGACATCGTGGCCAGCCTCTATCAAGGCAAGGAGCATCCCTGGTTCAACCACGCGGAGCAGAGTCTGCCGATGTGGCTGCCGCCAGAGCCGTTCAAGTCAATCGGCGTCAAATCTGCCTTGATGTACTACCAGTGGCAGGACAAGGGCTACAAGGAGTAGCGCCGGGCGAACCCGACGAGTAACAGAAGAAGGCACGCATCAGGGCGTGCCTTTCTGCAATACCGCCACATCGGCGTGGGGGAAGCTGAGCTCGGCCTGCCAGCGGGCGGCCAGCACCTGAAACGATGCCTCGGCAAAGAAGACTATGTGGGTCGGGTCGTGGCGATAACGCCAGTTTTTAAACCGCTCGTCACTGAGCACCCGCTGGGTTTGCAGCACCAGCAGGCCGCCGGGCTTGAGGCAATCCCACAACTGCGCCAGCACCGTGCGCGGCTCGGCGATATGCTCTATCACCTCGGTACTGGTGATGAAGTCATACTGACGCGTCAGCAACTCGGGAAAATCGGCGTAGAACTTGTCATACCCCGCCATCTGGTAACCCGCCTCGCGCCCCATCGCCACCAGCGCAGGGCCGGGACCGCAGCCAAAATCGAGGCCGCAGGCAGGAGTTGGCACCCGACTCAGTACCTCGCCAAATGCCCGCATCAAAAAAGTGCGATAACGGGGATCATCCACCCGATTGTCGTGACCGTCATAGACCGCCTTCTCCGCCGCCTCATCCAGATGATCCGCCTCATCCAGCCAGACCAGCTCGCACGCGAGGCAGCGATGATAGCGCTTGCCCGCCACCGGCAGGGGATAACTGCGATGGCTGGCACACAGGGGGCAGCTGACGGTGGATGACATGGCGGTTCCTCTTGGGGGCTTCCTGTTGGATAACAGCGGCGCAGATTGCCTGCCCGCTGCCTCGCTGACAACTTTTTTTGCTCCTTAAGGGTTTCTTAAGTTTGCCCTTTTACTCTCAAACCATCGCAAGAGAAGGAGTCACCCATGACCATCGAGATCCAGGCCCCCTACCGATTGCTGCTAGCCAAGTCCCCGCAGCAGGTCATGGCACTGCAAACCTATATCCAGGCAGCCTATACCCTCGAGTTCAACGCCCGCATCCCCCATTTTCTCCCCTGTCTGCTGGGGCTCTATCGGGCGGACGGGACGCTGGTCGGTGCCTGTGGTCTCAATCATGCCAGTGAGGGGCCTCTCTATCTGGAACAGTATCTGGAGCAAACCATCGAGGCCGCCATCAACACCCGCCTCGGGGTCTATCCGGCACGCAACCGCATTATCGAAGTGGGCAATCTGGCCTGCAGCGAACCGGGCAATGCCCGCCTGATGTTTGCGGCCCTGTGTCGTCTGCTATGTGAAAACGCCCTCGACTACGTGGTCTTTACCGGCACTGCCAAGCTGCGCAACAGCTTTGCCCGCCTGCAACTCAATCCGGTGGAGCTGGCCCCCGCACAGGCCCATCAGGTGGGGGCCGACGCCGATGCCTGGGGTAAGTACTACCGCTGCCAACCCAAGGTGATGGTGGGCGACATCAATCAGGGGCGCGAGGTGCTCGCCCAGAGCAGCCTGCTGCTCAATCTGCTGGCCCCCATGCCGACCCTGTTTGAGGATGCCAGCAAGAGCAGTGATAACCAGCCCCATCAAAAAAGGTGCGCCCAATGAGCCTGTTCGACGCCATCGCCAAACATGCCCGCGAGAATCCGCAATCCCCTGCGCTGCTGAGCAGCCAGCAGCGGCTCGATTACCAGACCCTGTGGCAACAGATCCAGCGTCTGGCCAGCCAGCTGCAACAGCTCGACATCAGCCGTCTGGCGCTGCAACTGGACAACGGCCTGCCCTGGGCGCTGCTGGATCTCGCCTGCACCCGCGCCGGTATCGTGGTGATCCCGGTACCTCACTTCTTCAGTCAGGCCCAGCAGGCCTGGTTGCTGGAGAGCAGTGGCGCCGATGCGCTGGTGGGCCCACATCATCAGGGGTGGCATGCCGCCGAGCCGCTCTCGCTGATCACCGGAGAGCTGCCACTCTGGCGCCACATACCGGCTAATCGACCGGCGCTGCCCAAGGGCACCGCCAAGATCACCTACACCTCCGGTACCACGGGCCAGCCCAAGGGCGTCTGCCTGTCACTGACCCAGATGGTGGCGGTAAGCCATGCGCTGGCCGAGCGAGTCGCGCCAGCCAAGGTAGAAAAACACCTGACCCTGCTGCCGCTGGCGACCCTGCTTGAGAACATCACCGGCCTCTATGTGCCGCTGCTGACCGGCGCCTGCAGCCGCATTCCGTCCCTCGGGGAGCTCGGTTTCAGCGGCTCCAGTTCGCTCAATGCGGCCATGCTGGGGGAGGCCCTGCTGCGCTGGTCGACCCAGAGTCTGGTGCTGGTCCCCGAACTGCTGCGCCTGCTGCTGGCACTCTGCACCAGCACCCCAACGCTGGCCCAGCAGCTCAAGAGCCTGCGCTTTATTGCCGTCGGTGGCGGCAAGGTAGCCCCCGACCTGATCAAACATGCCCGCCAGCTCGGCCTGCCGGTGTATGAGGGATATGGCCTCTCGGAGTGCGGCTCCGTGGTGGCGCTCAACAGCACGGATGCTGACAAGCCAGGCAGCGTCGGCCGCCCCCTGCCCCACTGTCAGGTCACTATCGCCAGCGACGGCGAAATTATGGTGAGCGGCAGTGCCATGCTGGGCTATCTCGGCAGCAACGAACCGACTCCCGAACAGATCGCCACCGGCGAACCTTCTGCCATGCAGATCGCCACAGGCGATCTGGGTCATCTGGATGATGAAGGCTACCTCCATATCACCGGGCGCAAGAAGAATGTCCAGATCACAGCCTTTGGCCGCAACTTCTCCCCCGAGTGGGTGGAGGCCGAGGCCCAGCTCTGCCCCGCCATCGCCCGCATCGTGGTCTTTGGTGATGGTCAGCCCGCCAACGTGGCGCTGATCCAGCCCCTGCCGGGCAAAGAGGCGGATCTGCCACGCCAGATCGCAGGTCTGAACCAGCGGCTGCCCGATTATGCCCGGCTGCACCACTGGTTGCCGGTGGCACTCGACCAGCATCCTGGCCTGCTGACCGCCAACGGGCGTCCCCGTCGCAACGAGATTTACCAACACTTTTCCCGGCAAATCAGCCAATGCCTTACAGGAGAATCGTCATGAGCTTCTACCAGACTCTGCAACAAGCCACTGCTCAGGAGCGTGAGCATCTGTTCAACGCCCCCATTATCGAAGCCTGTCGCCGTGGCGATATCAGCCGTGACACCTATCTCGCCTTTCTGGCGCAGGCTTACTACCACGTGCGCCACACAGTTCCGCTGCTGATGGCCACCGGCGGCAAGCTGGGTCAGGAGTACGAGTGGGTGCGCGGTGCCATTGCCGAGTACATCGACGAGGAGTATGGCCATCAGGAGTGGATCCTCAACGATATCCGCGCCTGTGGCGGTGATGCCGAGGCGGTGCGCCACGGCCAGCCCGGGCTGCCCATCGAGCTGATGGTCGCCTTCCTCTACGACCAGATCCAGCGCGGCAACCCCATGGGCTTCTTCGGCATGGTACAGGTGCTGGAAGGCACCAGCGTGGCCATCGCCCTCACCGTCGCCGACCAGCTGAAGAAGGGCCTCGGCCTGCCACCTCAGGCGATGAGCTACCTGAGCTCTCACGGCGCCCTGGATCAGGAGCACCTCAAGTTCTTTGAATCCCTGATGGATCGGGTCGAAAGTCCGGCGGATCAGGCGGCCATCATCCACGGGGCCAAGGTGGTCTACCGCCTATATGGCGAGATGCTCTACAACCTCACCGCCACTGTGTAAATCGGCAGCAGAAAGCAAAAAGGGAACCCACACCATGAATCTTGAAGGGAAACTCGTGCTGCTCACCGGCGCCAGCGGTGGCATAGGTGAAGAGCTGGCGCAGGAGCTGGCGGCCCAGGGTGCACACCTGCTACTGCACGGACGTCGCGGCCCCGCACTGGAGCGGCTGTGCAAGTCACTGCCCCACCCCGAGCGCCATCAGGTGGTGCTCGCCGACCTCGGCTCCGCCCAGGAGCGGGCCAAGCTGTTGCAACACCCGGCACTGGAGGACGGGATCGACATCCTGATCAACAACGCTGGCTGCAACCAGTTTGCCTGGCTGGAAGATCAGAGCTTCGAGCAGGTGGAGCGCCAACTGCTGCTCAATATCGAGGCGCCCATCCAGCTCACCCGTGCCCTGCTGCCAACCATGCGCAAGCCGGGGATCATCATGAACATGGGCTCGAGCCTGGGCAGCATCGGCTACCCCGGTTACAGCGTCTACTGCGCCAGCAAATTTGCCCTGCGCGGCTTTAGCGAAGCGCTGGGGCGGGAGCTGGAGGGGAGCGGCATCAAGGTGCTGCACTTTGCCCCCCGCGCCACCCGCACCAAGCTCAATTCTGAGGCCGCTTACGAGATGAATGCGGCGCTCGGCACCCAGACCGACAGCCCGCAGGAGGTGGCCGAAGAGGCGGTCATCGCCCTGTGCAACGAAACCCGCCGCAGCTGGCTCGGCTGGCCGGAAAAACTGTTCGTGCGGCTCAATGCCCTGCTGCCCGGCATCGTCGACAAGGCGCTGGCCAGACAGCTGCCGATCATCAAACGTTATGCCCGTCATCTTCAGCCAGGGACGGCTGATGCCGGCGCAAACAGTGCGCCACAACCAGACTTGTCCCGCCCGATCCCGACCAAGAAGGAGCATTAATATGAATTTTGTCCGTCAATCAGTGACCTCTTGTGCCATCGCCATCCTGCTGGGGTCCTCCTCGGTCATGGCCGCGGGTGATGCCCTCGTCCCCATCCAGCAACAGTGGGCCGTCTGCCAGTATCAACAGACCGGCAAGGCGAAAGAGAGCTGCCTCGAAACCCTGAGCACCCAGGCCGAAGCGGCCAGCGCCAAGGAGCCTTTTCGCGCCGACCTGCTGATCTGGTCTGCCATCGTCAAGAGCACCTGGGCGGGGGCCAAAGGGGGGCTGGGGGCACTGGGTCTGGTGAAAGAGGCCAAGGCCAAGCTGGAGCTGGCGCTCAAGCAGGATCCCAAAGCGCTGGACGGCTCTGCCTACACCAGTCTGGGCTCCCTCTACTATCAGGTGCCCGGGTGGCCGGTCGGCTTTGGCGATGACGAAAAGGCAGAACAGCTGCTCAAGCAGGCGCTGGCCATCAATCCGGATGGCATCGACCCCAACTTCTTCTATGGCGACTTCCTGCTGGATCAGGGTCGCAAGGCCGAGGCCAAAACCTACCTCGACAAGGCGCTGGCCGCCCCGGCCCGCCCGGGCCGCGAAGTGGCCGACGAAGGGCGCAGAATGGAGATCCGCGATCGGCTGGCCAAGCTATAAAACCCTGATGGATCAAAGAACTATTTAAACTCTGCCCACCAGCTTGCATACTGGTGGGCAGGGTTGTTTATGCCACGGCACGCCCTGGCGCTGAGCCAGATCGCCACACCCAACAAACAGGGAGAGAAGAATGCGGATCCTGCTGGTGGAAGATGATGTGATGCTGGGGGATGGTATGCAGGATGCACTACGCCATAGCGGCTATACGGTGGACTGGCTGCAACAGGGGTTGCCCGCTCTGGCAGCCCTCAAGAGCGACGAGTTCGCAGCCCTGATCCTCGATCTCAATCTGCCCGACATCGATGGCCTCAGCCTGCTGCGCAAGTTGCGGCGTGAAGGACACCAGCTGCCGGTGCTGATCCTCACCGCCCGCGATGCGCTGGATGATCGGGTGGTCGGCCTTGATGCCGGCTCCGACGACTACATGGTCAAGCCCTTCGCCCTGCAGGAGCTCAACGCCCGCCTGCGCGCCCTGGTTCGTCGCAGCAAGGGGCAGGCTCAGGCGGTACTGGAGTATGGCGATATCCTTATCTATCCCGAATCCCAGCAGGTCACCTATCAGGGGGAGGCGGTCAAACTCACCCCCCACGAATACAAGTTGCTGCAGGAGCTGATCAGCCAGAGCGGCCGGGTGCTGAGCAAGGATCAGCTGCAACAGAGTCTCTACGGCTGGGATGAAGGCGCCGAGAGCAACGCGGTAGAGGTGCATATCCACCATCTGCGCAAGAAGTTCTACAGCGACCTCATCCGCAATATTCGCGGGGTCGGCTACATCATTCCCCAGCTCGAACAGCCAAGCCGGACACCCGCACGATGAAACGCCCCCGCTCCATTCGCCGCTTTCTGCTCACCGGTATCCTGACGCTGGTAAGCCTGAGTCTCACCATCAGCGCCTTTATCGGTTACATGGAGGCGAGCCACGAAATGGAGGAGCTGTTTGATGCCCGCCTCGCACAGTCGGCCCGCATCACCAACCAGCTGCTGGCTCGCTACATGGCCCAGCAGGGGCAACTGCCCGCCAACGGCACCGTCTATCAGGAGTGGGAGGCGCAAAATCCCGATGAGTGGCAAAAAGACCCCAGCCTCAACCTGACCGGCGAGGATCGGGAGATCACCCCCTACGGCCACGAGTTCGAACGCAATCTCTACTTCCAGCTGCTCGATGAAATGGGCGGCTTGCTGCTGCGCGCCCCCAGCGCCCCGGATCAGCCGCTGGTCACCCTGGCTATCGGCTTTGACACGGTCGAAAAAGATAATCACCAGTGGCGCACCTTCACCCTCTACAACCAGCAGGAGCAGACCTGGCTGGTGGTGGCCGAGCGGGACGACGAGCGCAGCGAACTGGCCAGCAAGATGGCCACCCTCACCATGCTGCCGCTACTGATCACCCTCCCCTTCCTGCTGGCCCTGCTCTGGTGGCTCATCACCCGCGGGCTGGCTCCCCTTCGTCAGCTGGCCCAGGCCATCAGCGAACGTCACCCCGCCAACCTGAGCCCCCTCAGCCTCAAGATAAGCGCTCAGGAGCTGACCCCCCTCACCAACGAGATCAACCGGCTAATGCAGGCGCTGGCGGAGACCATAGAGCGGGAGAAACAGTTTACCAACGAGGCGGCCCACGAGCTGCGCACCCCGCTGGCGGTGCTGCGGATCCACAGTGAAAATGCCCTGGCTGCCGAAGATGAAGTAAGCCGCCAGCAATCCCTGCACAAGATGCTGCAGGCCCTCGACCGCAGCGATCGGCTGATCCGCCAACTGCTGACCCAGGCCCGTATCGACAACCAGCAGGGACTGGTACTGACCGAGCTGGAGATAGGCCACCTGCTGCAAGGCACCCTGGCGACGCTGGCTCCCATTGCCCTCAAGAAGGATCAGCAGCTGTCGCTGGAGTGTGAATTGCCGCAGCTGGTGATGGGGCAGGCCACCCTGCTCGACCTGCTGTTCAGTAATCTCATCGACAATGCACTGCGCTACACCCAGCCAGAGGGCGAGATCAGGGTGCGGGTTCAGCGAGAGGGCAACCGGGTGAGGGTGGATGTGAGCGACAATGGCCCCGGCATTCCCGCCAGTGCCTTGCCCCGGCTGTATGAACGCTTCTTTCGGGTCAATCCCCAGCAGGGGGATGGCGTGGGTCTCGGCATGGCCATCGTTTCGCGCATCGCCCAGTTGCACGGCGCCGACCTCGATGTCCACAACCGGCCGGAAGGGGGGCTGGAGGTGAGCGTCTGGCTACCGACCCACACCCACTCCCAGCCCTGATCCGAAAATGACAACGCCTCCCAAGGGAGGCGTTGTTTATAGATAATTAGCACGCTGACGCTACGCGACTTGTCGCCGCGCCATCCCCGGCAGATCAGGCAAGCAGCGCATCCAGACCTGCCGTCACCGCCTCCATGCGATGCCCGCCAGAGTGTTCAATCACATAACGCTTGCCCACCTGGGAAGAGGCATCCAGCCCGAACACACCGTGCTCCACCTTCTGGCTCAGCGGATCCCCGCTGGTGTTGACGTGGGTGACATTGGCATCATCCAGCTTGTGAGCGAGGCGATCCCGCAATCCGACATGCAGCCCCATGCTGTTGAACGCCGTGACCTTGAGCCCGTGCTTGATGCCGGCATATTGCGCCAGACCGCCCCCCAGCGAGTGGCCCAGCACCTCGACCTTGCCGCCATACTGCTGGGCAAAGGCCTTGACCAGCCGGTCGGCATCTTGAAACGCGCTGTCCTTGATGCCAAGGGCCGCGCCAGCATCGCTCTTCAGGGTGCCGGGGCGTTTGGCAGGCTGAGTGCCCACAAACGAGAGCACCATGGTATCGCCACGCTTGTAAACGGCGACCTTGAGTGCAGACCAGGCATCACCTGTCAGGATAAAGGGGTCATTCTCGTTCTTGCCCGGGGTGACATGAAGCGTCAGGGCATTCCCGGTGCCACCGGAACCATCTTCACGGCGGGCCAATATCGAAGGGGGAATATCTGCCAGCGTGGCGTGACTGTAGCCTGCCGGCATCTCCCGATAACTGCTGGAGCAGCTGACCCGCGCCAGCTGGGCCGCATCCATCACCGCTCTCGCCCCCTCGGCAGTCAGCGGTTCCTGCTGCGCCTTCGCCACGAAGGCCGGTTTGATGATCCCCTTGGCGGCACTCAAGGCCTGCTGTGAGCCCTGTTGCAACTGCTCTGACATACCGAGCGGCAGATGGGAGGCCCCCTTCATCACGCTACCCGCCAACCCCAGAGAGGAGGAGGCCACCAGACGCGCCGCTGACTCGCCAAGGTTTTTCACCCCGGCCACCCCGGCCGTCACCGCACCGCTGGCCACGCTGCTGACGCCGCCGGTGATATTAGCCAACCCTTTGATAATGGCGCCCGTCCAGTAACGGGCTTTGCCCTTGGCACTCTGGGCATGGGAATCATGGCCGCCCTGGATGGCGATGCCAATCTTGCGAGCCGGGGCACTGAGGGTCAACCACTTGAGCGAGGTATTCAATACCTTGCCCGGCTGAACCCGGGAGCCGAAGCCGAGACTGGTATAGTGAGAGGCCAGATTGTGATGAACCGAGTGCTGGCGAGATGAGGATTGCACCTCGCCATGCTCATGAGAGGCCACAGCGCTAGCGCGCTGGGGTTGTCCAATGCTTTGAATAGACATCTTCTACTCCTGATTAATACCAATGACGATCCATCAACACGGGATCATGGCGCCAGATAACGGGGAGGGAATGGCAGCTGTCTCCTGCCGGGCGTGCAACGCCTGCAATTGCGTCTGCAAGGTGACGCCGAGATCAAGAAATTCGCCCAGGGTCTGCATAAACAGAGTTTTATCGAGCATTTCGATAAGAGAGGAAAAGGTCAGCACCAGATGGTTGCTGCGACTGTCCAGACTGATCTGGCTTCCCCCCGTGGTCAAACCAAACATGTTCAGCTCAAGGGCCGAGCGGGTCAGCTGCAACTGACTGACCGCATCGTCAGGCAGACGTAGCAAGGGGATATAGAGGTAGCATGCCTGCAGCTCATCGTTATCGGGCACTTCGACCAGGCACTCGCTATCCAGACCGAATGGCACACGGCAGTGGCCATCGCTGCCCAGACTCAAGGCTACGCCCTGCTGTTCGCCCGCGAGCAATAGCCATTCAGATACGATTTGTTGATAGGGTTTCACTATGATGCACTCCACGCTCAAGCCCTTGCTGGCGAACGAACTCGCACGCTTCAGGGTATGGTGGAGATGCTACCTCTGGTAGAGGGGCGGGGATTTAGCTGTGAAACGGCGTTTTTTAGATTCACGCCGAAATTGCCCCTAACGGCAGGCGGGCTGTACGGTAAAGGTTCGACTGGAGTCCACCGGGCCTAGCTCGGCCAGCAGCCGGCGGCCCAGCAGCACCGGATAGATCATCTTGCTGCGATCCCGCAGGGTGAACCACTCCTCATACACCTTGTCCCCCAGACAGATGGACATAGTCACCGTTGGCCGCTGCTCCATACCGCCCGCCCCACGCACCGTCACGCTGCGCTCGACCCGCCGCTCGAACTGCTGCTTGACCAATTTGCCGCTGTCGGCATCGGTCACCACCAGCATGAAGCGCACCCAGGGCTTGCCATCCCGTTTGAATCTGGTGATGGCGCGTGCATCGAGGGAAGAGGTGAGCGCCCCGGTGTCGAGTTTCATCTTTACCGCCACGCCGGTGGGCAAAATAAGCCCCTTCTCGATCCAGCCATAGCTGGTCGGGGTCTCAGCCAGCGCACTGCCACACAGTGCCAGCATCAAGGAGATCCCCACCATCATCTTGCCCATTTTACGACCCTGCCTTGTCAATCCTGCGCCCAGTTCTACCACAGTCCCATTGTGGGTCAATCCGATTTATTTCAGCTACTTGGATAATATCTGGCGGGTCAGGAGAGAGACGACAAAGAGTGGCCGAACGGCGGCCCAAGCGGGCGGGAATATCGAAGGAGAGCAAGGCACCGAACGGTGCTGGATGAAACTGGTGGTTAACCTCAGGTTGTGACGCCAAAGGCTACCACAAGGATTTACAAATTATCAGTCTTGTTCTGAAGGGATTTTTGCCTACACTGTTGTAAACCGGAGGACCTGAAAACCACCGGTTTTTTTGCGCCTGCCGAAAATTTGCCACTGCAAAAGTGACTTTCAACAAGGCTCAATAAGGAATTTGTAATGCGTATCGAAGAAGACTTGAAGCTCGGTTTCAAGGATGTCCTGTTCCGCCCCAAGCGCTCTACTCTCAAGAGCCGTTCCCAAGTAAGCCTGACCCGTCAGTTCACCTTCAAACACACTCAGACCCAATGGCAAGGCGTACCCGTTATCGCCGCCAACATGGATACCGTCGGCAGCTTCGCCATGGCGCGCACGCTGGCCGGTTTCGAGATGATGACCGCGGTACACAAGCACTACAACCTTGAGCAGTGGCAAGCTTTCGTCAACGAGACCGACCCGGCGCTGCTGGGCCATGTGATGGTCTCCACCGGCACCTCGGCTGAAGATTTCGCCAAGACCCGCCAAATCCTCGCCATGTCCGAAGCGCTGCGCTTCATCTGTGTCGATGTGGCCAACGGCTACTCCGAACACTTCGTTGAGTTCGTACGCAAGATTCGTGAAGCCTGCCCCAACCACGTCATTCTGGCGGGCAACGTGGTGACCGGCGAGATGGTCGAAGAGCTGATCCTCTCCGGCGCCGACATCGTCAAGGTCGGCATCGGCCCGGGCTCGGTCTGCACCACTCGCGTCAAGACCGGTGTCGGCTATCCGCAGCTATCCGCCATCATCGAGTGTGCCGATGCGGCCCACGGCCTCGGCGGCCAGATCGTCGGTGACGGCGGCTGTACCTGCCCGGGCGACGTCGCCAAAGCCTTCGGCGGCGGTGCCGACTTCGTCATGCTGGGCGGCATGCTGGCAGCCCACGAAGAGTGCGGTGGCGAGATCGTCGATGTAGACGGCGAGCCCTTCATGAAGTTCTACGGCATGAGCTCCTCCAGCGCCATGGACAAGCACGCCGGCGGCGTCGCGGAATACCGTGCCTCTGAGGGTAAAACCGTGCTGCTGCCCTACCGCGGCCCGGTCGAGAACGCCGTGCGCGACATTCTGGGCGGCGTGCGCTCCACCTGTACCTACGTGGGTGCCAGCCAGCTGAAAGAACTCACCAAGCGCACCACCTTTATCCGGGTACGTGAGCAAGAGAACAACGTCTACGGCAAGGAGTAACCTGCCACAGACCGCCGTCACGCGCTGACGGTTAGAAGCCCGTCAACCGGTGTGCTACCCTGCGCACCGGTTTTTTTGCATCTGGAACCCCGAGCCATGACCACTCCCCTGCCCCCGTTTGACTGGGATATCTTCTGCTGCGTCGTCGACAACTTCGGCGACATCGGTGTCACCTGGCGACTTGCCCGCCAGTTAAAGCGGGAGGGGAATATTGCGGCACATGGCAATGAGGTTCAGGTGCGGCTCTGGGTGGACGATCTGGCAAGTTTCGCCCGCATCTGCCCCGGGCTCGACCCGGCGCAGGATGGCCAGTGGGTCGATGGCATCTATATCCAGCACTGGCATGAGACCCTGCCGACCGACATGACTACGGCCAGGGTGGTGATCGAGGCCTTTGCCTGCGAACTGCCCGCCCCCTTCATAGAGCTGATGGCGAGCCAACCCAGCCCCCCATGCTGGATCAATCTGGAGTATCTCTCGGCAGAGAGCTGGGTCGAGGATTGCCACGCCCTCGCCTCGCCCCAGCGAGTGGGCAACCAGAGCCTCAACAAATACTTCTTCTTCCCCGGCTTTACCGCTAAAACCGGCGGTCTCTTGTGCGAGCACGACCTCATCGCCGAACGGGAACAGTGGCAACAGGATGAAGCGGGACTGGCTGCCTACTGGGCCAGCCTCGGATTGCCGCCCAGACAAGAGAACGAGCTGCGGGTCAGCCTCTTTACCTACGAGAGCGATGCGCTGAAGAGCCTGGTCGAGAGCTGGTGCCAGAGCGCCACGCCCGTCACCCTGCTGCTGCCGCTGGGGCGCTCTCTCAACGATGTGCTCACCGGTGCCGGTCTGACTGATGCCATCCCTGCGGCCAACGCGGGGGATCTGCTCCACTCGGGCAACCTCACCATCAAGCTGCTGCCGATGACCGATCAGGCCGGTTACGATCGACTACTCTGGAGCTGCGATCTCAATCTGGTGCGTGGGGAGGACTCCTTCGTGCGGGCCCAGTGGGCGGCTCGTCCTTTCCTCTGGCACATCTACCAACAGGAGGAGGAGGCCCATCTGGTCAAGCTGGAGCAGTTCCTTGACCACTACTTATCCGATCTACCCGCCGAGTGCGGCCAATGGCTGCGCTGCTTCAATCTGGCTCTCAACCGTGGCGAAGATTGCGGCGAACTTTGGGCCCAATGGCCCCGATATAGCGCCATTTGGCAGCAACATGGGCGAAGCTGGTCACAGAAGTTGCTCCGGGACGGGGATCTCGTCACGAGGTTGGTGAAATTTTTAGAAAGCCGTATATAATCTGGCAGTTTTTATCCGTCCGTTTCACGAACAGGAATTTTTTACATGAAAACCGCACAGGAAATCCGCGCTGGTAACGTAGTCATGATCGGCACCGAGCCGATGGTGGTTCAGAAGGCTGAATTCAACAAATCCGGCCGTAACTCCGCCGTGGTCAAAATGAAGCTGAAGGGCCTGCTGAACGGCAGCGCTACCGAGACCGTCTTCAAGGCCGACGACAAGCTGGACGTTGTTCAGCTGGAACGTAAAGAGTGCACCTACTCCTACTTCTCCGACCCCCTGTATGTCTTTATGGACACCGAGTACAACCAGTACGACGTAGAGAAAGACAACCTGGGTGACGTGCTGAACTACCTGGTAGACGGCATGGAAGACATCTGCGAAGTGACTTTCTACAACGAGAAAGCCATCTCCGTAGAACTGCCGACCACCATCGTGCGCGAAGTTGAGTACACCGAACCGGCTGCCCGTGGCGACACCTCCGGTAAAGTGACCAAGCCTGCCCGTCTGAAAGGCACTACCTACGAGCTGGCTGTTGCCGCTTTCGTAGAGATCGGTGACAAGATCGAAATCGATACCCGCACCGGCGAATTCAAGCGTCGCGTCAACTAATTGACCGCTTTGAATTGATTGCAAAAAAGCGAGCCAACGGCTCGCTTTTTTATTGCCTCCGAGTTGCCATCACACCGCCCGCCTTCAGAAAATCCCGCCGCCGCCGCTAACCCAGATAACCGGGGGAGCACACTATGGCCAGATTATCCTTATCACTGCTGTTATTGACCTTGCTGGCTGGCCATGGGGCAGAGGCAAGCGAGGTCGCACCCCCCGTTGCCGAGCCAATGCCCCTCGACCACTGGCAAGCGAGCGACTGGAAAGGGTTGCCCGATGCCACCCAAATCGACAAGCAGACGGTGCTGTTCGCCAAACACGACAGTGAAAACTATCTGGGGCTCGCCATTTTACTGCCCGACTGGCAGCGCAGCGGCCAGCTGTGGCAACTGACTCGCGCCCTCGGCCGACTGGGCTTTGATACCCTGCTGCTGCTGCCCTCCCCCGAGCAGACCGAACTGGACCCAGCCGCCGAGAAAAAAGCGAAAAACAGCGATACATTTCGCAAACAGTTTGCCGAACGGATCAGCAAGCTGGCCGATGCCAAGCTGCAGGAGGGGGGCTTCAAGCTGATCCTGGCGCAAGGTACCGGCGCCGCCTGGACTGCCAACCTCATCGCCAGCGAACAGTTGCCCGCCCCCGATGCACTGGTGCTGCTCGATGGTTTTTTCCCTAACCAGCAGAGCAACCAGACCCTGGCCAAACAGGTGGCTCAGGCGGCCATCCCCACTCTGGACCTCTATCAGGAGGATGGCGGTCGCTGGCCACTGCTGGCCGCCGAGGCCCGCAGAAGCGAGAGCCGGCGCAGCAACAAGCTCAACTATCGCCCCTACGCTCTGATGGAGCTGGAAGAGACCCCCACCCGCATTCAGGGCTGGCTCAACCATCTGGGCTGGCTCTAAACCGGCCGCTAGCGTGGCGCAATAAAGCGCGCAAGCTCACATCTGCCGGATAAAGCCCAGCCATGACACGGCGATGGACTGGCTCTGACTGCATCCTCTTTGGCATCATGGCCTCTCGAACCTGAACAATGGCAGGAAGGCTCATGCAGCAGATTGTGTTTCTCGACAGCGATACCCTGGATGCGGGCATCACCCTGCATCACCCCGACTTCCCCCACCACTGGCAGAGCTATCCAAGTACTACCCCGGAACAGGTGGTGGAACGGCTCAAAGATGCCAGCATCGCTATCATCAACAAAGTACGGATCGGCGCCGCCGAACTGGCCCAGCTGCCTGAGCTCAAACTCATCGCGCTGGCCGCAACCGGCAGCGACAACGTGGATCTGGAAGCGTGCCGCGCCGCCAACGTCGGGGTGTGCAATATCCGCAATTACTCGGGCCCCTCGGTGCCGGAGCACGCCATGGCGCTGATGCTGGCCCTGTCGCGCAACCTCTTCTGCTGGCGCCAGTCGCTGCTGGAGGGGCGCTGGCAACAGAGCGGCCAGTTCTGCTTTTTCGACCACAACATCATGGATCTGCACGGCAAGCAGCTTGGCATCATCGGCAAAGGGACGCTCGGTCAGGCACTCGGCGAGCGGGCCAAAGGGATGGGGATGACAGTGCGTTACGCCCAGAGCCAGGTCGGCACCAGTCACGATGAGGATCGCCTCCCCCTCGACGAGTTGCTGCAAAGTTCGGATGTGATCAGCCTGCACTGCCCGCTCACCCCCTACACCCGCAACCTGATTGGCGAGCGGGAGCTGGATCTGATGAAACCGGGCGCTCTGCTGATCAACGTCGGCCGCGGTGGGCTGGTGGATGAGGAGGCGCTGCTGCAAGCGCTGGCCAACGGCCGCCTCGGTGGCGCCGGTTTCGATGTGGCGAGCGTCGAACCCCCGCCCCCCGACCATCCCTTGATGAAGGCGCTGCAATACCCCCACTTCATTCTGACCCCCCATGTGGCCTGGGCCAGCGAGGAGTCGATGCAGCGACTGGCCGACCAGCTGATCGACAACATCAACGCCTTTGCCGCCGGTCGCCGCCAGCACCGGCTGGTGTAACCGCACGAGCGAGTCACCACACAATGCACAACGGGGCCAACAGGCCCCGTTTTGCATCTTTCGCACTCACTGCGCGCACATCAATCGTCGTCGTGCCATCTGTGCTTCTTATGCTTTTTGTACTTCTTGTGGTGCTTGTGATGGTGATGATCATCGTAATAGCGATCCTGGCTCTTGTGGCCATCGCCGGTCTTGGCACCGATGGCCGAACCACTCGCCCCGCCGACCCCGGCGCCGATCAGCTGACCGGTATCGCCACCAACACTCTTGCCGATAGCGGCACCGCCCAGCGCCCCCACCGCACCGCCAAGGGCCGCTTCATTCTTGTTGCCCTTGTTGGCCGTCGCCGCACCACCAGCTGCACCGCCCAATGCAGCCCCCACCAGCGCACCGGTATCACCCCCCAGCTCCTTGCCGATCATGGTGCCCGCCACACCACCTGCGCCGCCACCCAGAATGGTATTAAGGGTCTCGGAAGCATGCACGGTCGTGCTGCCAGCCAGCAAGGCGCCCAGCAGTGCCAGTGCGCGAAGAGCACACGAATTCATCTCCATAGGTACTCCTGTCAAACCTGATTAATATTCAGCGGCACTATACAAAGCGCCACGGGGTTCGCCAGCCAGCAGAAATGAGGGATGCGACGGTCAATGGCCGCACGGCTACTGCCAAAAATGGAAGAGTAAAATCAAGCGATTGAATTTAAAGATTAAAATCACCAAAAAGCCAAACTATTACGGCAGGGTGACCCACAATCGGGTTGTCGTGTCCCGGCACAGGCCCGCCGCGCTGGGACAAAAGCTGTCAGTCAGCAGCCTCATCCGCCAGATGCCAGCAGTCCCGGCCAGCCTCCTTGCTACGATAAAGGGCTGCATCAGCACGCTCGAAGATGGGGTCGGCGACGGGTGAATGGCAGGCGCCGCCGATACTCAAGGTGACCTGCCCCTTGTGCTCACGCCACTGCTGATGTCGCACCACGTCAAGCAGACAATTGAGCTTCTCCGCCAGCTCATCCTGTGGCTGTTGCAGCAGAGAGGCAAACTCATCGCCACCAATCCGGTAAACCGTGCTCACCCCCAGCACATCAGCAAGGCAATTGGCCACCCGACACAGCACCTGATCGCCGAAGGCATGACCCCGACTGTCATTGAGTCCTTTGAAGTGATCAATATCAAACAGCAGCAGCCAGAAGCGCTCCCCCCTCAGCTCCAGCGCGCTCTTGTGCTGTTCGAAGGCTCGCCGGTTCATGATACCGGTCAGAGGGTCCCGCAACAGCGCATCCTGCCCCTTGAGGAAGCTGGCCCTGACCTGATCGATCTCGTTCAGGCTGCGTCGCACAAACCAGGTATTGGCCTTGGTGATGGGGGGAGAACTCTCCAGATTGCGCACGATACCGGTCAGTGAACCCGACACCAGCGCCTGCTCCTGGCGGAAGATCCGCACCAGCAGACTCAGTGTGCAACACCAGATGGCAAACAGGGAGATCAATGGTAAAACCACCATCTGCAGCGCCTCATAGAGGCTGTTGCGAAACAGCACGGACGGCAGATAGATATTGAGATCCCAGCCAATATCCGCCAGCTCGCGCTTCAGGAAAGTGCCATGACACAACACATCCAGACCAAGCCACTGCTGGCCCTGATGCTGCTCGATAGGGTGATCTGCCAGCAGATCCATATTGCTGCCCACCACCAGCTGGCCGCTGTCGCGCAAGGTAAGATAGAGTGCCGCCTGATTGCCACCAACCGTCCGTTGTAGCGCCTGCTGCAGCGAGTCGAACGACATGTCGACCATCAGCAGCCCCAGCAGCTGCCCCTGATCGTCCCGCACCCGTTTGATCAGGCTGAGTATCAGTTCATTGGTATTGTATTCAGGGTAGGGGCCAAACCAGACGAGCTCGTCGCCCGGCATGGTGGTCACCTGATACCAGGGTCGCAGCGCCGCCTGATAACCGGGGGGCGGTAGCCAGTCCGGGTAGCTGTCGATACGATCCGCGTTCAGGTTGTAAAAGTAGATGTAGTGGTTACCTGGTTTGATCTTGTGCGCAATGGCCCAGATGGGGGAGTCGGCCAGCCCGCCGCGAGCGATCTTCTCCTTGTCGAGCGAGGCCTCCAGCACTGCCAGTTGCCGCTCATTGACCTTCACCATCTCGTGGATCAGGGACGCTTCAACGGAGGAGGCCATGTGGCCGAAGCCGGATACCGTCATATCGATATCCCTCAGATAGCTGGCAATAGCCATGATGATCGTCACTATCAGGATCATCAAACCAATCAATGCAGAGAGGGGGACAAGCACATAGTAGCGTTTATTGAGATACGAACGGCTCACATCACATCCGAACCAAGAAAACATACAGGGATTGTGGGAGAGAAAGGAGAGTGAATCATTGATTAATATCACTTTCGCGCCCCTTAAATGACACTTCCAACATTAGCGAAACGTCAAGGTTCGCAAACGAATATCAACTGACAGGAAAAACGCTAGTTACCCCGGGTTAACCCCGCTCTGCATTGCGGGTGTTATAGTCTATACCTGATTCGGCAGGCGCTGGACACACCGTCCATCACCGGCTGCAACGCCAAGCAGAACAAGGAGATGTTATGAGCAGTCCGTTTATCGAACAGATCAAAGCACGTCGTACCATCTATGCCCTGGGCGACCAGGTGTCCCACACACCGGAGCAGCTGACGGCCCTGCTCCAGGATGCCATCAGACACAGCCCCTCCTCCTTCAACTCCCAGAGCTCCCGCGCCGTCATCCTGTTTGGCGCCCAGCACCGCAAGCTATGGGATATCGTCAAAGCCGAGCTGAAAAAGATTGTGCCGCCGGAAGCCTACGCCCAGAGTGAGGCCAAGGTAGATGGCAGCTTCCGCGCAGGCTTCGGTACCGTGCTGTTCTTCGAAGACACCGACGTCATCAAGGATCTGCAGCAAAAATTCGCCCTCTATGCCGACAACTTCCCCATCTGGTCGGAACATGCCACCGGCATCGCCCAGTTTGCGGTCTGGACGACGTTGGCGCAGGAGAAAGTCGGCGCCTCCCTGCAGCACTACAACCCGCTGATCGACGAGGCGGTACGCAAGGAGTGGAACCTGCCCGCCAGCTGGCTGCTGCGCGCCCAAATGCCCTTTGGCAGCATCAAGCAACCGGCTGGAGAGAAGACCTTTATCGACGACGCGACCCGTTTCCGCGTCTTCAAATAACAGTCAGATAGCAAAACGCCCCCGCATCTCGGGGGCGTTTTTATTGCAACATAGAGTGCGGATAGCGCTGGTTCATAGCGCATATGCAGCCACAACCCCTTATCTCCATCGATCAGGCGGGCAGTGTCACCAGCAAGGAGTCATCTTCCCCCACCTTCACCTCGCGCCAGTCGCGGATCACTGCCACCACTGCCGGATTGAGCGGCGCATAGCCCCCTACCTGCACCACGGTGCAACCTGCACGCAGGGCACTCTCGATACCGGCCGTGGCATCCTCAAATACCAGACAGCGAGCGGGCGAGATGCCAAGCCGTTCAGCCCCCAGCAGATAGGGCTCGGGATCGGGTTTGCCATTGATCACCGCTTCGGCTCCCACCAACACGGTCGGCAGCGGCAAACCGGCACAACGCAGGCGGTGACGGGCAACCTGCTCACTGGCGGAGGTCACGATGGCCCAATGCTGTGGCGGCAGGTGGCGCAGCAACTCGCCAGCTCCTGGGATAGCATCACCGCTGGTATGCAGCATCTCCAGCTCGTCGAGCCGCACCGCTTCCCGCTCCACATCCAGCTGCGGGGCCAGCGCCCGGATCACCTCACGTGAGCGCATACCGTGGCACATAGCCAGTACCGGCTCAGGGGCAAGCTGATGATACTGGCACCAGAGCCGCCACACCTTCTCCACATCGCCGGTCGAGCAGACCAGGGTGCCATCCATATCGAGCAGCAGGGCGGATACCGACAGGGTGATCGTGTTCATGCCAGCACTCATACAGGCATTCATACAGACACCCCGGCCAGCTCGGGCAGAGAGCCAGAGAGCGCATCGGCAAAGGCCTGCTGCTGAGCGGCACGCTCATAACAGGCCAGCGCCTGCTCGGCACTGCCAGCCCACACTTGCAAGGGGCCGACCACAAACCCCTGTTGCAACAGGCTGGCGAGCAGCTCCCCCGTATCCGGGGCCGCCAATGGCTGGGCCAGCACCAGCTTGCCCTTGATCAAAAAAAGATAACGTTGAGTGGACATGATATGGCTCCTTGTTCCGGTTCAGAGGAGGGCGATTCCCCCCTTGCAGAGCCATTAGAACAAGGCGATTAGATAATTTATAATCAATAAATCGCCACTTTGGATAACCAATTGGAATGAGATTCGACTTGAGGCAACTGCAGGCGTTTGTAACGCTGGCCGACACCGCCAACTACCGGGAAGCGGCCAGCCGCCTCTTTATCACCCAACCGGCCCTCACCAAGCAGATCCAGGGGCTGGAGCAGGCACTGGGCTGCACCCTGTTCAAACGGGGCCGCCACGGCGCCGAGCTGACAGCGCTCGGTGCCCAGCTGCTCACTCAGGCGAGTGCGCTGGTCGAGCACGGTCGGGAGTTCGAGAGCCATGCGCTGGCGGTGGCGAGCGGGGTAGCCGGTCGGCTCAAGATTGGCTTCGGTCTGTCGAGTTTCGCACTGGCCCCTGCGCTGGTGGCCCGCTTCAAACAGCAGGTCACGGACGTGATGGTCCATCTGCAGGATATGCCCTCCGCCATCCAGCAGGAGCAGTTGCTCTCCGGCCAGTTGCAGCTTGGCTTTATGCGCAGACCTCAGGTGCCGCAGTTGCAGGAGCACAGACTGCTGATCGACCGGCTGGTGCTGGCGGTGCCGACACGGATGACCGAGCCAGACCCGGCCGCATTCGACGTCCAGCAGGCACTGACCAGTCAACCCCTGTTGCAGATGGTGGGCCACCGCTGCCCCGGTCTCAGCCAGCAGATCGCCGGTTTCCTCGGCGCCAATCGGCTGACCGGCATGGTTCAGGAGGCCGAAGATATCCAGACGCTGGTGGCGCTGGTCGCGGCGGGCATCGGCAACGCCATCCTGCCACGCAGCGTCAGCTTTATCGCAGGGCCCGATGTCACCCTCTATCCCCTCTCAGGCCCCAGCTCCGAGTGGGAGGTCAGCATGGTATGGAATCCGGACTTTGCCGACCCCATCCGGGATCACTTCGTCAACCAGGTGATCGCCAGCCATCCCCTGCCGGTGTCGGCCACACCCGAGCGCTGAAACCAGCGCTCGCTGGTAGCTAACATCGTGCCACGTCAAAACAGTGCGCCCCCATCAAGGGGGCGCATGCAGGACAAAAGCGGTAATGCGGCTCAACAACTGGCGCAGTGACTACGGTTTTTACCCGCCCCCTTGGCGCAATAAAGCGCCGCATCGGCCGCGGCCAGCAACGCCCCTTCTCCCTCCAGCAGTTGCTCTGCCGTGTAGGTAGCAATGCCAATGCTGGCGCTAAGCTGAATATTATTTGCCACCACGATGTCGAGATCGTTAATGGCCTGGCGGATCTCCTCTCCAATCCGCTGGGCCGCATCTCGATCGGTATTGCCGAGGATCAGAGCAAACTCGTCACCACCAAAACGGCAGGGCAGATCCGCCGGACGCTGGCAGAAGGATTGCAGAAGATGGCCCACCAGCTGGAGGGAGCCATCCCCCATCTGATGACCAAGATGGTCATTGCACGCCTTGAAGTTATCCAGATCCAGCATGATGAGGGAGAGCGGTGTGTGTTCACGCATGCTGCGCCGCCACTCGTTATGCAGAAAGCTGTTGAACAGCCGCCGATTGGCCAGTCCGGTCAGGGGATCATGTTGGGAGAGGCTGGCAACTTCCAGCTCCAGCAGCTTGCGCTCGGTGATATTGATATGGGCGATGGAAAAATACTCGGCATCAAGCCCGGGTACCGGCGCGACTCGCATCATAAACCAGCGCAGGGTGTCGGGGCTGTGGCAGGGGTATTCCAGATAGAACTTATCCTGCTGATGACGGATAACCCGGAGGATCCCCTCAACGGCAGCCAATCCTGAGGGCTCGGCTTCATCGTCACAAGCCCCCATGTAATTGACTCCGAGCCAGTTATATCCCTTGGGCATGCCGTTTTGTTCACCAAACAGCTCCCAGGCGAGATTGGTGTAATGGATCACGCCATCCCGGTCTATCACCGATATCTGGTCTTCCAGCGAATCCAGCAGCGCAGCCAGATAATGAGCCCGCTCGGAGAAGTGACTTCGCGGCCTCTGTATATCATCCACCATGATGGCCATCCTGTGGCAAAAGTGGCATACCGCCATCTATTAACAATAAAGTCAGCAGATAGAGTAAAGCACCCAATTTCCACTTAGCCAACTGAGACCAAATTTCACCATCGAACACTATCCGGCAAGGTTTCAGGCCAGTTTCCCTGTTCCGGATAACAAGAGCACATCATGAGAATATGTATCTGATCAGTCACATTTAATGACCACACCACTGATTTTCGCAGGGGATGCCATCGCCCTCTCCGTCCATTTTGGTGTTCGGGCAATGTTGCAAAAACCAGGTTGCCTCCTCGCAGGAAGTCATCTGGGAACAATGCTGCCGACCATCACACTGGCGAATAAAGGTCGTTGCCTGTGGCGTGCTGACCTCCTCCTGATTGAAAGAGGAGACCGGCAATGGCGCCATCGACTCGGCCGAGAAACGGGAATAGATGGAAAAGAGGCCGACGAGCACCAGCAGAGGGATCAATTTGCCACTCCAGCTGCTCTTGCGACGTCGATAGGGGTTACTTCTCTCACTGGTCGAGGTGGGGCGTGGCGGCTGACTTGCCGCCCGAAACGATGGCGCCGCTGATGATGCGGATGAAGGCTCGGCATCCGCCAACGTGAGCGGGCGATCGGGGAAAAAGACCTGTAACGCCCTTGGTTTGCCATCCTGGCCACTGCCGATCAGATAGGTGACACGCTCCCCCGGCACTGGCACGCGGCCATCTGATTGCAGCGCCGTAACATGCACAAACAGCCCTGCACTGCGTGCTCCATTGATTGCCTGCTCGGCGCCATTTTGCTCCGGCGTAATAAATCCAAAGCCGCGCGCCTCGTTCCAGCTCGCGATCCGTCCCTGATAACGCATCTGTCCATCCTTGTTGTTATCCATGTGAGCACTATATTGCCCGACAATCATGTTGCCCAAAAGCGCTGCGGCCCGATAGGGAGCCGCTGAGTCAATCTCAACACGGTGCTCGGGTGCTGCCTGCGTTAAGGATCAAGCCAGCTGGGACACCTTGATGATCTCGGCGATGCGACCCAGCATCCGCAGCGAGGTGTGATGCTCGGTGGCATCTACGGCGGCGCAGGCATCCTCCAGAATGGTGATGGCGTAGTCGCGATCGTGACCATCCCGCGCTGCCGCCTGAATGGCCCAGCTGGTGCTCACCCCGCACAGATAGAGGTGGTCGATGTGATTGGCCCGCAGCGCAGGCTCCAGCGCCGTGCCATAGAAGGGGCTGACCCTGGGCTTGGCCAGCACCAGATCACCGGGTTGCACATCCAGATCCGGATGAAAGTCGGTGCCGCTGTCAGCCAAGGAGAGCGCCCCCAACTGGTGAGCGCGACCAAACATGGGAGACCCCTTGGGTTGCAGCTGATAGCCGCCGTCAAAGCCCACCTTGATCAGCACTACCAGCCAGCCGTGGGCGCGGGCATGGGCCAGCGCCTGATTGGCATGCGCGATGGCATCCTGCTCCAGCACATGGGCTGCGGAGGCGGCAATGCGCCCGTCGGGGTGGGCGATGTCGTTGATAAAATCGATCACCAGCAGTGCCTTGTTCATCACCTTTGCTCCTTCGCGCATTCAGCCCGTGCTATCTGGTTCCGACCTGTCAAACCAGCCCCAGTGCATAGCGCAGCGCCATCTCCTTCAATGGGCCCGCCTTGTCCGCCAGATTGAGAGCAAGATTGCGGGCCAGCTTGAGCGGGCCAATCTCATTGCTGAATACCCCGTAGAAGAGATCCATCCCCGACTGCATCAGCAGGTTGTCGGGACGACGGCGCCGCTCGTAACGCTCGGCCAATGCCAGCTGATGCCAGTCGGCGCCAGCTCCTTGCAGCAGATCAGCCCAGCAGGCCACATCCTTGAAGCCGAGGTTGACCCCCTGCCCCGCCAGCGGGTTGATGGTGTGGGCAGCATCGCCAAGCAGCACCACCCTACCGGCGTGATAGCCGTTGGCGTGGCGGCGCACCAGCGGGAAGCTCCCCTTGCCGGTGACGGTGAACCCGCCGAGCCGGCTTGGGAAGTGGCGGCGCACTTCGGCGGCAAGCCCTTCGTTGCTCATGGCCGCCAGCGCGCGGATACGGGCCGGGCTGTCATACCACACCAGAGAGCCGTGCTGACCGGGCAGCGGCAGGAAGGCCCGCGGGCCACTCGGGGTGAACTGCTGCCAGGTGATATCTTCCTGCGCAAAATCGGTGTCGATATTGATCAGCATGCAGTGCTGGCGGTACTCGAAGCGCGATACGCCGATACCCGCCAGCTTGCGGGTGTGGGATTCGGCACCGTCGCAAGCCAGCACCCAGCGCGCGGCCAGTTCAGTGCCGTCGTCCAGAGTCAGCACAGCTTCATCTGCACTCTGGCGCAGGCTCATCACAGCCGCCGGGGTGTGGGTCTGGATGGTGGGAAAATCCTCCATCCGTTTGAGCAGGGCGAGCTGAACCAACCGGTTTTCGATGATGTAGCCGAGCTGGGGCAGACCGAGATCGGCGGCATTGAAGCGGGTGGCAAAACCGTCCAGCTCCCAGGTCTCCAGCCGGCGGTAGGGGCAGAGCCGCATCTGCTGCAGATGGTGCCAGGCACCGGCCTGCTCCAGCAGCGCCACCGAGGCCTGACTGATGGCGGAGACCCGCAGCTCCAGCGGCTGCTCCGGCCCGTAATGCTCCGGCAGTTGGGTCTCGATGACCCGCACCGAGAGGCCCTGAGCCGCCAGCAGACAGGCGGTGGCGGCGCCCACCATGCCGGCGCCGACGATGGCGATATCACACTGTTCCATACATTTATTCCTGAAAGGGTGCGTCCGGCGACAGCGCCCGGACGTGAACCGGATGGCTGCATGATAGCGCAAGGGCGACTGATAAACAGTGAGACAAACGGGGAATTGCTGCGTCAAATCAAAGAGAAAGCTTATTGAGCTTGCTGGCAACAGGTATCGGGTGAGCACCATTGCCAGCTGGATATTAGCTAGGCAGTATCCAGAATGCGGAGTAAAATGCGCGGTCCTTTGACCATGCCGATTTCAAAACAAGTCAAGAGAAGCAATGAGCAAGAAACTTCACATTAAAACCTGGGGTTGCCAGATGAACGAGTATGACTCGTCCAAAATGGCCGACCTGTTGGATGCCAGCAATGGCTACACCCTTACCGAAGAGCCCGAAGAGGCAGATGTCTTGCTGCTGAATACCTGCTCCATCCGCGAAAAAGCGCAGGAGAAGGTGTTCCACCAGCTGGGACGCTGGAAAAAGCTCAAGGCCAACAAGCCCGGTCTGGTGATCGGCGTGGGTGGCTGCGTTGCCTCTCAGGAGGGCGACGCCATCCGCCAGCGCGCTCCCTATGTGGATATCGTGTTCGGCCCGCAGACCCTGCATCGCCTGCCCGCCATGATCAAGGAAGTGCAAGAGGGCCGTGGTGCCCAGGTTGATATCGCCTTCCCCGAAATCGAAAAATTCGACAGCCTGCCCGAACCTCGCGCCGAAGGGGCTACCGCGTTCGTCTCCATCATGGAAGGCTGCTCCAAATACTGTACTTACTGCGTGGTGCCCTACACCCGCGGTGAAGAGGTGAGCCGACCGCTGGACGACGTGCTCTACGAAATCGCCCAGCTCGCCCAGCAGGGCGTGCGCGAAGTGAACCTGCTCGGCCAGAACGTCAACGCCTACCGCGGTCCGACCTTTGATGGCGGCATCTGCACCTTCGCCGAGTTGCTGCGTCTGGTGGCCGCCATCGACGGTATCGATCGCATTCGCTACACCACCAGCCACCCGATCGAGTTCACCGACGACATCATCGAAGTCTACAAAGACACCCCGGAAGTGGTCAGCTTCCTGCACCTGCCGGTGCAGAGCGGCTCTGATCGCATCCTGACCATGATGAAGCGCCCGCACACCATCCTGGAGTACAAATCCAAGATCCGTCGCCTGCGTGCCGCCCGTCCCGACATCACCATCAGCTCCGACTTCATCGTTGGCTTCCCGAACGAGACGGAGGAAGACTTTGAAGCGACCATGAAGTTGATCGAGGATGTGGGTTTCGACATGAGCTTCAGCTTCATCTTCAGTCCGCGCCCGGGCACCCCGGCCGCCGACATGCCAGACGATGTCGACATGGAAGTGAAGAAAGCCCGTCTGGCCCGCCTGCAGCACGTCATCAACAACCAGGCGATGCAGATTGGCCGCGCCATGCTGGGCACTACCCAGCGCATTCTGGTGGAAGGGCCCTCCAAGCTCGACCCGATGCAGCTGTGTGGTCGCACCGAGAACAACCGGGTGGTCAACTTTGAAGGCCAGCACACCCTGATCGGCGGCTTTGCCGACGTGGAGATCACCGAGGTGCGTCCCAACTCCCTGCGCGGCAAGTTCATCCGCGGCGAGAGCGAGATGAACCTGCGGATCGCCACCGCCCCGAGCGAAATCCTGGCCCGTCGCCCGGATAACGTACCGGACGAGCTGGGCGTTGCCGCCTTCACTCCCCATTAATCCCCTCCTCCCCATTCGCCCGGCGGATGGGGAGCGCCTTGAGACGAGGATATTTTGAGCCGACACATCTCGACCCTGAATCTGCATCTGGAGCCCGCCGACAACCAGCGCCTTGCCAGCCTGTGCGGCCCCTTCGATGACAACATCAAGCAGCTGGAGCGCCGCCTCGGCGTCGAGATCAGCTACCGTGACAGCCACTTCCAGTTGGTGGGCAAACCGGCCCAGCTGGATGCCGCCGCCGTCATCCTCAAGCACCTCTATGTGGAAACCCAGCCCCTCAAGGGTGGCAAGGTGACCGACATCACCCCCGACATGGTCCATCTGGCCATTCAGGAGTCGCGGGTGCTGGAGCAGGATGACGAACCGGCGCCTAGCATCCCCTATGGCAAGGAGGTGACGGTCAAGACCAAGCGCGGTCTCATCAAGCCACGCAGCCCAAATCAGGCCCAGTACATTGCCAATATCGTGCGCCACGATATCTGCTTCGGCATAGGCCCGGCCGGTACCGGCAAGACCTATCTGGCGGTCGCGGCAGCAGTGGATGCGCTGGAGCGTCAGGAGATCCGCCGCATTCTGCTGACCCGTCCGGCGGTGGAAGCGGGCGAGAAACTGGGCTTCCTGCCCGGCGATCTCTCCCAGAAGGTGGATCCTTACCTGCGCCCGCTCTACGACGCCCTGTTCGAGATGCTGGGTTTTGAGCGGGTCGAGAAGCTGATGGAGCGCAACATCATCGAGGTGGCGCCGCTCGCCTATATGCGCGGAAGAACCCTCAATGACGCCTTTATCATTCTCGATGAGGCCCAGAACACCACCACCGAGCAGATGAAGATGTTCCTCACCCGCATCGGCTTCAACTCCAAGGCGGTGGTCACCGGTGACATCACCCAGGTAGACCTGCCGCGCAACGCCAAATCCGGCCTGCGCCACGCGCTGGAAGTGCTGCAAGGGGTCGATGGTCTGTCGTTCAACTTCTTCGAGTCCAAAGACGTGGTGCGCCACCCGGTGGTGGCCCGTATCGTGCAGGCTTACGAGGCATTCGATGCCAAACAGGCAGCCGAGAAGGTGGCCGGCCAAACAAACGCCAGCAAAGAGAGTGAGCAATGAGCGTAACCCTGGATCTGCAGGTGGCCAGTGCCAGCACTGACGGCCTGCCCACCGAAGCCCAGTTGCAAGGCTGGCTCGACGGCACCATTCTCGGCTTCCAGCAGGAGGCAGAAGTGACTGTGCGCATCGTCGACGAGGCGGAGAGCAACGAACTCAACCTCACCTATCGCGGCAAGGACAAGCCCACCAACGTGCTCTCCTTCCCGTTCGAGGCGCCACCCGGTCTGGAGCTGCCGCTGCTCGGCGATCTGGTGATCTGCCGTCAGGTGGTAGAGCGCGAGGCTGAGGAGCAGGGCAAGCCCATGATGGCCCACTGGGCCCACATGGTTGTGCACGGCAGTCTGCATCTGCTAGGTTATGACCATATCGAGGATGAGGAAGCCGAAGAGATGGAAGCGCTTGAACGCGACATCATGCAGGAGCTCGGTTTTGCCGATCCTTATCTGAACGACGAAGAGTAAAACGCCGGACGGTCATCGTCTTGAAACAGCAGATGGCCATCCTTATATAACCCGAACTATTTCAAGTGTGTTCATACGAGTAACCAAGAGAGAAAATGACCGACGATCACCCTAGTACCGGCTCGCCGAAGAAAACCTGGCTCGACAAACTCAGCCAACTCTTCCAGGGCGAGCCAAAAGACCGCAATGATTTGGTAGACGTGATAGCCGATGCCGAAGAGCGCGACCTCATCGATCAGGACACCAAGGACATGATCGAGGGGGTGCTGGAGATCGCCGATCTTCGCGTGCGCGATATCATGATCCCCCGCTCCCAGATGGTGACCATCGAGAAGTCCCAACCGGTGGATGCAATCCTGCCGGTGATCATCGAGTCCGGCCACTCCCGCTTCCCGGTAATCAACGAGGACAAGGATCATGTGGAGGGCATTCTGCTCGCCAAGGATCTGCTCCCCTTCGGGTTTGGTGGCCATCACGCCAGCGAGCCTCTGCAGCTCGAGAAAATCTTGCGCCCCACGGTGATCGTGCCGGAAAGCAAACGGGTTGACCGTCTGCTCAAGGAGTTCCGTGAAGAGCGCTACCACATGGCCATCGTGGTCGACGAATTTGGTGGCGTCTCCGGTCTGGTGACCATCGAAGACATACTGGAACTGATCGTTGGCGAGATCGACGACGAGTTTGACGACATCGAGGATGAACCGGACGAAATCCGCCGCCTCAGCAAGCGGGTCTTCTCCATCAGTGCCCTGACCGAGATCGAGGATTTCAACGACTTCTTCGGCACCAAATTCAGCGATGAAGAGGTGGACACGGTGGGTGGTCTGGTAATGCACGCCTTCAGCCACCTGCCAAAGAAGGGCGAGGAGATCGAGCTGGACGGCTACCTGTTCAAGGTGATGCATGCCGACCGGCGTCGTCTGCAGCAGCTGCAGGTGAAGATCCCCGAACACCACGCGGCGGCGCAATCCGAGCCGCAATAAGCAGATCCGCTCAATGTGTGAAACAACGCCCCGACCTCGGGGCGTTGTGCTCTCTGCCACCGGCATCGAGGCTCGCCGTTGCCCCGCTTACAGGTTAAGATACCGGCCATTCGACCCCAGTTGCACACCAAGACGAGCACCATCGCCCGTGAGATTATCCCCTGTTACTTCCAAAATTCTGTTAAGCCTCAGTGCATTGGCCTCTGGTGCCATCGCCGTGCTGGCCTTCTCCCCCTTCGGCTACTGGCCGCTGGTGATCCCCTCCCTGCTTGGCCTCTACGCCCTGCTGGACAAAGCCACGCCGAAACAGGCCGCCTGGCGCGGTTTTGGCTACGCCATGGGACTCTTTTTGCCGGGGCTGTGGTGGATCCACGTCAGCATGACTGAGTTTGGTGGCATCCCGCTGCCGGTCGCCTTTGTACTGCTGGCCGGGCTCTCCGCCTATCTGGCCCTCTACCCGATGCTCGCCTGCTGGATCTTTGCCCGCTTCTTTGGCGGCCGTCACTGGAGCCGCTGGCTGTTCGCCTTCCCGGCACTGTGGTTGGTGGCTGACTGGCTGCGCGGCTGGGTGATGACCGGCTTCCCCTGGCTCTGGTTTGGTTACAGCCAGATCGACGGCCCACTCAAGGGCTTTGCCCCCATTCTCGGGGTGCAGGGCATCACCCTCGCCCTGTTGCTGTCCGCCTCCGCTATCTGGCTGGTGTGGAAATCCCGCTCCCCGCTCTGGCTGGCGGTGCCTGCCCTGCTGGTGGCAGGTGCCCACGGTCTGATGCAGCTCAACTGGGTGACCCGTGGCGAGCCGGTCAAGGTGGCACTGGTGCAGGGCAATATCGCCCAGTCCCTCAAGTGGGATCCGGAGGCGCTGGCCCCCACGGTGCGCACCTATCAGGACTTGAGCCGCGAGAATCAGGATGCCGACATCATCATCTGGCCAGAGTCGGCGATCCCGGCCATCGAGAAGGCGATGGGCCCCTATCTGGAGAATCTGGACAAGGCGATGAAGGTGAACGATACCGGCCTGCTGGCTGGGATTATTCACTACGACGAGCAGCAACAACGCTTCTACAATACCGTGCTCGGCATGGGGGTGCAGGATGCGGATGGCAAGGAGTCCTACTTCTACAACCACTCCAACCGCTACAACAAGTACCACCTGCTGCCCATCGGCGAGTTCGTGCCGTTTGAAGATCTGCTGCGCCCCATCGCCCCCTTCTTCAACCTGCCGATGTCCTCCTTCAGCCGGGGTGACGAAGTGCAGCCAAACCTGATCGCCAAGGGGCTCAAGTTTGCCGCCGCCATCTGCTACGAGATCATCTTCCCGGAGGAGGTGCGCCGCAACGTCAATGCCGATACCGACTTCCTGCTGACCGTCTCCAACGATGCCTGGTTCGGCACCAGCATTGGCCCCTGGCAGCATATGGAGATCGCCCGGATGCGCGCGCTGGAGCTGGCTCGTCCGCTGCTGCGGGACACCAACACCGGCATCACCATCGTTACCGAAATCGACGGCAGCATCATCGGCCAGATCCCGCAGTTTGAAGCGGGCGTGCTGCGCAGCGAGGTGCGTCCCGCCCACGGCGAGACCCCCTATATGCGCTTTGGCAGCTGGCCCCTCTACGGCCTGACCGTGCTGCTGCTGGGTCTGGCGCTGGCCCTGCGCCCCAAGGCTCACCCCTGGGCCCGCGAGCTGTAACGCCAATCCGCAATCCCCGATAAACAACGAGGCGCCCGCAGGCGCCTCATTTTTTTCATCTCCAATCAAAGCGATATGCCTGAGAAGGACATAAAGCCGAGGGACATCAGCCCCGCCACGATAAAGGTGATGCCGATGCCCCGCAGCCCCTCGGGTACATCAGCGTACTTCAGTTTCTGGCGCAGCCCGGCCATGGCGACAATGGCCAGCAGCCAGCCAAGCCCCGAGCCTGCGCTGTAGACCAGCGACTCGGCAAAATCGTAATCCCGCTGCGCCATAAACATCACCCCACCAAAGATGGCGCAGTGCACCGTCAACAACGGCAGATAGATACCAAGCGCCTGATAGAGCGCCGGAACGTACTTGTCGAGCACCATCTCCATCACCTGCACCAGCGCCGCCAACACCCCGATGTAGATGATGTAATCGAGAAATCCCAGATCGAATTCGCCGAAAAAGGTGCTGCCTGCCCGCAAGATATGGCGGTAAATCAAGTTGTTGAGGGGAATGGCGATCACCATCACCACAAGGATCGTCATGCCAAGGCCAAAGGCGGTGTTGATGTTCTTCGAGACGGCCAGAAAGGTACACATCCCCAGAAAGAAGGCCAGGGCGAGGTTTTCGACAAAGATTGAGTGAATAAACAGGTTGAGGTAGTAGTCCATAGGTGTGCTCACCAGGTGTTTGCGCAAAGAGAAAGTCTGCCTCTGGCCGATGGCCAGCAGCATGGACGAAACAACAGAAAGCACGGACGCAACTCCGGACGATAGAGCGCAGGCTGCAGTTGTCAGCCTGCCCCGTCAGTCAATCGGTAGCGTTAAAAGCAGTGTGAAAACGTGGATGAGCGTCCGCCAGCTGGGTGAGCTAGTCGCCGTGACAGAAGCGAAATTGCAGATGGTAGCCACAGAGTTGCCGTTTATGCAGATAGCCAACGTGGCCACAAGCTTGTCTGACATAGATCAGCGGCACAAAGAACAACAGGCCACAGAGCAGGCCGAGTGTACAGATCTAGTTATCACCTGACACCGGCCTCAAACCGGTGTCTTGTTTACGCTACTTTAGAGCGCACTTCCTTCGGTATCAATTTCAGACCCTTCTTGAACATGCTGTAGGGGGTTTGACCCTCCATCATCCTGCCCTGATGTGGCCGCTGGGTGTTGTAGTGCACCAGATAGCTATCCAGGTCTGTCTGCATCTGCTCTACCGACTCATACCAGGTCGTCCTCCCCTTGATGCGGAAGTGTTCATCCAGCAAGGTTCGATGCAGCCGCTCGATAAAGCCGTTGCTCTGCGGCCTGCGCACCTTGGTGGTTCGGTGCTCAATCCCCTCCAGTTGCAGGAACAGCTCGTAGGGATGGTGGTCTGGGCGCCCACAGAACTCGCGCCCGTTGTCCGACAGGATGGTATAGACCCGCGCCTCGTGGGCCTCGAAAAACGGCAGCACCGTTTCATTGAGCACATGAACCGAGGTCACCGGCAGCTTGCTGGTGTAGAGCCGTCCCCAGGCGTGGCGACTGTAGCAGTCCAGCACGGTTTGTAGATACACCTTGCCAACCCCCTTGAGCGCGCCGACGAAGAAGGTGTCGACCGCCACCAGTTCTCCGGTGTAATGAACCTCAATCTGGCGTTCTCGGAACTCGGGACTGAATCGTTCTAACAGGCGAATTTGCTCGTCATTGAGCTCAATGGTCTGCTCACGGTGAGTTTTCTCAAGGCGCAGCAAGCGGTCGTGTTTAGAGAGCAAGTCGTGCCGTTGCCACACGCCACGCACACCGCCCGCACTGACATTGATGCCTTGCAGAGCCAGTTCTTGCGCGACCCGCAGCGGGCCTTGAGTTGGTCTGGTGAGGGAGTAATCGAGGATGGCCTGTTCAATCTCGGGCGCAACCCGATTGGGATGAGCCCCTTTACAGCCCGGCAATTTGTCGAGCAAGCCCTCGGCGCCATAGGTCTGGTAATTACGGCGAATTTCGTAGAACTGCTGGCGGCTGTAGCCAATGAGCTTGCAGGCTTTACTGACGTTATTGAGCTCTTTGGCGAGCTCTAGCAGGCTGAGTTTGCGACGTGCTACTTTCTCGTTGGTGGTCATACGGTGACTCCAGATAACACGGTAGGGGTACCGTTTTGTTATCCG
>NZ_JBFODO010000044.1:0-86982 GCF_040908365.1 Aeromonas sp. R2-4
TGTCACGCCGGGGGTCGCGGGTTCGAGTCCCGTCCGCTCCGCCACTAATTTGAAGGCCTTCCCGATTGGGAAGGCCTTTTTGCTATGGGCGATTTTGTTCATAAGACCCACAGATTTGCACACCAGAATCAACACAAAGCCCAGTCTGACCACCGGGCTTTTGTATTTTTAGCGTGTTAAACCGCCAGTGTTAGCATTTATCTGCAGGAAGAGAACTAAAACCCTGTCACCTCCACCATTTTCTATCTATATCAAGCCCTTATCTGATGGATTACTTGCCATTTTAACTGGTTTACTTTTGGCCAAACTCTGTTCATGGTGCGCGATTAGGGTTGTATCTCGCTTATAACTCGGTAGAGTAAGGGCATCTTGAGTTTGCCTGTCCCGCGCCTAGCTTGCCGGGTTCCAGGTGTAACTTGGCCAGTTTTTATCAACCTTAAGTCAGTGGTATCGATATGGAACAAGTAAACAAGTCCACCTTCAGCGATGTACTGGAATATGTGCGTATGTCCCGTCGCCAGAACAAACTCAAGCGTGAAATTGCGGATAACGAGAAGAAGATCCGTGACAACCAGAAGCGCGTGCTGCTGCTCGACAACCTGAGCGACTACATCAAGCCGGGCATGAGCATTGATGATGTACAGGCGATCATCGCCAACATGCGTGCCGACTATGAAGAGCGCGTGGATGACCACATCATCAAGAACGCCGAGCTATCCAAAGAGCGCAAAGATCTGAGCACCAAGCTGAAGGGCATGAGCTCTCACAAATAAGCGTTGCGCTTCGCTTAAGAGACACCGGCCACTGGCCGGTGTTTTGTTATCAGCTCGGATCTCTGCCACTCCTGCAACAATCGGCTCCCCTTTTTAGAATTGCCCTGTTACCATCACCACAAAGCGGTCAATAGTTTCAAGCCATTGACTTGAAAAGGCTAAGCTTGAGTGAAACACAATAAATTGCGCAACCATGGTGGGGCTGATATGGGCGCATCAGAACAGACGGATTTGACACAAGTGGCATCTCAAGATTCATCTGTCCAGACCTCGGACGGGAACCCAAAGCGCAAGCGCCGTCCCTGGTGGCGTTGGCTGTTCTGTTTTCTCTTTTTATTGTGCCTGGGGGCGGTGATCGCTCTGGTTGGCTATGAGATGAAAACCTCGAAGCTGCAATCTCAGGAGATCTCCCGCTATGCCGCCAAGCTCACCTATCAGGTCGAGCCTGGCCAGAGCAAGCAGATCACCTTCCCTGAGGATGGCCCGTTCGACAAGCGGCTCGGCTATGTGCAACTGCCGATGATGCAGGAGCGTTTGCTTCAGCGGGGCTATGAAGTCAGCAAGCAGGTGTATTTCTCCGACGCGCTCTATGACTACGCCAGTCGTGGCTTCTTCGTGCCCTATACCGAGAAGGTGCAGGCTGGCCTGACGTTGCACGATTGCCGCGCAGAACCTTTCTATCAATTCAAGTATCCGACCCATCACTATCCGGATTTTGCCTCGATTCCGCCGCTCGTCATCCAGTCGCTGCTGTTTATCGAGAACCGCGACTTGCTGAGCAACGAAGAGCCGTTGGCCAACCCGGCGGTCGACTGGCCCCGTTTTGCCAAGGCGGCACTATCTCAGGTGGGCAAGGCGCTCGATATGCAGGATCAATCTGCCGGTGGCAGTACTCTGGCGACCCAGGTGGAGAAGTATCGCCACTCGCCGGATGGCCTGACCCTGTCGCCGACCGAGAAGATCCGTCAGATGGCCTCTGCCAGCGTGCGGGCCTATCGTCTCGGGCCGGAAACCCTCGAAGCGCGCAAACTGGTCGCCTGGGCCTACCTCAACTCGGTACCGCTCTCGGCTGCGCCGGGATATGGTGAAGTCCATGGTCTGGGAGATGGTCTCTGGGTCTGGTTTGGTGCCAACGTCGATGATGTGAACCGTCTGCTGGATCCCGCCCGCAACCAGAATGCGCCGCTGGCCGAACAGGGGCTTGCCCTGCGTCAGGTAGTCTCTTTGATGATTGCGCACCGCCGTCCCTCTTACTATTTGGCTCAGGGGCGAGAGGCATTGGCTACCCTGACCGACAGCTACCTGCGCCTGTTTGTGCAGGAGGGGATGATCACGCCACCTCTGATGGAGGCGGCGCTCAAGGCCAAGATTACGTTTCGTGATTTCCTGCAGTCCCCGGCTATCACCAGGGTGAATAATAACAAGGGGTTGCAGGTTGCCCGTACTCGCCTGAGCCGCCAGCTCGGGGTGCAGCTCTATGACCTCGACCGGATGGATCTGACCGCCGATACCAGCCTCAACATGCCGTTGCAGAACGAAATATCCCGTTATCTGCAACAGCTGGCCGACCCGACGTTTGCCGCTCAGGTGGGACTGTTTGGTGAGCGCCTGCTCTCGCCAGAGAAGACCGGCGATGTGCGCTACAGCTTCACCCTGTTCGAGAAGTCGCCGGAAGGGTTCAAGGTGCGGGTGCAGACCGACAACACCGATCAGCCGTTCGATATCAATGAAGGCTCCAAGCTGGAGTTGGGCTCAACCGCCAAGTTGCGGGTACTGACTACCTATCTGGAGATTGTGGCCGAGCTGCACGACAACTATGCCGGGATACCGGTCGAGAATCTGCGCAAGCTGGCTGCCGTCTCTCAGGACAACCTCAGCCGCTGGGCCATCTCCTATCTGATGACGGCTCAGGACAAGAGCCTCCCTGTGATGTTGGAAGCGGCGCTGGATCGCAAATACTCCGCCAGCCCCAACGAAGGGTTCTTTACCGGTGGCGGCATGCACACCTTCAACAACTTCCGCCGCGAGGATAACAATCGTATTCCGACGTTGCGTGACTCTCTGCGTGAGTCGATTAACTTGCCCTTTGTGCGGCTGATGCGCGATATCGTGCGCTACAGCCTCTACAAGGAGGGCAACCGTGCCCAGTTGCTGAAGGATGACAAGGATCCCCGCCGTCAGGAGTATCTGGCCAAATTTGCCGACAAAGAGGGGCAGACCTATCTGCTGCGCTTCTGGCGCAAATATCGCGGCAAGACTCCCGAGGAGCAGCTCGATACCTTCCTCGACGGTCTCAAGCCGAGTGCGGTACGTCTGGCGGCGGTTCACCGCTACCTGATGCCGGAAGCCAGCGAAGCCGCATTTGCTGCCTTCCTGGCGGAGCGGTTGCCGCGGGAGAAGCTGAGTGCGAAGCGGGTCAATCAGCTCTATGTGAGCTATGGCCCGGGCAAGTATTCACTGCCGGATCAGGGCTACATCGCCCGGGTGCACCCGCTGGAGCTGTGGTTGCTGGCCTATCTCAAGGAGTTCGACAAGGCGACCTTTGCCGACGCGGTGGCGGCCAGTCGTGACGAGCGGCAGGAGGTCTACAGCTGGCTGTTCAAGACTCGCCATCGCAGTGCCCGTGACAGCCGGATCCGCACCATGCTGGAGGTTGAAGCCTTCCTCGATATCCATCAGCGCTGGGCCAAGCTCGGTTACCCGTTCGACCATCTGGTGCCTTCGCTGGCGACCGCGTTGGGTAGCTCCGGCGATCGTCCGGCTGCACTGGCCGAGCTGATGGGGATTATCCAGAATGGCGGTATCCGCTCGCCAACCTTGCGTATCGAGCATCTCTCGTTCGCCAAGGGGACGCCCTTCGAGACCGAGTTTGAGCCGCAGCACACCGAGGGTACCCGGGTGATGCCAGCAGAGGTGGCGGCCGCCCTGCGCAGTGCGCTCTCCAAGGTGGTTGAAGGGGGCACGGCAAGACGTATCGCCGGTGCCTTTACCCTGCCGGATGGCACTGTGCTGCAGATGGGGGGCAAGACCGGGACCGGGGATAACCGGATTGAAACAGTGGGCCGTTATGGCAACGTGACCAGCTCGCTGGCGCGCAACCGCACCGCAACCTTCGTCTTCTATCTGGGTGAGGATCACTTCGGTACCTTGACCGCCTATGTGCCGGGTAGCCAGTCTGACAAGTTCCGCTTCACCTCGGCACTGCCGGTGCAGGTGCTCAAGGGGATGGCTCCCCTGCTGACGCCTTACCTGCAACCTGGCTCCCATACCCAGTGTCTGGCGAACCAGTGATGCGAGCGAATTACCGCTCATCACGCAGATAACTGACCAGAAAAAACGGGGAGGCTGACAGCCTCCCCGTTTTTATTTCCTCATCGGACGCAGCAGCGCTCGATTGCGATCAGGCGTTCAGTACGAACTGCTCGATCACCTGAGCCACGCCATCTTCATCATTGCGGGCAGTGGTGTGCTGGGCGAGAGCCTTGATCTCGTCGGTGGCATTGCCCATCGCAACCCCGAGGCCTGCGTATTCGATCATGTGGCGATCGTTGCCCGCATCCCCGACGCAGATCACCTGAGCGGCGGTCAGGCCCAGGTGCTCGGCCAGCGCGGCGACGCCAGTTCCCTTGTTGCTCTGCTTGTTCATGAATTCGAGGAAGAAGGGGGCGCTCTGTACCACGGTATAGCGCTCATAGAGCTCAGCAGGCAGTCGCTCGATGGCGCGGGAGAGCTGGGGCGGCTCGTCGATCATCATCACCTTCATGATCTGCTCGTCGGCAGGCAGGGTAGCGAAGTCGATCAGATTGATCGGCATGCCGATCAGGCGGGATTCGTGCTCGGTGTAGGTGCTGACACGGGGACTGATGAGGCCCTGGGTGACCGAGAAACCGTGAACGTTCACTTCCAGCTCGTCAGCCAGTTTGGCGACGGCGCTGGCGTCACTGCCGGTCAGCAGCTGGCTGCGGATGATGCGCTGATCGGCCACCTGTTGTACCAGGGCGCCGTTGTAGCAGATGACGTAGTCATGCTCTGTGGTGAGGCCGAGCTCTTCCAGATAGCGGCTCATCCCTTCCAGCGGGCGGCCGGAGGCCAGCACAACTGTTACCCCTTTGGCGCGCGCGGCGCTGATGGCGGCGTGGGTGCGGGGAGTAATCTGGCCCTGCGGGTTGAGCAGGGTGCCATCCATATCCAATGCGATCAGCTTGTACATCTCTCACTACCTGAGTCTGGGTGGCCCGCCCGGTGGGGCCAAGGAAGTGGCGAGTGTAGCGAAAATCGGCGGCGGGATCACGACCGGTTCAGCGATGGGGCCGTGCCTGTTGATCTATTTGTGCCCCTCGTAAGGGGTCATCTCCAGGGTTTCATCATGGATGGTCAGACGGGTAGGGCCTCGGGTGATGGTAACCTTGCGTTTGAAGCTGGCCATCTCGACCTCGATGCCGGAGTAGAGGTGTTGGGTGGCAATGACCTCCATCTGAGCCATCAAGTTTCGCAGCTCCTCCTGGTTGGCGGTGAGCTGCTCATCGAGCTGGGCCAGTTCGGCCAGCTGATGGTCCCGGATCGGTTTGAGCTTGCGCAGGGTATCCGGATTGCGCTTGTCGCCGGGCAGTTGCAGCAACTTCATGACCAGCTCCTTGATTTTCTCCAGCTGGGCCTGACACGCCTGCTGGCGCAGCTTGAGCTGGTGTTCCTGCTCCTTGTGGGTGAAGTAGCCGCCGAGGATCTGCAGCCGGGTATGATTGGCGGCCTCTGCCCCCAGGCTGGGAGCCATGATCAGGCGATTGGCAATGCTGGTGCCCCCCAGCAGAGTGCCTTTGCGCATGTTGCTATCGCCCACCTTGATGTCTTGTCCGCTGCGGGAGTAGCAGTGGCTGAGCTGGCTCTGGATCTGGATATCCCCCCCCGCTTCCAGCTGGGCATATTGGGCGTAGCTGGCGTGGATCTCTCCTTGTGCATTGAGCTGGCAAAGGTACTCCCCCTGCTCGTTGCGGCGGCCAATGATGCCGTGGCGTACCGTGATGCAGCCCCCCGCCTCGATCCAGCCCCCTTCGATAAAGCCGCCGATGACGATATCACCGCTGACCCTGATCTTCATGCCCGGGTTGACGTCGCCGCTGACGATTAAGCCCCCTTCAAAATCAATGTGGCCGTGGCGGGCATCAACCTGTTTGACGCTGAGCACCTCGTCCACCTTCATGCCTGCTTTCTCCTGACAGGGCAGGCCAGCCCGACCGGCAATCAGCAGGTCGGGATCGTCGGGGGAGATGAAGGTGCCCTCGCCAGCGCTCATCTGACTGTCTTTGCCATCTTTGGCGGGCAGGTCCTGACCGGTCACGGTAAAACCGGGTACCCCGACGGTGGCCGGATGACGGCGCATCAGCGGAGCGCCGGCCTTGACGGTGACGATGGAGCCGAGATCCCGCAGGTCGACCTTGCCATGCCCCAACTCCTGCGGTTTGAGGATCCGTTCGGCCGGGGTCTCCACCAGCCGCTCATAGCGAGTGTCCTGACCATTGACGGCAGGCTGGCCGTTGGCAATCACCAGCTTGAGCTGACTGCCGGGGGCGGCCTCCTTGGCCGACTGGATGGCAGCGGTGAGCAGTTGCTCACTCACCCCCTGTTTGATTTCGCTGATGGCGATCGCCTCTTTCAGCTGTTCCAGCGTCACATACTTGCCCCCCCAGTCGGCAGTGATCTGGGCGATGGCGCTCATGCGATCCTTCTCCACTATTACGGTGAGTCGGGCATCCTGACGCTTGCCGACAGGGATGGGGTTGGCGGGGACGGGGACGGGGGCGGCAGGGTTGGTGAGCAGGGTATTAAGCAGGCTGATGGCCTGTTTGATCCCCTCGGGCAGCGGCTGATAGCGGCGACAGTTGGAAGCGAGCAGCAGAGCCTGCACATCCTGTTCCGTGACAGGTTTGGTGAGACCGGCGGCAATCCGCAGGCAGACCAGTTCCATATCGCTTGATAGCAGCAACCACTCTTTGCTTAACACCGCATCTCCTTGCTGGATGAGAACGGAACGATCGGCTCGCTCCTCTACTGTCATTTAATCTCTCAATGATTAATAAAGCGAGTCACCAACCCTGAGAGTGGGCAGTATTCAGATATTTCCTCTGAATGGTCAATGAATTGAAGTTAAATCGGTGATGGCGGCCGGATAAATATGGGTGCTGTTTGGCAATGGCGTGAAAAGGCGGATCGCAGCGCCAGCAACATAGGGTCGCTGGCAGGGGCGGTAGTTATCAGCTGCGCTGGGCTGTTCTGGCCAGGGTGAGGTAATCGCCGAGTACCGGCTCACCCAGCATATGGCGGCGCAGCATGTCGAGGGCGGCAAAGGCGAGGATCTTGCGGCGGCTCTCCGGGTCGGGGTGGCTGACCTTGACCGTCTGACCGATGTGCATGCCATCGGCGCTGAGCAGCAGTGGCACCCCCTCTGCACCCTCTCGCCCAATGGTCAGTTGCAGGCCTGCATCGGTTGTCGGCAGTTGTGCCAGCTCATTGGCCAGTTGCGTACTGAAGTTGGCCTCCAGCCGGGGATGGCCGTGACAAAGCGCCAGCAGGGCGCCGCCACTCTCTCCCTCCAGCAGAGCCAGCGGTTTGCCTTGCAGCAGCGCCAGGATCTGTTGCGCAGGTTCCGTATCTCCGCTGCCAACCAGCCAGGGGCGGATCGTATCCAGCAGTCGGCGTTCTGCACTCTCCATGTCAGCGGCACTGGCGCCGTGGCAGATCAGTTTCAGCTCGATAAGGGGCATGGAGGAGCGGTAACCCAGCTCGATGCCGGCTGGCCAGGGTTCGGCATCCAGCATATCGCTGAGCGCCGACTCCGAGACGCCGAAGGTGTAAAAGCGACGCAGCTCGGTATCGACTTGTGCCCCGGCCAGCTGTTTGAGGCGCGGCAGAATTTGCTCGCGCACCATCTGCTTGAACTCGAACGGCACGCCCGGGGTGAAGAAGAGCTGACTCTGGCCATTTCGCACCACAAAGCCGCAGGCGGTGCCAACCGGGTTGTCGAGGATCTCGCTCCCCTGCGGCAACCAGGCCTGTTTGGCATTGCTTTGTGCCATGGGGCGGCCACGGCTGGCGTAGCGCGCTTCTATGGTAGCGAGCCAGTCGGGGAAGAGGGTGAGCGGTTGGTCAAAGGCCTCGGCGGCAGCCTGAGCGGTCAGGTCGTCGGCAGTGGGCCCGAGCCCGCCACACACCAGCACCACCTCGGCGCGGCTGGCACTCTCTTGCAGCACCGTTTTCAGGTCGGCGAGGTTGTCCCCTACCGTCAGGCGACGGCGCACCTGCCAGCCCTGTTCCAGCAGCAGAGCGCTGAGCCAGGCCGCGTTGGTATCCACCACCAGACCCGTCACTATCTCGTCTCCGGTACTGATGATCTCGATACGCATGGCAGGCTCCTTGGGTTAAACGGGTGGCAACGGTTGGCCTCGGGCCAACACAATCAGGCTTTGTTGTGCTCGAAGTAGTAGCTGATCCGGGTACGCGGATTGAGGTACTCGAACACCGCCGGCGGCAACCGCTTGGGATGGATCACCTTGGCGATGGAGAGTTCGGCCTGCTGCAGATCGATGATGGCCGCTTCCTGACGGGGAATGCGCGGATCGTAGACCAGCACCGAGGGGTAGAGCAGGCGGGAAGCGTTGACCGACATCACCAGCCCCACCTGACCGTTGGAGAGTTGCACCACGCTGCCGGGGGGGTAGATCCCCATCAGCCGGATCAGCATGCTGAGGTACTCCGGATTGAACTGCGCCTTGCGCTGCTTGTAGAGGCCGCTCAGGGCCGAGTAGGGCACCTTGGCCTGCATGTGGCAGAGGTTATCGTACTCGTTGATCAGCGACACCATCTGGGTCAGCGGATCGAGCTGGCCACCCTTGAGCCCTTCCGGCCCGCTGCCATCGAGATATTCGTGGTGATGGAGCACGATCCCCTTCGCCTCGGCCGGAAAATCTTTGGCCAGATTGAGCAGATCCAGCCCGTAGCGCGGGTGCTGGGCCATCAGGTTCTGCTCCGGCTTGGTGAGCGGATCGGTCTTGCGCAGGATCTGGCTCGGGATCTTCAGCTTGCCGATATCGTGGAACAGCGCCCCCATGCCGACCTGACGGATCTCGTCGGCCGTCATGCAGCACTCCTTGGCCAGCAGCATGCTGAGCACGCTCACATTGAGGGAGTGGAAGTAGAGGTTGTTGCCATCCTCGCTGTCGGAGACCAGATGAAGCACCATCTCGTCCACCGAGAGCAGTTGCTCGGTCATGGCGTTGACCAGCTCCTGCGCCTCGCCGATAGCATTGAGGGGGCGGGACTGGATCTTGCTCATCACGCTGCGCACCTGCGCCAGCGACTGCTGGAACTGTTTCTCGCACTGCTGCAGGTTGCGGCGATAGAGTTGCAACTGCTCGATGCGGCGATCTTTCTCCTGCTGCATCTGGGCCTGGCGCTGGGCGGCGTCTGCGCTCTCTTGTTGCTGAGGCTGTACCTGATTGAGGGGCTTGGGCGGAACGTCGCTCTTGTCGGGAATGATGGTGACCAGTTTCAGGCCGAGACGGCGGATCAGCTCGATCTCTTCTTCACTTTTGATCTTGAAGCTGGAAAACAGGAACGGGTGTTCGCGCCACCCCAGTGGCAGGGATACATAGTTGCCGACTTGCAGTCGATCTACGGAAATCTTGATACCGGTCATTATCTTGGAAGCAGGAGACACACTGAGCCGTATGCTAGTCAAAGGCGGGGGTGAATACAAAAGGTATCTGATGACAGGGCTGGAGCTTTATTATAGGCTTCTGGATGTCCAGACATATTTACCGATGCAGTACAGGGAGTAAGCATGCCGATCAAGATCCCGGATCAGTTACCCGCCGCCGAAGTGCTGGGGCAGGAGAACATCTTCGTGATGACGGAATCCCGGGCCGTCACCCAGAACATCCGCCCGCTGCGGGTGCTCATCCTCAACCTGATGCCAAAAAAGATTGAGACCGAGATCCAGCTGATGCGGATGCTCTCCAACTCGCCGCTGCAGGTGGATGTGGATCTGCTGCGCATCGATGACAGGGAGTCAAAGAACACGCCGCAGGCCCATCTGGAGAACTTCTATCACGACTTCGAGCAGGTGCGCGGCAACAACTACGACGGCATGATCATCACAGGGGCGCCGCTCGGGCTGGTGGAGTTCGAGGAGGTGGTCTACTGGCCGCGCATCGTCGAGATCATCGAGTGGTCCCATCAGCATGTCACCTCCACCCTGTTCCTCTGCTGGGCGGTGCAGGCGGCGCTGAAAGCCTTGTATGGTATGGAGAAGCAGACCCACGGCGAGAAGCTCTCCGGGGTTTATCGCCACCATCGCCTCGATGAGCACGAGCCACTGCTGCGCGGTTTCGATGATGAGTTCGTCGCCCCGCACTCCCGTTACGCGGCGTTTGATGGTGATCTGATCCGCGCCCAGACCGACTTGCAGATTTTTGCCGAGTCAGAAGAGGCAGGGGTCTATCTGGCGGCGACCAAGGATTGTCGTCAGGTGTTTGTCACCGGGCACCCGGAGTACGATGCCCTGACGCTGGACGGGGAGTATCAGCGGGATCTGGCTGCGGGGCTCGACCCGGCCATTCCGGTCAACTACTACCCGAATAACGATCCTGGCAAGACCCCGCGCGCCAGCTGGCGCAGCCATGGTCATCTGCTGTTTGCCAACTGGCTCAACTACTACGTTTATCAGCTCACCAGCTATCGGGTGGAAGATATCGGCAAGGTCTTTACCTACGACCAGGGAGGCAAGTAGTCAGTCGCCCTGCGCCAGCCGCTCGGCCAGCTGGTCGAGCCACTGGCGGTGGCAGGCCAGGGTAAACGCCTTGGGTCTGTGGGCCTTGATGGCGGCCATCGCCTCTAGCTGTGGCTGGCCGAGGGTCATCAGCAGCGCGGCGGCGACCAGACCGGTACGACCGCTGCCCCCTTTGCAGTGGATGACCAGATGTTTGCCATCCCCCAGCAGCTCGCGCAGCTGTGGCAGCGCCTGTTGCCAGGCAGCCTCGAAGTCGGCATCGGGGGCCAGATCATCCTCAATGGGCAGATGGAACCAGCGCATCCCTTCGTGCTCGACCTGCTGGCCGAGCTGCGCCAGTTCGAGTCGGATCAACTCGGCGCTCGTCATCAGGGTCACCACCCCGTGGGCACCGGCCAGCCGCAGTTGATCGAGCGCCAGGGTCAGCGGCACCTGCTGGGTGCCGGGGCAGGGTGTCAGCAGCAGCTGACCGTCGACACGGGGAACCTCAAGGCTCCAGAAGGGGTGATACGGGTGCATGGCGGATCCTCGCGTGGTGGCCGCAGGGCTGCGACCGGTGAATGGCGCCAAGGATAGGCGGGGCAGGGGGGATGTCAATGGCCGTTGTGTTTGCCCCGGTTTACGGGCAGAGTCTAAAAAATTGAGCGGTTCAAGGAGTTAAGATGAGAAACCTGGATCAACTGGATTTGGATATCCTGGCCCATCTGTTTCGGGATGCGGGCATGACCAACAAGGATCTGGCCGCGCTGGTCGGTGTTGCCCCCTCCACCTGTCTGGAGCGGGTGCGTAAGCTGCAGCAGGATGGCGTGCTCAAGGGAGCGCACTGCGAAGTGGATTATCAGGCCCTCGGTGGCCACATTCAGGCCATGGTCTCCCTGCAGTTGGCCCGCCACAGCCGCCAGATCATCGATGCCTTCCGCGATGCCATTCTGGCGCTGCCCGAAGTGATCAGTCTGTTCCACATGGGGGGCAAGGATGATTTTCTGGTGCACCTCTGTGTTTCCGATACCGAGCACCTGCGCAACTTCGTCTTCGATCACTTCACCTCCCGCGAGGAGGTGGTGCACCTCGAAACCTCGCTGGTGTTCGAGCACAAGTTCAGCCGCTCCCTGCCCTGCTTTCCCCAGCCATAACGGTCTGTGGGCCGACGGTATGGATAGATGGAAAAAACCGCCAGCTGGCGGTTTTTTCCATTCTGCTATCGGCTGAATCAGCACAGTTGGCTCAATTGGCGGCGGTGCGTTCATCCTTGGCCGTCTGATAGAGACTCTTCTGATAGGCCATGCTGCCCCACAGGGCAAGACCAAGCGCATCCTCCTTCAAGGCGTCCGGCTGCGCCGCCAGGGTCAGCTTCTCGCTGGCATTGTCGTAGACATAGCCCTCTGCCGCCCGCTCCGGTTGCAGGATCACCACATCCTTGCCGCGCATCAGGGCAAAGTTCTTGTCGTACTGCATGATGGCGCGCCCCGGCCAGTCGGCGGGCATACGGGTCAGATCCTTGCCGAGCATGGGGTAGTCGGCACTGATCCCCATCAGGGAGAGCAGGGTCGGCGCCATGTCGATCTGGCTGACGATGCGCGGATCCTTTCTCGGCGCAATACCGTCGCCCACGATAACCCCCGGAATATGGAAGCGGGGAATGGGCACCAGACTGGCGCCACCGACCCGGCTATCGTGGTCAGCGATGACCAGGAACAGGGTATCCTTCCAGTATTCGGACTGTTTCGCCCTCTTGAAGAACTCGCCGATGGCGTAATCCGCATACTTGGCCGCGTTGTTGCGGGTCTGCTTGGGTTGCTCGAAGAGTTCGATGCGGTTGTCCGGGAATTCGAACGGATCGTGGTTGCTGGAGCTGAACACCAGACTGAAGAAGGGTTTGCCCTCCTTGTGCAGCGCCTTGAAGGTCTCGTCGGCCTTGACCATCAGATCCTCGTCGGAAGCTCCCCAGGAGCCTTTGAATACCGGATTGTCGAAATCCTTCTGCTCGACGATGGTGGTGAAGCCGTTGCCGAGGAAGAAACTGCGCATGTTGTCGAAGTGGCTCTCGCCGCCATAAATAAAGCTGGTGTCGTAACCCCGTTGCTTAAGCAGATCCGCGATGGTGAAGAAGTTGGTCTGGCTCTTGCCGAGTTTGACCACCGACTGTGCCGGGGTCGGCGTGAAGCCGGTCAGTACCGCCTCGATGCCGCGCACCGAGCGGGTGCCGGTGGCGTAGAGCTGCTCGAAGGCCCAGCCCTGCTGCGACAGGGCATCGATGTTGGGGGTGAGCGGCAGGCCGCCGAGGGAGCCGACAAACTGGGCGCCCAGACTCTCCTGCAGCAGGATCACCAGATTCTTCGGTTTACCCCGGAAGCTCGCCTCGTTGAAGGTCTGGCTGGGCAGCAGATCGGAGTTGAAATCACTGGCCGGACGGCCACTCTCCTTGCGCATGACCTCGAGCACCTTCTGAGGGGTCATCTCACCGTAAAACTGGCCGGCATCCTCCTCGGCGCCCATCTGTTTGATGGCAAAGAAGAGGGAGTAGGCGGAGTTGACGGTGAGCGAGTTGACCAGCGGATCTTCGGCAAAGGCGACCATGGCCGGGTTCAGGGCGCGGTGGCCGAGACTGGAGCGGGCACCGAGAAAACCTATGGCCAGAATGAGCAGGGCGAAGGCAGGACGCAGATACCAGCGGGGGAAGCTGAGGCCACGCACCAGACGGCCGCTCAGCCACCAGCCACCGGCCAGCACGGCGCCACTGAAGAGTACCGCCAGCAGCAGCTCGGCTTTGCGGCCCGCCCAAAGCATGGCGAATACCTCTTTCGGATAGATGAGGTACTCCACATAGAGGCGGTTGGGGCGCACGCCATACTCGGTGACAAACGAGGGGGTGGAGATCTCGAGGAACAGCATCAGCCAGAGTCCGACGGTCAGCCAGATGCGCATCAGTTGCAGCCAGCCCCGGCCGATGGCATGGGGGCCTGCCAGCAACAGAGTGAGCATGGCGGGGACACCCCAGACCCAGCAGAGGGTCGCAAAGTCGACCCGGATCCCTTGCAGCAGCATCTCCTGCCAGCCGGCCACGGTATCCACCCGTTCCAGTTGCCAGAGACCGAGGGCGATTCGGCTGAAAGAGAGAGAAAAAAGCGCGAGCGCGCAGAAGACGGCGAAGGGCCAGAACGGGCCGAGTCGCTGTTTTAGATTTGTCATGTTTGTTCCTGAATGAGACTCTAAACGTCTGTCCACAGACGTTTTTTTAGTTGTTGTGAGGTTATGACAGATCGAATTGGTTAAGGTTGCATTCAAGTTTGTTAAAAGTCGGCATTAACACATTTGTCATCTAAAAATGTGATGTCGCGCCACTAATGAGCACAGAATAATCTGCTGGGTAAAATGTGAGCCACAGCGTGTATGGATGGGGAGTTGGTGTTTATAATTGCCGCGAATTATCTCAATCGGAGCCGAAGGGATGCCGGTCTTTATCGATGTCGAGTATGTGCGGGGATGGCGCCTGTTTCTGGTGTTATCGGATGGCACCACGGGTGTGCTGGATCTGACCCCCTGGCGAACCCAGCCGCTGTTTGCAAAGCTTGAGAGCGAGCGTCACTGCGCCCGGGTTTTCATCAACCGTCACCACCAGCTGGAGTGGCCCGTCGGATGTACCTTATCAGCCCATGAGGTCTATCACCTCATCTCTCCCATCGATGAGCGGGAAGCCTTCAGCTAATCCCCATTTTTTGTGAGCCAACGCCAGATTCCTGTTGCTAGAATGTTTGCCCGTTTGCCTTTCTGAGCCAACTTGGGTAAAACCTGCGCAACATTTTGCCAACTTGCCTTCGCTTCACCTGACAGAGGCTTGCCGCTTTCACGCCGCAGGCCTTTTTTGCGGCCTGATGGCAAACCTTTCCCTTGCTGAAAGGTTTGGTTGGTTGAATGAAAATAACAAAATAAACAAATACATAAGGAAAATGTATGGCTTGTCATATGCGCACACCCCTTGCCCTGCTGGTTGGTGGGCTCGCCTGTCACGGCGCTGCCGGTCAGGAACCGGTGCAACAGCTGGATCCCATGGTGGTGGTGGCAACCCGCCCCGCCAGCACACTTGAAGTGACACTGGATCCCAAGAAGCCCGGTTCCCCCATGCCCGCTGCCGACGGCGCCGGTTATCTGAAGAATGTCACCGGCATGAGCATGGTGCGCAAAGGGGGGCTCGGTGGCGATCCCGTGCTGCGGGGAATGGGGATGTCCCGCCTCAACGTGCAGATGGATGGCGGCATGCTGGCCGGTGGCTGTGGCGGCCGGATGGACCCGCCCACCGCCTATGTGTTTCCCCAATCCTTTGACCGGATCCGGGTGCTGAAGGGGCCGCAATCCCTCGAGCAGGGTGCCACCCTGGCGGGAACCGTGCTGTTCGAGCGGGACAGGCCCGAGTTCACCGCACCGGGTCTCAAGGCCGATGCCTCGGCCCTCTATGGCAGCTTTGGCCGTGATGATCAGATGGTGGATATGACGGCGGGCTCGACCGACGGTTATCTGCGCGGTCAGTTCACCCACTCCGACAGCGACGATTACCGCGATGGTCACGGTAACAAGGTGCGATCTTTCTATCGCCGCGAGAACGGCACCGCCCAGCTGGGCTGGACGCCGGGGGAGCACACCTGGCTGGAACTCACCGCCGAGCGCAGCAATGCCCGTGCCGCCTATGCGGACCGCACCATGGATGGCCCCATGTTTGATCGCGAATCCTTCGGGCTGAAGCTCAAGCAGGAGCAGATCACCACTCACTGGCAGCGCAGCGAGCTGACCCTGTGGGACAACTACATAGACCACATCATGGACAACTTCAGCCTGCGGCAAAACAGCGGCATGAAAATGCTCTCCAACCCGGATCGCCGCAACACCGGCGGGCGCTGGGCCAACGATATCGCCCTGCCTGCCGACTGGCTGCTGACCGCCGGGCTCGACAGCAACCGGGATCAGCATCGCAGTCGGAGTGGGGTCGACTATGCCACCAAGGATCGTCAGCGCACCCTGCGTTTCGAGCAGCAGGGCGGCTTCGCCGAACTGGGTCGTCAGCAGGGGGCTCACAGCTACAAGGGCGGTTACCGTCAGGATAGGGTCGAGACCACCCGCTATGGCGCCGGTGAACAGACCCTCTACAGCGATACCCTGACCCTGAACAGCGGGTTTGGCCGCTACGAGTACCAGTGGTCGCCCCGCTGGTCCAGCTATCTGGCCTGGGGGCAGGCAGAGCGGGCGCCGGACTACTGGGAGCGCAGCAAGGACAGTACCCCGTTCACCCTCAACCCAGAGCGCAGTCGCCAGTGGGATGCGGGGCTGGCTTTGCGCAGTCGCGAGCTGGACCTGACCCTCTCCCTCTTTAGCGCCGATATCAAGGACTACCTGCTCTACAACAGCAAGTCGAACCAGGTGCGCAATATCGATGCCCAGACCCGGGGTGGCGAGCTGGAGGGGCGCTGGCAGTTTGCCGAGCAGTGGCGTCTCGATGGTGGTCTGGCGGTGGTCTACGGCGAAAACCAGAGCGACAACAAGCCGCTGGCCCAGATGCCGCCGCTCGATGGCAAGCTGGCCCTTGGTTGGCAGCCAAATGAGGCGCTGAACTTCACCCTGCTGGGGCGCGCGGTGGCGGCGCAGGATCGGGTAGATCTCTGGTCCGGTACCGTTGCGGGTCAGGATCAGGGTGAGACTCCGGGCTTCTTCACCATGAACCTGAGTGGCGCCTGGCAGTTTGCCAAGGGGTGGCAGCTCTCGGCCGGGGTAGACAACCTGTTCGACACCTTCTACTACGAGCACCTCTCCAAGTCGGTGCACGCCAGTCAGGCCGGGCTGGGCTACGAGCAGAGCGGCCGCATCCCCGAGCCGGGCCGTTCCTACTGGCTCTCTGTCAACTACCGCTTTGCCTCGGCAGGGGTGCTCTAACCAGTTGAGTCAGATAACGTTTTCAGTCACAGACACCGCTGTGTGAGCATCGCTATCATGGTGAAAAACAGGCGTATCAGACGCCTGCTCTCACAGCGGGAACATAACAATGAAACAGGGAACGTTACGCTATGGCGGCCTGCTCGGGGCCGCCCTGTTACTTGCGGCTTGCGGCGGCAGCGGTAGTTCAGGAGGGGAGAGCGCTCCCCCCGTTGTCAATCCGCCGGTCACCCACCCTCCGGTCGCCACGGCCAGTCGTGCCTGCTATGGCGACGATCAACCCGCCTGCAACCTGCGCATCTATCAGGTAATGGTGGAGTCGTTTGCCGATGGTGACGGCAGTGCCAACTACGGCGTCGGCTATGGCCCCTCCCAGCACAACGGCGATCTGCAGGGGATCATCGATAGCCTCGACCACATCAAGAGTCTCAACGTCAACGCCATCTGGCTCACCCCGGTGTTCGATTCCTGCGCGGGGCAAGGCGGCGATAACAAGCTCGATGCCACCGGCTACTTCGCCTGCGACTTTTTCACCGTGGATCCCAACTTTGGCAGCAATGCCAAGCTCAAACAGCTGGTGGATGCAGCGCATCAGCGCGGCCTCTACGTCTTCCTCGACGGGGTGTTTGGCCACGTCAACAAGGTGGGGGTGAGCAAGCCCTCGCCAGAGGGGCGTCTGCCAGCCCTCACCAGCGGCGGTGCGGGTTATCCCGGCCAGCTGGTGGATTACAGCAAGCCGGAGAGCCTCGCCTACTTCAAGGAGGTGGCCCGCTACTGGGTCGAGCAGTACGGCATCGACGGCTGGCGCCTCGATCAGGCCTATCAGCTTGGGCTGGATGATTGGCGTGCAATTCGCAGCGAGGTGGAGCAGGCCAGCGCAGCGCGCAAGGCCGCCGGTCAGCAGTGGGGCACCCTTGGCTACATGGTGGGTGAGGTGTGGAAGGGGGCTGACGACATTCGCGCTCAGGCTTACGGCAGCAGCGACAATCCGGCGCTCTCCTCGGCCTTTGACTTCCCGCTACGCTACGGCATCCTGCAGGCGCTGGCGGTGGAGGAGTCCGGCAAGGGCGGGCAGGGGGCCAGCGTGCTCGATGCCAGCTGGAACAAGGTGGAGAACTACCCGAATCACGCCATGCCGAACCTGATGTTGGGCAACCACGATCTGGTGCGTTTTGGCGATCTGCTGGAGCGCGGTAACTTCAAGTCGACCGAGTACTGGCAGCGCCACAAGGCGGCCTTCAGCTTTATGGCGGCTCGCTCCGGCCCGATTACCTTCTACTATGGCGAGGAGTTTGGCGACGAGGTGCCGGGCTTTGCTGCCAAGGTTGGTGGTGACTGTGCGGCGCAGGGCTTGTGCGACGACCATGTGGCCCGTAGCGACGGCAAGGTGCCCGCTGTCACCGGCTTTGTGCCAAGTAGCGAACAAGCCGAGCTGAAAGAGTGGCTGGCCCAGCTGCTGGCGATGCGTGCCGCCCACCCCGCTCTCTATCAGGGAGAGCGAGTCAAACTGGTGGCCGAGGGCAGTCTCTATGGTGACATCAAACAGACGGCGGGGGAGCAGATAGTCTACCTGCTCAACCTCTCCACCACGGCGCTCAGCTACAACCTGCCAGCGGGCAAACTGCGCAGCGGCAGCGCGCTGGTGGATCTGCAAAGCGGCGAGAGTCTGGCTATCGGCGGCAGCAGCGTAACGGTGGAGATACCGCCCTTGAGCGGGCGTTTCCTGCGTCTGCAATAAGTCAGCCACAGCACGCTTTGATATGAGAGAGGGCCCCGTCGCGGGGCCCTCTCTGTCATTGGGGGTGACAAGGTCATGGCGGGGTTATACGGTGGTCTGGCCCCTGTTTTCCAGCCGCTGGCGAAAGGCGCGGGCCAGTCGTTCGTAGAGATCCTGCGCCTCCATGTCTTCGATATCGCCGCGGATCCAGGGGTTATCGACGATCTCCAGCAGCACGCAGTCGCGCCCTTGCTGGCGCAAATCGAGCCCGTAGAGGCCATTGCCGAGCTGATGGACTGCGCGGCGGGCGGTCTGCAGTACCCGCTCCGGCACCTCGTTGAGCGGCAGCGCCTCGATGCGGCTCATGTCGAGGGGGTGCTTGCGGCGGCGGATGCGGTTGCCCGGTTCGGGCCGGTAGCGGCGGCAGGCAAACAGCGGCGAGCCATCGAGAAAGCCGATGCGCCAGTCGAACTCGGCGGGGATCCGGCTCTGCACCAGCAGCAGGGCGGAGCGGCCCAGCCCCTCGTCCAGCAGCCGGGCCAGCTGTTGCTCGTCGCTGGCCAAGGCGAGATCGCGCCCCTGTGCGCCGTCGGGCACTTTCACCATCAGCGGCAGGCCGAGCCGTTGCACCAGTTCGTCCACATGGTGGCGGCCGCGGCGGGTGACCACCATGGTGGGCGGCATGGGCACGCCGCTGCGCACCATCAGCTCGTAGAGGTAGAGCTTGTTGCTGCAGGCCAAGATGGCGCGGGAGCTGTCGATCACCGGCATCTTGAGCTGTTCGGCGCGATGGGCAAATTCGAAGGTGTAGTGGCCGACCGCGGTTTCGGCGCGCAGCCAGAGGGTGTCGAACTCCGGCAGCCGCTCGATGGCCGACGGTGGCAGGATCTCGGCCCGGATGCCCTGGGCGGCGGCAGCACGGATAAAGCGCTCCAGCGCCAACCCGTCACTGCTGGCGCGGCCGTCATCGGGATCCACCAGAATGGCGAGCTGATAGAGCGGCGCCGCCTGCTCCTCATCACCGGTCCCCACAAGCGCTTGGGCGTGGTGCCGCATCAACTCTTTCTCGCTCTGGCTCAGCTCCAGCGGCGACAGGCTCTGCTGCTGGCGTACCGACCAGCCGTGGCGGCCGCGCTTGAGGGTCAGCTCCTGCAGCGGCAACTGGCTGAGGCCATAGTAGTAGCGGGCCAGTCCCGCCAGCTCGCTCTGTTCACACTGGCCGAAGATGGCACGTACCCGGATCCGATCCTCGCTCTGCTGGGCCAGCCACCCTTGTGCCTTGCGCCACAGTTTGGCCGGTGGCTGCTGGGGTTGCAGTCGGCTGATAGCCTGCAGACCCGGCAGACAGTGGTGGCCGCGTGCCTGGGCCAGCAGCGAGCAGTAGTAGCCTGCGCTAAGGTGTTCCAGATTGCGGCAGAGGTTGATGATGCGGGGTCGGCCGCCGGTGGTCGGCACGCCATGTTGCAGATAGGTGCGGGCGGTCAGCAGATAATCGGCATGGCAAGGCCAGTCGCCCAGCTCTTCGACGATGACATAGGTACTCATATTTTCGGCTCCACAGATCAGACTGCCTGAACAGGCAGGATCCCCAGTGGGCTTCGATGCACCGACAAGCACGACAATGGCGCGAGGGGAAACAAGAGGTTACAGTGCCTAATATGACGCCTTGGTAACTTGTGATACAAGTCGCATTTTTGGTGCTGAGGATAAATAACCGAACAAGGACTCCCCGTGTTGACCGTACGTGCGGCCCGAACCGATGATCTGGGCGCCATCGTGAATCTGGAACGCTACTGTTTTCCTCCCGAAGTCGCCTTTGGCCGCAGCCGCTGGCACTATCTGCTGGCCCACGCCAAGGGGCGCACCCTGTTGCTGCTGGACGAGAAACATCAGCTGATGGGCTATCTCTGCCTGCTGGAGCACAGAGGCTGGGATCGGCTGGTCATTCAGGCGCTGGCCATCCGCTGGACGGTACGTCGTCTGGGCTGGGCCCGACGTCTGCTGGAGCAGGTGATCCGCGAGGGCAAGGTCGCTGGCTGGGGGGCGATCCGGCTGGAGGTGGCGGACGCCAACGAAGAGGCGCTGGCGCTCTATCAGGGATTGGGATTTCGTCCCCAGCAGCGGCTGGCGGACTACTATGGCCGCGACCAGCACGCCCACCGGCTGGTGCTGCCGCTGGTGAGCGACGAGGAGCGTGAGCGGCGCAGAGTGGCTCGCTTTCAGGCGCGCAAGCCATCTTCACAGGCCAACTGATCATGTTGCACGAGCAGAATCGAGGAGCAGGATGAGCTGCGACAACTGTCTTGCCACCGCCATCAGGGCCAAGCTGGGGCGCTGTCCGGTCTGCGCTGGCCAGACCTTCGTCATCGGCCTGACTGGCTGGCTGGTCTGGTGGTGGTGCGGCGCCGATACCTCGGTCAACGCCCTCACCGGCCTGCTGTTTGCGCTGGGTGGCTCGGGCCTGTTGCTGCTCCATCTGGTGGTATTTGTCTGGCGCAAGGCGACCGGACGTGAATTGAGCGATGAATGAATCTGAATAGATTCAAACAGATAAATAACAATATCGGTGTAGATATGGAGGTTCAGATGATTGCAATGGTAACGGGCGCCTCGTCCGGGTTTGGTGAGTCCATCAGCCGTCAGCTGGTGAAGGCAGGCTACAAGGTGATCGGCACCGGTCGCCGTGCCGAGCGGCTCGCTGCGCTGGCTGACGAGCTGGGCGAGCAGTTCCTGCCGCTGGCGTTCGACGTGCAGGACAAGGCGGCTACCCGCGCCGCCATCGCCGGCCTGCCAGCCGCCTGGAACGAGGTGGATCTGCTGGTCAATAACGCCGGTCTGGCGCTGGGGCTGGAGCCGGCCCACAAGGCGGATCTGGAAGATTGGGAGCAGATGATCGCCACCAACATCAGCGGTCTGACCCTGCTCACCCGACTGCTGCTGCCGGGCATGGTGGCGCGCAATCGCGGTCACGTCATCAACATCGGTTCGATTGCCGGCACCTACCCCTATCCGGGTGGTAACGTCTACGGCGCCACCAAGGCGTTCGTGAAGCAGTTCAGCCTCAACCTGCGCGCCGATCTGGCGGGTACCGCCATCCGCGTCACCAACGTGGAGCCGGGCCTGTGCGGCGGCACCGAGTTCTCCAACGTGCGCTTCCACGGTGATGATGCCAAGGCGGCCTCCGTCTATCAGGGGGTGGATTCGATCCAGCCGGAAGATATCGCCAATACCGTGCTCTGGGTGAGCCAGCAACCGGCTCACGTCAACATCAACAGCATCGAGATCATGCCGGTGGCGCAGACCTTCGGCCCGCTCAATATCAGCCGTCGCTGATCGTTGCATTGGCTGAAACGAAAGAGGCTCCCGTGGGAGCCTCTTTGCGTTGGCGAGCCGGTCACAAGCTCATGATCTTCTTGAACTCCTCCGGCGAATACTTCTTCTCGGTGCGCTTGGTCAGATCCGTCATCAGCTTGTAGCGCAGAGTTTTGGCCATCTGATAGGTCTGCTCCAACTGGCCATAGGAGTAGTCGGCGGCCAGCTCGATGGCGGTAGCCTTGTCGCTGGCATAGGCCTGCTTCAGGCTCTTGTCGAGGACGGCGACCTCCTTGTAAAGCTTGCTGCTCTCCTTGCTCCAGACGCCGCGCAGCAGCGGCAGGTACTTGTCCGGATCGGCGCTGGCCAGCGCGGTCAGGCTGCGGAACTGCCAGTAGGCGGAATCATCGGAGTAGCTGTCGCTGCCGGTGCGATAGGGCAGGGGGTAGGATTCCAGGGTGTTGTAGAGCGGCACCATCACAGATTCGGCCAGCACGCCGTAGCTCTGCCAGATCAATCCCTGCAGCTCTTTGGGCATCTCCTTGCGCAGCTGGATGACGTGAGATTCCAGCTGGCGATCGATGCGGATCGGCCGCTCCGCCTTGCCCGCCAGCGGCGTGCCCTCATAGGTGGCGCTCAGCAGTTTGGCTACGTCCGGCACGGCGATGGGGGCATCCGGCTTCATAAAGAGCGGATATTGCGCCTGCCGGGTCGGCTGTGGGTGGCTGGCGGTCAGCATTTTCTGGCCAAGCCACTCCCGATCCACGTTGTAGGGGTCGGCAATCACCCCGAACGCCTTGGCGAAGTTGAACTCTTTCGGATCGGCGTTATCCAGCAGTTTGTGCTCGCGCACGAACTCCAGCAGCTTGGGCGAGTGCAGCACATCGGCGCTGTCGAGATTGACGCCGTGGATGCGCAGGCCGTTGGCCACCATGGCGTAGCTGTCGTCCGGCACCCGCACCGCGATCCAGTGGTGGCCGGAGCCGATCTCCATCAGCCAGGCCTCGTTCACATCCGCCAGATAGAGGCTGTTGCCCTCACCGGCGCCATATTGCTCCACATAGCGGCCAAGCAGCTCGACCCCCTCTTTGGCCGTCCTGGCCTGCGGCAGGATCAGGGTGGGGATGATGGCTTCAATCACGCCCTTCTCGATCAGCGGATCGGCTTTCTGGGCCTTGTCGTTGACCTCGGCACTGGTGGTGGCCGAAATGGCGACGTTGAACTCGTTGATGCCGCGCTCCTCGTAATATTTGCCTGCCGGATCGCTGGTGGTGGCATCCCAGTCGTGGATGGCGGAGTAGGCGAAAAATGCCTTGGGCATCGGCACTTCCAGCCCGTTGCCCAGTTTCCAGACTTTGCCCTCGTTCTGCTGCGCGGGCCGGAAGGCGAGGTACTTGTTCCAGTTGTTGACGCCAAAATCCTCGTTTCTGGCGATCATCACACTGCCGTCGGCGCTGGCTCCCTTGCCGACGATGAGGCCGGTACAGGCGTCGGCACTGGTGCCAAGCAGGGTGAGCAGGGTGGCGGAGAGAAGACTCAAGGGGTGTTTTTTCATAGGTGTACCCGAAGGGTTGCGGTGAGTGAGAGCCAGACGAGGGGATGAGGTGTGTGGAGGTTGCAACTCCGAACTGGCAGCGGAGTGAGCACGACAGATTGGTCTGCCTGTTATTAGTTTTTCGAACAGATCATCCATGACACGGCTGGCTGGTTGTGATGTGCGCCAAAATTGTATTCCCGAGTGGTTGTTTATTTTGTGATCGAACGACTGTTCCTGACTTTTCTCTGGCATCGTGGCGCGTGGACGGCAAAATGTGCCAAAACAGCGTGAGCTGGCAGCAGATGAGTCATGATTCTGACGCCTGCTTGCGTGGGATGCGTGGTGAGATCCGCCATATCTCTGGATCTCGCACTATCTGACAAGTTGGCCTGTAACTTGCTGGTTTAATTGATAATGGTGGGGCCTGACGCCCCATGTGATCGGATCAGCCTGTGCCCATTGCCGCAGATGCGCACTGAATTGGAGCCCCCCATGGATATCAAACCCTACAGCCAGCAGCTTGCCCAGAGCGCATCCAACAACCGCGCCCTCGCTACCCTCAACAGTGCCAGTAGCGGCGGTCAGGGTGGTGGCTGGGAGGAGATGGTCAGCCTCTCCACCCAGCGCATGACCGGCCAAGCCCAGCAGGTGCTGACCTACGAACATCTGGCCAAGAACAACAAGCTGCCGCCGGCGCTCGATATGAGCTCCGACAAGGGGGGCGTGGTGCAGCAGCTGGTGGACAAGGCGCTTGGTTTCGATCGCAAGAAGTTCAACGAGATCGAAGAGAAGCTCAAGACCATCGCCGATAACAAGAAGCTGACGCCGGAAGAGCGGGCGGAGCAGAGCAAGCCGCTCAACGAGCAGCGAGAGGCGATGCTCAAGGAGGCAATGGATCGCCTGACCGGCAAGAAGAGCTCATCCAAAGATGAGGCCAAAACTGCCTGATCCTGCCGCTGTTCTGAGATCTACCCGGTCGGCACCGATGGGCCAGTGTCGACCGCCGATGGGCAAGCTTCTGCCACCTCTTTTGACCTCACCTCCCCACAGGCGCACAATGTCCGCGCATTGAGCCAGTCGAGGAGTCCGCCGTGTACAACTTCCAATATGCCAATCCGACCCGTATCTGTTTCGGCGAGGGGCAGATCGCCAGCCTGCCCGAACTGATCCCGCCCGGCAGCCGGCTGCTGGTGCTCTATGGCGGAGGCAGCATCAAGCAAAACGGCGTCTATGAGCAGCTGACCCGGGCCCTGGAAGGGGTGACGTGGCAGGAGTTTTCCGGCATCGGCGCCAACCCCAGATACGAGCTGTTGATGGAGGCGGTGGCGCAGGTGAAACGCGATCGCATCGACTTCTTGCTAGCCGTCGGCGGCGGCTCGGTAGTGGATGGCACCAAGTTTGTCGCGGCGGCCGCCTGCTACGAGGGGGATGATCCCTGGGATATCTGCGGTAAACAGGCGAGTGTGCACCAGGCGCTGCCGATGGGCTGCGTGCTGACCCTGCCCGCCACCGGATCCGAGAGCAATCCCACCTCGGTGGTGAGCCGGGGAGATGTGAAGATCTCCTTCAGAAGCCCGCTGGTACAGCCGCAATTTGCGGTGCTCGATCCGGCGACCACCTACAGCCTGCCGCCGCGCCAGACCGGTAATGGAGTGGTGGATGCCTTCGTCCATATTGCCGAGCAGTACCTCACCTTTCCGGTGGGAGGCGAGGTACAGGATCGGCTGGCGGAAGGTTTGCTGCAGGTGCTGGTGGAGAACGGCCCCAGGGCGCTGGCGGAGCCGACCAACTATCAGGTGCGGGCCAATCTGATGTGGGCGGCCAGTCTGGCGCTCAACGGCCTTATCGGCTGTGGGGTGCCGCAGGATTGGGCCTCTCACGCCATCGGCCATCAGTTGACGGCGCTCTACGGGCTTGATCACGGCCAGAGCTTGGCGGTGGTGCTCCCCTCACTGCTGCGTGAGCGGGCGAGCCAGAAGCAGGACAAGCTGGCTCAGTTTGCCGAACGGGTGTGGCATTCGACCCGCGAGGACAAGGCCCTGCGCATCGAAGAGGCGATTATCCGCACCGAGCAGTTCTTCCAGAAGATGGGATTGGGTACCCGGCTGGCCGACTATGGCCTCAGCGAAAGCTGCATTCCGGCGGTCTGCTCCAACCTCAAGCGGGTGGGACGTACCGCGCTCGGTGAACAACAGGATATCGACCCGGATCGGGTGGCGCGCATTCTCGCCCGGGCGCTATAAGCCGGTGCCGGTTTGTTTCCTTGGCTGATTCATTTTCCCAATTAAAGAGGGCCGCTTGTTGCGGCCCTCTTGCATGACGGGTTCGCCGATCACTCGGTGCGCGCCTTGAGATAACCGGCGTAATCCGGGATCTGTACGCTGAACGCCTGCCGCATATGGGGGCTGTCCATGATGAAATCGGCGGTCGCCTCGTTGGTGGCGACCGGGATGTTCCAGACTGCCGCGAGGCGCAGCAGCGCCTTAACGTCCGGATCGTGCGGCACCGCATTGAGGGGATCCCAGAAGAAGATCAGCACGTCGATCTTCCCTTCGGCGATCAGGGCGCCGAGCTGCTGGTCACCCCCCATGGGGCCGGAGAAGAGGCAGGTGATGGGCAGTTGTGCCTGCTTGCCGAGCATGGTGCCGGTGGTGCCGGTCGCATAGAGGTGGTGGAGCTTGAGCTCCTCCTTGCGGCGCATCACCCAGTTCAGCAGAGGGGTCTTCATGTTGTCGTGAGCCACCAGTGCCACCCGTTTGTGGGGCGCCATCTCGCGTGCAATCTGTTCCATGGAAATCGTCCGTAGCATTGTTATTGGCAGAGAGCCGTATCCTAATCGAAAGCCATGACAGATGCTGTGTCGGGCGTATTAACTGTGATCCTGTCGAAAAGTTTTCGGGTCATGCAACTCAAATATGGCGGCCCAAATAAAGAGACCCGCGCTGGCGGGTCTCTTTGCTTGCTGGCCTAGTGGCTCAGGAGCCGTGGTGCAGTTGCGACTGCTGGTAGTTCTCCAGCCCGATGCGATCGATAAGGTCGAGCTGGGTCTCCAGCCAGTCCACATGCTCCTCTTCATCTTCCAGGATCTCCTGGAACAGGTCGCGGCTGATGTAGTCCTGCACCGACTCGGCGTAGGCGATGGCTACCTTGAGGTCGGGGATGGCATCCATCTCCAGCGAAAGGTCGCAGCGCAGCATCTCTTCGACGGTCTCGCCGATGCGCAGCTTGCCCAGATCCTGCAAATTGGGCAGCCCTTCGAGAAACAGCACGCGCTTGACCAGCTCGTCGGCGTGTTTCATCTCATCGATAGACTCGTGATACTCCTTGTGCCCGAGCGCCTTGAGGCCCCAGTCATCGTAGATGCGGGCGTGCAGGAAGTATTGGTTGATGGCAATCAGCTCATTGGCCAGCACCTTGTTGAGGTGGGCAATGATCTTGGGATCTCCTTTCATCGACAGTGCTCCTTGGTTCGTGCCTGAGGCTTCGATCGTTAGAGCTTAGTCCAGAAAAGTGACAACAAGAGGTCTGGCGAGCCAGCTCGCCTGAGAAAAGGGGTGACCCTGTTGGCGGGTCGCATCAGAAAAGAGGTGTCCGGATCAGGCCACTTCGTAGTAGCGCACGGGTTGCTCCTGCTCCAGCTTGTCGAGCTCGGCGGCGATGATCTCCATGGTCATGCGCACGCACTTGCCGCACTGGGCGCCCACCTCGAGCGACTGCTTGAGCTGGCGGAATTCGCTTTTACCTGACTGCACCGCTTTGCGGATCTGGGTATCTGTGATGCCGCGGCACAAACAGACGTACATGATGGTCACCTCTTGTGGAATGAGATGAAATCTAAATGAGAATGGTTCGTAGTGCAAATAACCATTGGTAATAAGATCCCCTGCTTGCCACTGTGCAACCCCTTGGGGACAATGCTGGCAACCAGAGGAGATCACCATGCTCAAGAAACTGTTCAGTGCCCTGTTCGGGGGCGAGCCGACCAAGGCGCCGGAAGTCACTCCCACCGAATATGCCGGCTATCTCATCTATCCGGAGCCCATGGCGGAAGGTGGCCAGTATCGGCTGGCGGGCCGCATCACCAAAGAGCTGGATGGGGTGCTGCAGACTCACCGCTTTATCCGCTCCGATCTGTTTGCCAATCCGGCCGATGCCGAGCGTTTCATGGTGCAGAAGGCCCACACCTTTATCGATCAGATGGGAGAGCGCATGTTCGAGCCCCGCAAACCGGCTGACAGCCAGGCTTCATGACGCAGCAAGAGCTCAACAGCCTGCGCGAGGCGTTGGCCCGCGCCGGTGAGCGGCGCCTGATCTGGCTGGAGGGGGAGGAGGCCGAGTGTATTGCCCGCGCCCAATCCCTGCTCGGCGAGACCGTCTTCTGGCTGGGTGCCGGGCCCGAGAGTTATGCCCCGCAACCCGCCGCCAAGGCGCTGCAGCGGCTCGGTCAGGAGTGCGACACGCTGGTGTTCAACGCCTTCAGCGGCTTTCATCCCGACGCCTTCGGGGCGCTGGCGGGCACTCTGCGCGCCGGTGGCTTGCTGTTGCTGCTGACGCCGCCCAGAGTAGAGTGGCCTGCATGGCCGGATCCCGACCGGATCCGGCTGGTGGCCCAGCCGGAGGAGGCGAGCCGGGCTGGCCACGGCTTTATCGCCCGACTGGTTCGGTTGCTGGAAGGTGATCCAGCCCTCTTTCTGGAGCCGCCAGTTTGCTCGCAGCCGTGGCAACCGATTGGGCCCGAGCGCAGGCTGAGCAGCGATCAGGCACGGGCACAGCCCGCCATCCACAAGGTGTTGCAGGGCCATCGCCGCCGTCCGCTGGTGCTGAGCGCCGACCGCGGCCGTGGCAAGAGTGCGCTGCTGGGGCTGGCTGCCGCCGAACTGCTGTGCCAGCAACCCTCGCTGAACATCGTGGTGACGGCCCCCTCGCAGGCGACGGCCGCCACCCTGTTTGCCCACGCCGTTTGCGGGCTCGATTGCACGCCGGAACAGCTGACAGGGCTGAGCTACTGTTCGCCGGATCGGCTGGTGCACGAGGCGATGAATCCCGATCTGCTGCTGGTGGATGAAGCGGCCGCCATTCCGACCCCGCTGCTTGAAGCCATGCTGGCCCGCCACAGCCGCATTGTGTTTGCCACCACCGAGCACGGTTACGAGGGGACGGGGCGCGGTTTTCACCTGCGCTTCAAGCGGGTGCTCGATAGCCAGACCCCGGAGTGGCAGGAGATCCGCCTCTCTGAACCCATTCGCTGGAGTGAGCGTGATCCGCTGGAGCCGCTGATTTTCCGCCTGCTCGGCCTCAATGCCGAAGTCGCAATGCCCTTGCCGCCGACCAGCCCGAGCTGGCGTCTGGTCAGTCAAGAGGCGCTGGCGAGCGATGAGACGTTGCTCAACCAGCTGTTCGGCTTGCTGGTGCTGGCCCACTACCAGACTACGCCGAGCGATCTCAGATCCCTGCTTGAGAGTCCGGATCTCGACATCCATCTGCTGGAGCAGGATGTGTGCCTGCTGGGAGTGGCCTTGGTGGCGCGGGAAGGGGAGATAGAGCCCGAACTGGCCGAGGCGATATGGGCCGGTCGCCGCCGTCCGCGCGGCCATCTGCTGCCCCAGTCGTTGCTGGCCCACGCTGGTTTTAAAACGGCGGGGGCGCGCAGCTACGCCCGGGTGATGCGTATCGCCATCCATCCCGAGCAGCATCGCCACGGGTTGGGTTCGCTGCTGCTTGGCAAGCTTGAGGAGCACTATCGTCAGATTGGCATCGACTACCTCGGCTCGGCCTTTTCGGCCAGCGCCGACCTGCTCCCCTTCTGGCGCAAGGCAGGACTGACGGTGCTGCGCATCGGCCTGCAACGGGATGCCGCCAGCGGCTGCCACGCAGCCCTGCTGCTCAAAGCGCTGAAACCCGAGCATGAGCCCGAGTTGAATCAGTGGCAGCAGCGTTTCATTCGCCAGTTGCCGACCCTGCTGGCGGGAGAGTTAAGCGCGTTGGATCCCGAGTTGGTATGGCAATGTCTGCAAGGCAGCACCGTCACCGCGGCTGAGCTTGACGAGTTCGAGCGCGATGAGGTTGAGTGCTTTGCCCTGCATCACAAGCCGTTTGAACTGAGCCAATCCAGCCTGCAGTTGTGGTTGGCGCGCAATCTGGCTGTGCTGGGTTCACTGACTCCTGAAGAGCGTTATCTGCTGATCGCCACCATCTGGCAATATGCCGACTGGGGAATGCTGGCCGTGAGGTTGCAACTGGCGGGCAAGCCCGCCGTGATCAAGAGTTTGCGGGCGCTGCTGGCGCGTCTCCTGATCTCCTCTACCACTCGATAGGTTTGCCCTGCCAGTCGAGAAAGCTCAGCTCGCCATCCGGTTGCAGCCGGTTCATCAGGTTAATCAGATGGTCGGCTACCAGCTCGGGACTCTGCACATTTCCCGCCGGTACATTGGCGTGAAACGGGCGGGAGAGTTGGGTATCCACGGTGCCGGGATGGAAGGCCAGCAATTTGACGCCGGGGGCCCGCCGGGCCAGCTCGATGGCGGCACACTTGAGCAGCATGTTGAGGGCTGCCTTGGATGCACGATAGCCATACCAGCCGCCCGCTCGGTTGTCGCCAATGCTGCCGACTCGGGCGCTGAGAACGGCCAGAATGCAAGGCTCGCGGCCAAACAGCGGTAACAACTGGCTGATCCAGCGCAGCGGCAGCAAGGCGTTGGTCTGGTAGAGGCGGGTCATGGCATCGAGATTGAGTGCTTCGAGCCGCTTCTCTGGCTGGATCTCTCCCTGATGCAGGATGCCGTTACAGATCACCACCCGATGGGGTCGCGGCGCCAACTCCGCGATGCGGGCCACCACTTCTGTCATTTGCTCATCGCTGTAATCACAACATAGCCAGTGCAGGGCTGGCGAAGAGGCTCCTGCTGGTGCGGGCTGACGGCTGATGGCAATCACTGGCCCGATACCAGTGGCCAACCAGTGTGCGACCAGCGCCGCCCCGATACCGCCAGAAGCGCCAATCACGACTATGCCTTCACTCATCTCTGGCTCCTTATGAGGGCATGGTGGGGTTCACCATCTGCCAATGTTGTCCTGATTGGCAGATACGATCGTGCCAGCCTGCGGGATCAAGCGGTTAACGCTGCAATCTTGCCGAGATCCGAGCCGCTGGGCGAATTCCATTCCTATACTGAGGGAAAACCGCAGCGGAGTGCTGCCTGCGCAACCAGAGCATGAGAGTCACCATGATGGCCAAAGACGGGGAAGAGCGTAAATCCATTCTGACCGAGAGCGGCACCAACGAGCTCGAGATCATCGAATTTCACCTCAAGAAGCAGCTGCCGGACGGGCGCGAGAAGATCGCCTACTACGGGATTAACGTCGCCAAGGTGCGCGAGGTGATCCGTGTGCCGGAGACCACAGATTACCCCAACGCCCAGCGCCATATGGTGGGGGTCTTCTCCCTGCGGGATCGCCTCATCCCGCTGGTGGATCTGGCGGGCTGGCTCGGCATCAAGACCAACCCCGACCCCAGCCACAAGGTGGTGATCGTCACCGACTTCAACAAGATGGCCAACGGGTTTCTCATCGACAGCGTGAGCCGGATTCACCGGGTCTCCTGGGAGGATGTGGAGTCCCCCAGCCAGTTTCTGGAGGCGGGGGAGAACGACTGCGTGGTGGCCGTGGTCAGGCGCGATGGCAACCTCATCATGATCCTCGATTTCGAGAAGATCATCGCCGATATCAACCCCGAGCTCAGCATGGAGAAGTACGACGTCACCCAGGATCGCAAAGTGCTTATCGACGATCGCATGATGGCACTACGTCAGGGCAAGACCATTCTGGTGGTGGACGACTCGGCCTTTATCCGCAAGATGATCGAGACCACCCTGCGTACCGCTGGCTACAACGTGATCACGGCCAAGGACGGGGGAGAGGGACTGGAGATGATGACGGATTTCGATCGTCTGGCCCAGGAGGAGAGAATGCCGGTGACCGGCTTCGTCAATGCGGTGATCACCGATGTGGAGATGCCGCGCATGGATGGCATGCACCTGCTCAAGCGGCTGCGGGACACCCCCTCCTACAAGGAGATGCCCATCGTGATGTTCTCCTCCCTGATGAGCGATGACAACCGCCAGAAAGCGCTGCAACTGGGGGCCAACGATACCATCACCAAGCCCGAGATAGGGCGCATGGTGGGGATGATGGACCATATGCTGCTGGGGATTGCCCCGCCTTCGCCCGCCAACAACATCTGACCCGCCATTAACTTGCCATTGGCCGGTCGAATTCACTGACCGGTTGCCTCAAGCGGCCACTCCTTGCCAAGGAGTGGCCGCGCTGTTTTGGCTGTTTGCTGCGATCCCGACGCCCCTTGTCTCCCGGATATAATCCATGTAATGATAATTATTATCATTTATTGGTGTGAAGCATATGACAGCAACCTGGGTGAAGGGGTGGGTCGAGTCGACCGAAGGTGGCAGCAGCATGAGTCACTGGAAACAGCAGACCCGAGAGGGCAACCGGCTGTTTGACTGCGGCGAGTATCATCAGGCGTTGGCCCATTATCAGCAGGCGCTCTGGCTGGCTCGTCAGCAATTGGTGCAGTGGCATGACGCCGATGAGGCGGTGGCGGCGCTGGTTGTGGCTCATCACAATCTGGCGGATCTGCTGGTGGCCATGACTCTGCCCGATCGCGCCGCCGACCTGCTCTGCTATGTGCACGACTGCCTGCTGGCGACCTGTCACTCCCCCGCTTGCTCCTCTCGCCTGCGAGAGGCTGCTTTGCGCCATACCCGCACAACCCGTGCCGAGTTGCTGACGTTCGTACAGCGCCACGGCAGCCACGCCGGGATCATGCGTTCGCTCGGTCACTGCCTGTGTCAGAGCGAGCCCTCATCCCGGCTCCATTAATCCGAACAGAGGTCATCATGAGCCATACCCTGCCAGCCCTGAACTATGCCTACGACGCACTGGAACCCCATATCGATGCCTTGACCATGGAGATCCACCATAGCCGTCATCACCAGACCTATATCAGCAACCTCAACGCCGCGCTGGAAGGGGCGCCAGAGCTGGCTGCACTGCCGGTTGAGGAGTTGCTGCGCCGCTTCGATACTCTGCCTGCCACCTTGCAGGGGGCGGTACGCAACCATGGTGGCGGCCATGCCAACCACTCCCTGTTCTGGCGGGTAATGAGCCCGCAGGGTGGTGGTGAGCCGAATGGCGAACTGGCGCTGGCCATCGAGCGGGAGTTGGGTGGCTTCGATGCCTTCAAGCAGGCCTTCACTCAGGCGGCCCTGAGTCGTTTTGGCAGTGGCTGGGCTTGGCTGGTGGTGGACCAGGCGGGCCAATTGCAGGTGGAGAGCAGTGCCAATCAGGATAGCCCCCTGATGCATGGCCATACCCCGATCCTGGGGCTGGATGTGTGGGAGCACGCCTACTATCTCAAGTACCAGAACAAGCGTCCTGACTATATCGCTGCCTTCTATCAGGTGGTGGATTGGGCCGAAGTGGCCCGCCGCTATCAGGCGGCGAGAGGCTGACCTGGTCGCTGGGAATGGGTGTGCAGGCTCACCGCCACAACTCGAGCTGTAATACCAAGACCCGCCAGTTGGCGGGTCGTCTGTTTATGGTGTGGCAGTGCTGACGCTGGCGGCTGAAGAGGCCACCGGCAATGTGGGCAAGGCCGCACTGGGCGCCTCTGCGGTGGTTTCTGCCGCGGATTTGGCGGGAGTGACCGGATCAGTCGTTGCCGCTGCGGATAAAGCTGGAGTGACTTGTATAGTCGCGGCCGAGGCGGACGAAGTTGCTGACTCGGTGGCAATAGTGGTAGAGACTGCCGCTTGCTTGGCCTCATCCACCGCCGGTTTGGGCTGTTTGAGGCAGGGTTGCAGGCTGCCGATGGTGCTCAGTGACTGGCAAGGCACAGGCAGACCGATGGGCACAGGAGCGCCGAGGAACTTGGGCCCCTTGTCCAGTACATATAGGTCGAGCAGCCCCATCAGGCGGGCAAAGACTTCCCGTACCCGGGTGCGGATCCCCTGATAGGCGCTGGGGTCCTCGGCATTGAAGCCGACCGCATCGATACCGAAATGGCGGGCGATAAAAATGGCCCGCTCGTTATGAAAGCCTTGGGAGACCACGGTAAAGCGCTCCTGGCCGAACACCTCCTTGGCGCGAACCACTGAGTCGAGGGTGCGGAATCCGGCGAAATCCATATAGATGGCGGAGGCGGGGATGCCCGCCTTGATCAGGGCGCGGCGCATCTGGCGTGGCTCGTTGTACTGCACGGTAGCGTTATCACCGGAGACGATGATGAAGTCCACCTTGGCATTGTTGTAGAGCTCGGCCGCCGCCTTGATGCGGTATTTGAAGTAATGGTTGGGGCCGCCACCGGAGAGATATTTGGAGGTACCCAGCACCACCGCAACCCGGTTGTAGGGCACTTTGTCTACCTGATCGTAGGTGTAGTGACGGGCATCCGAGACGATCCACTCGCTGTAGCCCAGCAGCATGGCAATCAGGGCCAGCAGCAAAACGAGGCAGGCGAGGAGGATCTTGGCAAACTTCTTCATGCGCGGTGCGGTCAGGGTCTGAAGTTGGGAGTGGCTATCGGCATTCTATTACAACTCGGCCGCTGGCGTCAGGCTTGATAACGGGCGGGCACCTCATTCGGGCAGAGGTTGTCGCAGCAGAGGCCGGGGGTGCGGGAGGATAAAGCGAGGGGTTGCGGTGGCAGCCCCTCTGGTCGGTGAAGGTTTATCAGTGGGCGGAGTCGTTACCCTTGCAGGCGTCTGACTCCTTGTTTGCTTGCCACCAGGGCAGCAGATCCCGGGCGAGCCACGCCTGATAGGCATCGCTGTCGTTGGCGATCAGCCGGTCCAGCTCCCCTTCGAAGTCGCTCATCGCCTGCTGCCGATCCGGATTGCGTAGCGCCTGTGCCAGCGCCAGCCAGCTGGCGCCGCGACCGGTATCGTTGAGGAAGCGGTGCACGGTATAGGACCAGGAGTAGACCATCTCGCCACCTTGGTCGTAGTCAAGGTGGAGGATCGCCGCCAGTGTCGGACGCAGGTTGGCGGGGCGGTTTGCCACGTTATCCAGGCCTCGGGCAAAGCACTGGCCGTGGGCGATGTACTCTGCAATTCCCTCGGCCCACCAGGTGGTGCGGTTGAGCGGATAGTGGCCGAAGCTGCCGTACTGGTTGAAGCGACCATCCAGATAGTGAACGTACTCGTGGCGCAGGTTCCACACCTGGAAGGCGGGGCGTTTCCACTCCGCCTCATAGGCGAAGAAGCGGGCCTGATTGCCGAGGCGAGCCGGATCCCCCTCGATATAGATGCCGCCATTGTCGGTGGAGACGCCAAACAGCGCGCTGCCGTAGCGGCCCCAGTCGGCGGAGGAGTTGAAGATCACCAGCTCCAGCGCCTCGTTGTGATCATCGGCCACCGGTTGCCAGCCAGTCTCCATCTGCTGGTGGAAGCGCTGCTCTTCATCACCCAGCTCGCGGCAGATCCCTTCGGCCTGAGCCAAGGTCAGATCCTGGGCGCGCAGACGCAGGGTGGGTGAGCAGGTGTGCTCGAACGGCAGAATATCTTCCATGCGGATCGGGGTACAAAGCCCGGCAAACTCGCCGCTGACACAGGCTTCGCTGGTGCGATCAGTGTAGGTGAGGTAGTAGCTGGAGAGGGTCAGGGAAACCTCTTCCAGCATGGCGGCCGGATGTTGGCCACCCGGGATCAGCCCCTGCTGGCGCATGATGGCGATGACATCGCGATCCAGCTGTTGGCGGTAGGCGATCGCCATATCCGGGCGGGTGTGATGGAGGTAGCGCATCATCTGGTAGAGGCGGCTGTGGGCATCGAGGATGTTGTTGAAGATAAACAGATCCCGTGAGCCATCGCGCTGTTTCCAGAGGGCCAGCTCGCTCAGGCCCAGTTGCAGCAGGCTCTGGCGCAATGCCGCCTCCTGTTGCAGCACAGCTGCGCTGAAGTCAGCCTGCTGACCGTAAGAAGCGCTCTGATCGACCAGATTGAGCAGCTCGAACAGGCCATCGGCCCAGGGTTTGTGGCCATTGAGCTGCGCCGCATGTTGCACCGCATAGCCGAGCGCCTGGTTGAGCTGGGCCAGCATGGGGGCGGCACTCTGGCGGAAGGCGGCTTGGCCAAGTTGTCCCTGCGCCGCCACGCTCCAGGCTTCCAGCACTGTGCCAGCCTGATCCTGCGGTTCAGCTCCCAGCAGCAATGGGTGGTTGAGCAGATCAATCATCACCCCGGCCAGAGCCCGGGCGGCCTGATCACTCTCTTTGCCAACGCCGCCGTGGTAGTTGTGGGCGCGCACATAATAGAGCAGCTTGTCCATTGCCGGATGGGTCGGCTGGTTGGCCGCCAGCAGGGCACGCATGCCGCGTACCACCGCCATCAGCTTGGCATCATCGTGGCCGTAATCCGCCTGCCAGGCAGGACTGTTCTGGCCGCTCACGTCGGCTACCAGTTTGGCGGCATCGTTGTCGAGCAGATCCACATCGGGCTGCTCGGGCTCGGAGCAGAGACGACCGTTGGCACGGCGGCACTCCAGCTGCTCCTCCTTGCTGGCCAGCACGATGGGGCGATTGAGCACCCGACTCTCCTGCCACGCTTTGCTCTCTGGCAGGGGCTGCCACTCGCCGCCGGCGACCGGGTATTGGTAGCCGCTATCTTGCAACGTTACCTGAACCTCGCTGCCAGCGGGGATCACCTGACGACAGATGCGATAGCGGATGGTGTTGCTCCCCTCCTTGCGCTCCTGCGGCTCATCACACTCCTGCTGAGGCGTGAGCTGATCCAGCTGCCACTGATAGCGGCGCCAGACATGGATCTCGCTGACCTGAGCGGCAGCCTGACTGCCTGCCACCGGTTGCAGACGGAAAAAGATCTGCTCCAACCGGCCATCCCGCTCGCTCGGGGTCTCTTCAAGTACCTGCAACTGCTGCCAATCCTGCGACTGATAGTGCCACTCCGACTCGGCGCAGCGGCCTTGTGCGTTGAGTTCGCAGCGATCCAGCTCCCTTTCACTCTGACCCAGGATGATGGCTTGCGGCAGCGGCAGACGATCTTGGCGCTGGGCGGTCGGCGTGCCCGCCAGCTGCTCCCAGCGACCCAGTTTCAGGCCATAACCGAAGTCATAACTGCTGGCCGGAATGAGCTTGCCCGCCGGAATCCGATCTTCACAGCGCACGAAGCGGATCTGCCAGCCCGCATCTACCTTGAGCTGCGGCTCGCCACACTGCTGTTCGGCCAGTGCGGCGAGATCGCTGCTCTGCCAGTCGAAGCGACGGTAGACCCTAAGCTGCTGGTAAGGAGCATTGCTGCTACGCGCCTTGAGCTCGTAGGTGATCTCGGTGATGCGAGCGGCCAGTTGCCGGCTCGATTCGCCAGTCAGCTGATACTGTCGCCAGTCATTGGGGGAGTAGTTGGCTTGCGCCGAGGATGTCGCCAAAAGCAGGGGGCCTGCCAGCAGCAGCCACCCGGTACCTGAACGGTTCATTTTTATCCCTTTGTTCTTGTTTGTGTATTGTCTTGCGAGTAATCGCAAGGCAATCTACAGAGACTCAAAGGAATATCAATGATTTTTTAAATGACATATAAATCAATGATATGGCGTTTATTTATATGCTTGCTGTTTTTGAACTCCTGCTGCCGTAGTGAGGGCTCACATGCGACTTTATTGAAGAAGTTGTTAGTTGTGTAAAGTGCGTGTCAGATCTCATTTAATCAACACGAGACATGCGGCAAATGACCAGGAAAAGCGAGATGTCCCTATGGCTTAAGCCACATTATCTGGGCGGATGATGACTGGTGACTCAATCAGCAAAGCCGGCTATTTGTTCGTGAGTAGGCGGGATGAAAAGATATTGGCCGCCTGTATGGGTAGCACAGGCGACCTGATAAGAGCTTCTTTCAACACCACCTGCTCATCTGTTTAGCGCCAATTTCAGCGTCACTACAGATGAGTTATCAGAGATAGCTGACAGTCACGATCGCCATGTTGCTGGCATTGGTCACTTTGTAGCTGATAGTGCTGCTAATTGAGCTGATTTGACCGGCTTGCTGCAAGTGAGCCAAAGGCATGGTTTGCTTGTTCATGCCTGAATAGCAGGTCACGCTGCTGTCAGAAAAATCACATGGAGATTCATAGATAGTGCCAGTAAACGTCACTGAGCCATCAGCCGCAGAAGCTGTGGATGGCAACAATGCGGTACCAAGCAGCAAGGAGGTGCATACAGAGAAAACTGTCTTGCGAACTAAACGGGAGGCGGTGTGTTGAGCTTTCATATCTATGTCCTTTTCGTCACAGGTGTTGTACGAAAAGGGCAACGCAATCAAAGAGTAATGCCATAAATCGGCAATAACATCACTCTTCTCAGATGGCAGCTCCGCTGTCTTAGGTATCAAAACCCTTAGACCGGTGGCTTTGCGTCCCGACCTTTCGATCGGTTTGCCCTTTACTCTATGTCTAGATGATAACACTCCACTTTGAGAAATCAATCGGCTTAAAAATCATGAGAGATGGATCACAGTTAGTCTGCATAATTAATAACGTATATTTATTTTTTATCTCAAATCTTGCCTGTGAATATTGCGGACAAGCCTCTATATTAGCGCGTCATATCTATGATTAATATGTAATGTAGTAAATGTATATTTATGTGTGGGCTGCCAATGATTTGATTACCTGATTACCTGATTACCTGATTACCTGATTACCTGATTACCTGATTACCTGATTACCTGATTACCTGATTACCTGATTACCTGATTACCTCTTTAGGGGGTGATTCATGAAGTGGTTGATAACTATTGTCAAAAATAGATAGGTTATCTTTGTTGTGTTTTTGTTGGAGTTTTGTGTGCAACTTTAAATTCATAGTCTGACAATATTACAATAGATGTCCTTTATATGAACTTTATTTATTTCATGATCTCGCTTTATGTTTTGTTGTTGCCTTAACTCATTGTTTTTTATGTGTTTATAAAAAAATTTATACAAATCAAAATGTATTTGATGTGCATCAAACGAGTCGTTAATTTGTTCGTCAAGCAAAAGCGGAATGCGGCTTTCTGCACAGACGACAAGGACGTATGTAGTTGTGCAGTTGAGGTGTAGCGGGAACTACCCCTGATGCGGTGTGCTGCTTTTGCTTATTTAAATAAACCTGAAGAGGCACAGTTTATTATTGGCATGACTTCTCATCGGCTTAATGAGAGACGAGCGCCAACAGTTGCTGTGCAGTATATCGCGGCATCACTTAATATCGTGACTCCAGCATGATTGGAGTGATGCAGTACAACACACGTTAATGTAGGTATAAACGAATGAAAGCTAATAAGATTCTGGTTGCTATGGGTGTTGGTTCCATGCTGCTGTGCGGCTCCGCTTTTGCTGCTGGTGGTGCCGGTTCCGGTAAAGTCACTTTTAACGGTGAAATCATCAACGCTCCTTGCTCTGTAGCCCCTGAGTCTGTTGACCAGGTAGTTGAAATGGGCCAGATCAGCACCAAAGAGCTGGCCAACGGTGGTGAGTCCAACTCCAAGCCGTTCAGCATCAAGCTGCTGAACTGTGAAATCTCCGACGCCGAAGATGCTGTCAAGGTGACTTTCAGCGGTGCCAAAGACCCGGTAGATTCCAGCCTGCTGGTGATCGGTGGTGGTGACGCCGCTGGTGCCGGTATCAAGATGACCGCTCCGGGTGGTGCTCCGATCGTGCTGGGTACTCCGACTTCAGCCTTTACCCTGGTTAATGGTGATAACGAACTGCCGTTCAGCGCCGTGCTGAAAGGCTATGCAAAACAAGACACCAACCCGCTGAAAGCCGGTGCTTTCACTGCAGTGACCAACTTTACTCTCTCCTACGAGTAATAGAGTGCCTTAACGTGTGACAAGGGTTGTGGTGGTGCGAGCCACCACAACTTCACACATTCTGTTTCCTCACATCGAACCCTAATCATGAAAACTTCAATGATGGCGGCCATGGTGCTGCAGCTGGTGATGATGGCGGGATCAGTCCACGCCAACGAACTCACGGATGGACTAGCCGAATCGGGCTGTACGCTGAAGGTGCTGCGCAGCATTCCGCTGCAGGCTCAGCAACCGGGGACGTTGAAAATCAGCGGTTGTCAGGTTGACGGGGCGACGGTGGCATCACTGCCTTTTATTTCCATGTCCGTGCGTGGTGCCATGAGCGATGAGCTGGGCATTCTCAATAACGGCCAATATCACAAGGTATCCGGTGAGCGCTTTATTGTCTCGGATATCGTCAACAGTGATCTGGAATTCAATTTGGGGCTCATCAGCAGTCAGCTGTTTTTTCCGGACAGTACGACGCTGTTAGAACTCAATTATATGTAAGCAAACCAATTGCTTAGTGTAGATACCTCATTACGTGAGACCTTTATGCAATTCCTAGAGTGAAAATATGAGCGTTTCAACATCAGACTCTGTGAGAAAAAAACATTATTCAAAAATGGCTTTTATGCTATGCGTGCCCGGCCTGATGGCGGTGGCAAATCACGCATGGGCAGAAACGGAGTTTAATATTGATGCGCTCGATCTGGATGAGCGGACCAAGATCGACCTCTCCCAGTTTGCCGACGAAGGCTACATCCTGCCCGGCGACTACTACCTCGAGATCGAGGTCAACAAGAACAAGCTGCCCCTGCAGAAAATCCCTTTCTACGAGAGCGATACTGGCAAGGGAAAGGGTGGGGTAGCCTGCCTGCCGCAAGACGTGATCCCCAAGCTGGCGCTGACCGACGAGGCCATCGCCAAGATCGATAGTTGGCACGATGGTCAGTGTGCCAACCTGTTGGCGCTGGACGGCGTAGTGATCTCGAACGATATCGGTAACGGCTTGCTGCGCATTGCCATCCCTCAGGCGTGGATGAAGTACAGCGATCCCAACTGGATTCCGCCCGAGCAATGGGATGAAGGGATCCCGGGGATGATGCTGGATTACAACATCAATGCCCAGGTCAACGAAGGCGATGGTTACTCCAATCACAACATCAGCAGCTATGGTACGCTGGGGTTCAACTACGGCGCCTGGCGTCTGCGGGGTGACTATCAGGCCAGCTCTTACTGGGGTGATAATGAGCGGACGTCGACCGAGCTGAACCGTATCTATGCCTATCGTCCGCTGCCGAACATGGCCGCCAAGCTGACAGTAGGTGAGCAGCAGCTCAACTCCCAGTTAATCGATGGTTTCCGCTATACCGGCGTCAACCTGGCCAATGACGAGCGCATGCTGCCGCCTAGTCTGCAGGGTTATGCGCCGGAAGTGAGCGGTATTGCCAAGACCAACGCCAAGGTCACTATCTCCCAGTCCGGCCGGATCATCTATGAAACCAACGTGCCGGCGGGCCCGTTTCGCATCCAGGGGCTGGACAGCTCGGTGCGCGGCCGCCTTGATGTGCGGGTAGAGGAGCAAGATGGCAGTGTCAATTCGTTCCAGGTAGACACGGCAACCGTTCCCTACCTGACTCGCCCTGGCTATGTCCGATACAACCTGGCGGTTGGTGCACCTTCCGAACAGACGGATTCGGTGCACGATGTGCACGGCCCTGCCTTTGTGACCGGTGATTTCTCCTGGGGGGTGGCGAACTCCTGGTCGCTGTACGGCGGCAGCCTGATTGCGGGTGAATACAACTCCATGGGATTGGGTATCGGTCGTGACCTCTATGCCTTCGGCGCTATTTCCGCCGACCTGACCCAGTCCATCGCCAAGTTGCCGGGCTTGTCGACCAAGATTGGCCAGTCGGTACGGGTGAACTACGCCAAGCAGTTTGATGAATACAACAGCTCGATCACCTTCGCGGGTTATCGCTTCTCCCAACATGACTTCATGACCATGTCGCAGTTCCTCAATAACAAGGATCGGTTGGAGAACAACACTACGACCTCGAATGATGACTACAACACCTGGGGTGACAAGGAGCTCTACACCATCACCGCCAACAAGACCTTCTGGGCGGAGGATGCAGCCAAGGCGCTGACTGTTTATCTGGACTACACCCACAGAACCTACTGGGATCACGAGGCAGAGGATCGCTACGGCCTCACTATCAACAAGAACGTGAACATCGGCAGCTTCAAGGATGTTTCCGTCTATGTGTCGGCCTACAAGACCAAGACCGAGAACTACGAGGATGACAAGAGCGTCATGTTGACCCTCAGCGTGCCAATAGGGGACAGAAAGAGCGCGGGATACAGCGTACAGTCCTCCAACGGCAAGGTGACTCACCTGGCCACCTATCAGGACTACAGTCGACCGGATGATACCTATCAGTTGGGGGCGGGCGTGCAGAGCAATGGTCACGCCGTGGCGCGGGGTTACTACAACCACAACAGCGACATCGGAGCGGTCAGTCTCAATGCCTACAGCGTGCAGAGCGAATACACCTCGGTTGGTGCCAGCCTGCGTGGCGGTCTGACGGCGACCCAGCACGGTGCAGCCCTGCACCAGGCGACTCGTCGTGGCGGTACCCGTATGATGGTGGATACCGACAATACCTCCGGCATCTCTTTCAACAATGGCCGCGCCGTGACCAACCGCTTTGGCGTCGCGGTGATCAGCGACATGACCGACTATCGCAAGAGCGACACCCGGGTCGATGTGGATCAGCTGAGCGACGACATCGATGCGATGAATGCCATCAAGCAGGGGACCCTGACCGAGGGCGCAATTGGGTATAATGCTTTCGAAATTGCGGAAGGGTTCAAGCTGCTGGCCAATGTCAGACTACCCGATGGCTCAGTGCCGCCGTTTGGTGCCACCGTCGTCAAGGATTCCGGCCGTGTGCTCTCGGTGGTGGATGAAGATGGCCTGGTCTATCTGACCGGGGTGAAACCGAATGAAGCGTTTGAGCTCTCCTGGGGCGGGGCCCGCCAGTGCAAGATAGTGGCGCCGCAACAAGTAACCGATCTGTCGATGAAGACTCTCACTTGCAAGTAATGGGATACCGATGAAAAAGCTGCTCTCTTATATCTGTCTGGCTGCGCTTGGCATGACCTCACTCAACGTCAGTGCCGCCATTGTGCTGGATCGTACTCGTGCCGTTTATCCGGGCGGCGCAAAGTCCATCAGCCTCAACATCAAGAACGAGAACCAGAAGCTGCCCTACTTGGCGCAGGCCTGGATTGAAGATGCCCAAGGCCAGAAGATCTCTTCTCCCTTCGTGGTGCTGCCGCCGGTACAGCGGGTGGATGCCAACCAGAAGTCCATCGTGCGCATCGCCAGTGTGCCGGCCATCGATAGCTTGCCCAAGGATCGCGAGTCCATCTACTACTTCAACCTGCGCGAGATCCCGCCCAAGAGCGAGAAGAGCAATGTGATGCAGATTGCCGTGCAGTCCAAGATCAAGCTGTTCTACCGCCCCGAGGCTATTCTGCCGGAGCGTGGAGCCGTCTGGCAGGATCAGGTGCTGATCACCAAGCAGGGCAAAGCCCTCAAGGTCAACAATCCGACCCCTTACTACATCACCTACGTGGGCCTAGGTCATCCACAGGGCAAGGAGCGGACCACCATCAAGGGTTTCTCCGCCTTTATGGTTGCCCCCAAGTCAGAGCAGACGGTCACCATCCCGGAAGCACTGGGTAATGAATTTGTGATCAGTTACGTCAATGACTACGGCGGATATATGGATATCAAATACCAGTGCACAGGCAATGCCTGTAAAGCCGTGAAGAGCGAGTAAGCCTTATGCTACGTTCTATCTTCTGTTCAAGTCTTATGTTGTTTGCAGGAACGGCATTGGCAAATGGCTATGTGACGCCTAACCCAACCCATGATTACTATATATCGTTGGACAAGGCTGACATTCAAAACAGACCTGGTTTTACTACCAAGGCATTTGAGTGGAATTTGGGAGGGCAATACTCAGGTATCGTTACCTGCCCAGATAGAAGCATTCCACAATCTCCAGTGTACTATAAAGCGACAATGACTGATGGCTTGCCTCAAGCTGGTGATGGTTTTGTAAAACTAAATGACTTTTTGGATATGAAAGTCGAAATTTGGATAGCTGGTTGGAAGAAAAAATTTGTTACAGCCCCATTTCCGAATGAAAGTAACGATTACCCAAATTACTCTTGTACTAAAGGGAAAGAGACAAGAATAAATAATTTCGAAAGCGGTAGCCGTGGAAAGGTAACTTTTCGCGTGAGAAAACAAATAATTAATGGTGTGCAAATATCAGATCGTCAAGTTGTAGAGATGTATGGTCGTCTAGGGGCTACAACGACAGACTTTAATAGTTTGCCAATGTCTAGGATTACGATTACATCTGCAATTTTATATGTACCAGAAGAGTGCGTGATCAATGGTGGGCAGACTATTGAAGTAGAGTTTGGTGATTTGCCGGGATCGGGATTGGATGGAAATAACTTTGAAAAGACGGTTCCTCTGACATTTCAATGCCGTGGTGGTGTTTTCGAAGGGGATGCTTTGAAGATCAATCTTGGTATTTCTGGAAAACCAACCTCTTTCAGTCAAGACTATCTGCGGACAACTCGGGATGGCTATCAAGGTGGAAATGTTATTTCCGATTTAGGGATAAAATTCAAACAGCTGGATGGTTCTCAGCTGAAATTGAATACCTTCTATCCGGTTTCCATGCAGGGAAATATCGGTGATTGGGGCTTTATCGCTGCACCGGTAACCCCGACAGGTGCAGATATTCCGGCGGGCGATTTCTATGCGACAGCCACCATCGTTGCCGAGTTCCAATGAGGAGATGTTTTATGCTACGGACATTGTGGATAGGCTTGGTGCTGTACCCGTTGTTGGGGGTAACGGCAGCCCCCCGTGCCAGCAATGATCTGGAATTGCTTGGCAATACGGTCCATCTCCATGGCAGGATCATCGATCAGCCCTGTGTGGTTTCTCCTGAATCCCTTGATCAGGAGGTCGAGATGGGGGTAGTTGATGTGAAGGAACTCTATGCCAACGGAGTCGCGGAGCTAGTGCCGTTCTCCATTCGTCTGACCAATTGCAAGCCGGGTATTTTCCGCATGGCCAAGGTGACCTTTACTGGCTCGCAGGATACCGAACTAAGCGGCGGATTGGCATTTACGGCTGGGATTGCCAAGGGGGCAGGCATCCGCCTGTATGACGTGGCCCAATCACCTCTGAATTTGGGTAGTGCCTCCCGCGGCTATCTGCTAGGTGGTGCGGCAGATAATGATCTGCAATTTTTTGCCAGGGTTGAAGGACATCCAGCGGCATTGACCGCCAAGAACATCCAGCCTGGCGACTATTCTGCCGTCGCCAATTTCATTGTTGCTTATGAGTAAACTCAGAAGTCGTTGCGCTGGATGACTTTTGTATTGCCATGGCTAGGCCAGGTGATGACGCCACCTAGATAACTGGAAAGGTAAATACCTCCGGGCAATTGAATGAACTTGGCTTTTTGTTTGGGGGGCGTTAGCGCCGCGACCAGAGTGGCGACCAGAGCGTTATTGGTCAGCGCCTGCTGGTCAATGAAATTGACAATGGTATTTTTTATCTCAACCGAAATATCGCCATTATCCCGCTCCAGATCCCCAACAGAATCCAGATTGAACAGCGTCTTTCCCTGATTGTCAGTGGCTATCACGGTGGCCACTACTATTTCTCTGTTCATGGTCACAATATATTTACTCTTTCTGGTCATTTCTACCCAGTTGTCTGGTGCCTGACAATCTCTGTGATATCTGACTGTGGTTTCTTGATTATTGTAATAGTTGTTGTAAACATTATTTCCCTGCTGGTTCATGGTTGTGATAACGCATTGAACTTCTTCGGCCACAGGGTGACCGCTACGCAACAGGAAGATATTTTCGGATAATTTCCTGCTGCTATTGTTGATGGAAAAATAGCTGATGGCTTCTTTTCCAACCAGAATTGAAATCTGCTCATCAGCTTTACGTGAAACAGGTTTTATCAAGGGCGTCAGTGAATCTATTTTCACATTCAGAGCTTTTTCCGTCTCGCTGGTCATATAGAGAGAAATCTGACCTAAATTGATAGTGCGTAGTGTATTTGCTGTCGCATAGTTATAAATGACGAGGGCTAGTGAAGTCAGCGAGACCAGCAGCAATGCAAACAGCAAAATACGCTTTGGGCTGAAATATCGGTCATATTTGCGGCGAGTATATTGCCGCCTGGCTTGAGGTGCAGGGGAAGGCGTCGACGCTTGAATTTCTTCCGCTGGTGCTGGCTCTTCACTTTCCCCAGCGAGCTCAATCGGAGCACAAAACATATAGCCAACCCGTGGAATGGTATCGATCGCATCCATTAAGCCGAAGGATTCCAGCTTTCTTCTCAACGAGAGTATCTGCCGGTTCAAATTGGTATCGGTATTGTCCTGATTTGGCCACAAGGCATCCTGCAGTTTGCTTCTTGGAATGACAGTGCCTGCCTCATCACACAGCATTTCGAGTAGCTCGGCTTCCTTGTTGCTGAGCTTGATGTCCTTGTCCCCTTTCGAGATTCGGAATATTGCAGCGGAGAAAAAGATATCCTCTGCAATTTTATAAATTCTGTTACTCATGTGTGACTCGTCTTACTGCCAAGGAGAGCATTTTACCACCACGCAGTCTTTGTTCAAATAATGATAAATCGTCAATTTCTTTTATTATCATATGGTTAGCTTTCCGACTAAATGCATGGTGGAGGGTATGGTACTACAGCCAATTAATTTGGTTCAAAAAATGTGCAAAAAAAGGCCGTTTATGTAATCGTTCTCACTTATTCAGACTGAGGAGGAGGATTTTGATACCACCAGCATTTTATTTTGAGCCATATGTGTATTTGGATGGCTCCGTGGCGTCATTTTTTGTCGCATGAATAATTATTGCGACCTAATGATATTCTGAAATTGTTTCCGCTGTGGCTTGAGATTACCGTCAAGATCGGGCCAGGGGATCCAGTGGTCGGGCACCATAAAGCCGGGCAGGGCGCTACGGATCCAGGCTGCCAGTTCGGGGTAGGGCACCGGCTCGCCGTGCCAGTCGATAAAGGCGGCGGGGCGTTGCCCCCACTCGTCGCTCGGCACCGGCACCACCAGCGCCTGGGCGACGGCGGGATGATCCACCAGTCGCTGCTCTATGGTTTCGGGCTGGATGTTTTCGCCACCCGAGATAAAGAGGTTATCGAGCCGTCCCTCTACCAGCAGCTCCCCTGCCGCAGTGAACCTCCCCTTGTCGCGGGTATGAAACCAGCCTTCGTCATCGAGGGGAAGTTCCAGCTCGCCATCTCGGTAGTAACCGGCAAACAGGGTGGCGCCGCGCACGCAGATCTCCTGCACCCTGATGCACACCTCCCGTCCCGGTAGCGGTTTGCCAACTATGCCTGCATCGCCGGGGATAGCGGTGCAGACCTGGCTCCCCATCTCGGAGAGACCATAACTCACCTTGGGTTCGAGCCCCATGGCGCAGAGGCGCTTCACCAGCGGTTGCGGGATGGCGGCGCCACCGAGCAGCAGCTCGCGCAGGCGGGTACGGGCGGGATCAAAACCCTCAGCCAGCAGGCGCCAGAGCTGGGTTGGTACCAACGAGAGGTGAGTGATGGGCTGGCACTCCAGCCGCTCCTTGAGGGAGCGTTCACGTTGATCCAGCACCAGCGTGGCGCCCGCCAGAAAGACCCGAAACAGGATGGCGTAGCCGCCCACATGGAACAGCGGCAGGGAGAGCAGCCAGCCGCAGGCCTCATCAAGGGGAATGAGGGTGGCAGAGCCGCGTGCAGAGGCCAGGTGGTTGCAGAGCAGGTGCACCACAGCTTTCGGCGTGCCGCTGGAGCCCGAGGTGAGGATCATGTTGTTGAGCTGGGTCGATTCCAGCGGCCACGCTTCCTCGCTTGCTGGCAGTTCGTGCGTGAAGTCGAGCTGCAGGGGCTGCCAGTTGCCTGCCGGGATTTCCCCTGCCGACCAGAAGGCATCGGCATCGAGTTGCACCGCCAGCTCGCGCTGCTTTTCGAGAGGAAAGGCGGGGTTGAGCGGGCAGAACACCACGCCGCTGCGCACGCAGGCCCATGCCAGCAGCACATCTTCCAGCGCACCGCGCACCACTGCAGCCAGATGATTGCCACGACGCACTCCGGCTTGTTCCAGCTGTTGGCACAGGCTGTTGAGGCGGGCATCGAGCTGGCGATAATTGAGGGGCGAGGCGGTGTGGATGGCAATGCGGTTCGGGGCTGTGATTGCCCGGTGGCGTACCGGGCACGGTGTCTGTTCGGATGAGCGGGAGGGGTCAATCACGGGAATACAGTTGCTCCAGTCGGCTAAGATCCGGTTTGCCATCTTCCCCCAGCAGATTGCCGGCCATCCAGCGGCGGGTATCCAGACCCGGCGCCTGTTCCGGCGCCCATTCGCCAGCCAGATGAAAGAGCTGGTTCAGGCCCAGATCCGATTCGAAACAGGAGGAGATGATCACCTTGAGCCGCAGTTCGCGGGCGCGGGCGATCAGCGCTTCGCAGTTGGCGAGTGAACCGAGCAGGGTAGGCTTGAGCACCAGCGCGCGCAGTTGCGGGATCGGCTCCCACGGCTTGCCTTGTGCCAGCAGTTCGTCCAGCGCCACTGGCATGCCGGTGCGGTTGGCGACAAAGGCGATGTCGGCAAAGTCGGCGCAGGGGTCTTCCAGATACTCGATACGATTTGGGTCGAGGTGGCCGCAGAAGGTCCACGCCTCCTCGCGAGTCCAGCCCTGGTTGGCATCCAGCACCAACTTGAGGGAGGGGAGGCGATCGCACAGCAGGCGGATCAGCGCCAGCTCGTCACGCATCGGGTAGCGCGCCACCTTCAGCTTGGCCTTGCCGGGCGTGCGGTGCAGCCACTCTTTCCAGTTGCGCAGCAGCTCCTGGGGGGAGCCTTGAATGAGGGGATAGGGTTCCGGCAGCGGGTTGCGCTGCTCGGGCCATGTCCGGCGCGCGCAGTCGAGGCCAAATTGCACCGACGGCAGCACGGGGTTCGGGGTGTCGCCGGCGGCCAGGGCCGCCAGCGTGGCAAGGGCTTCCGCCTCTGCCTGTTGCAGGCTCTCTTTCGAGAAACCGGGCAGGGGGGCAATTTCCCCCCAGCCGTCGTTGATGCGCACCAACAGCCCCTCTCGCGCCACCTCCACCTTGCCGTGAAAGGTCAGTGGCTGGGTAAAAGGCAGTTGATAGCGATACAGGGCTAGTGTCATCAGGGGTTCCGCTTGTATTTGGAGAAGTCGGGGCGACGCTTTTCGTTGAAGGCGTTGCGGCCTTCCTGACCCTCTTCGGTCATGTAGAACAGCATGGTGGCATTGCCCGCCAGCTCCTGCAAGCCCGCCTGACCATCACAGTCAGCGTTGAGGGCCGCTTTCAGGCAGCGCAGCGCCATCGGGCTGTTTTGCAGCATTTCGCGGCACCAGCGCACGGTTTCACGCTCCAGTTCTGCCAAGGGCACGACGGTGTTGACCAGACCCATGTCGAGGGCTTGCTGGGCATCGTACATGCGGCAGAGGAACCAGATTTCGCGGGCTTTCTTCTGGCCGACGATGCGAGCCATGTAGGAAGCACCCCAACCGCCATCGAAGGAGCCCACTTTCGGACCGGTCTGGCCAAACTGGGCGTTGTCGGCGGCGATGGTCAGGTCACACATCATGTGCAGCACGTGGCCGCCACCGACTGCGTAACCGGCCACCATGGCAACCACAGGTTTCGGGCAGGTGCGGATGTCGCGCTGGAAGTCGAGCACGTTGAGGTGGTGAGTCCCCTCGTCATCACAGTATCCACCGTAGTCGCCACGGATCTTCTGGTCGCCACCGGCGCAGAAGGCTTTCTCGCCAAAACCGGTCAGGATGATGGTGCCGATCTGATCGTCATAACGGGCATCGGCCAGCGCCTGCAGCATCTCTTTGACGGTGCGGGGGCGGAAGGCGTTGCGCACCTGGGGACGGTTGATGGTGATCTTGGCAATGCCATCGTTGGACTTGTGATAGAGGATGTCCTCGTAACCGGCGGAGCAATCTTGCCATTCAACAGGTGCATACAGTTCAGCTTCCGTCATTGCTTCAATCATGACTCGTCTCTTCTTGTTGGTTGACCCACTCCGCGAGGAGTCGGGCGAAGTTATCAGGCTGATGGGCGTGCAGATTATGGCCGCCATCCAGCACCAAGTGGTTGATTCTGCGATCCTGGTTCGCCAGCTGGCAAGCCAGCTGATGGAATTTGTGATCCCGCTTGCCACTCACATAAGTAACCGGCAGCTGGCTCGCCATGAGCCAGGGGGCGAGATCCGGCTGCTTGCCTAGCGAGGTGGCGCGCAGCATGGTGGCGATGCCCTGACCGTCGTTGCCAAGGCGGCGTGCGATCTGGCTGGCCCGGGCCGCATCGTCAAGATCGGCAAACACCCCTTGCCGGTACCAGTCTGCCAGCACGTCAGCCAGGGGCTCACGCTCAAAGCGCTGCGCCCACTGTTCATCGTGCTGGATGCGGGCGGCCCGCTCATTGTCTGGTAGCCCCGGGTGGCAGTTCTCCAGCAGCAGCCCCCGCAGCCCGGCGGGCTTGCGGCTGGCGTGATAGAGGGCCAGTCGCCCACCCAGCGAGTAACCCGCCAGCAGATAGCGTTCAATGTTGCGGCTGGCCAGCTCGGTGACCAGCCACTGGTGGCTCTGCTCAAAGTCGCTGACGTTGAGATCGCGATGCTGACCGTGACCCGGCAGGTCGAGGGCAATGCAGCGGATGGCGGGCAGCCGGTTGATCACCGGTTGCCAGTCGCCGCTATCCCCCAGCAGGCCGTGCAGCAGCACCAGCGGCACATTGGCATCTTTATTTGCCACGGATGGCGGCCCCCAGCGCCTTGAGATCATCGGCCACCTGCTCGCTCGGTACCCGGATCTCGATCAAGGTAACGCCATGTTGGAGGGCGGTGCGGTAATCGCGCTCGAACTCGGGCAGGGTGGTCGGCGCACGATAGGCGAGGCCAAACATGGCGGCGGCATGTTCAAAACTGAGGCCGTGGGGCAGCCGGTAGTAGCTCTCCAGCAGCTCCCCTTCGGTGGGCACCGGCAACATACGGAAGATGCTGCCGCCATCGTTGTTGAGCAGGATCACCACCAGCGGTCGGCTCGCTTTGCCAAGCAGGGCGAGGCTGTTGAGGTCGTGCAGGGCGCTGAGATCCCCAAGCAGCAGAGTGGTGGGCTCATCGCTGCCTTGCTCGACCGATTGGGCAAAACCGTAAGCGGTGGCGATCAGACCATCGATGCCGGAGGCGCCACGGTTGGTCATCACCCGGCTCGGCCCCTTGCCCGTGTCACCGAGCATATCCATCAGCCGGGCGGGCATGCTGTTGCCGACAAACAGTTGCCCTTCGATCAGGCGGTTGAGGCGATGGCAGACTCCGAGCTCGGAGAAGTGCTCGCAGGCAGCGGCGATCTGCTGGCTGGCGTTGTGTTGCAGCTTGGCCAATGTGTGCCAAGGGGCTTGTGTGGTGACCGGATGGGCGGCGGCAAAGGCGCTGGCACTGCAGAGCAGCCGGTTGCGCAGCCGGTAGTCGGGATCGAGCCGCGCCGGTTGCGGATCCACCAGCCAGTAATCCTGCCATGAATGGTGCTTGATGAACTGGCCAAGCCGCTTGGAGACAAGTCGCGCGCCAAATTGCAGCAGCACCTCGGCACGGCCCAGCTCGGTGACGAATTCAGGGTCGTTGAGCGCCATATCCATATGGATGAGGTTGCGGCTATCGAAGCGGATCTGGCTCTGCAGGTCTGCCAGCAGCGGCCAGCCAAGTTGCTCCGCCAGCGCGGCGGCGGCCTGTGCCTGATTCGGGTCGGTAATGCGGCCAGCTACAACGATGCCGCGCTGTTGCCGAAAGGTTTCCCACTCCGCCTGAGGGGGGCAGCTCGGCGCGTTTTGCTGCCACGGGCTCCATGGCTTGCGCGAGCCGAGCCAGTCACCGAGGGGGGCCAGATAGTCGGAGAAATTCTGATAGTGCTCGCCCGGGTAGAGGGGCTCGGGGTACATGCAGTTGAAGTGCACCACCCCGGGGGTGAGCGCCTGTTTGGCCAGCGCCTGATCCACCGAGCTCAGCACAAACGCCGCCGGAATGGTAGGGGTGGGGCTCGGCAGGTTCTGCTGATAGACGGGGTAGCGGCCGAAGATCCCCTGCTGGTCGATCGCCTGATTGGCGCCGTTGTCGATAAGCTCGTGAGGGCGATCGGCGGAGAGAATAATCAGCGGCACGCCGGTGAGCTGGGCCTCAGCCACTGCGGGCCAGAGGTTGGCTACCGCGGTGCCCGAGGTCATGATCACCGCCACCGGCCGGTTGCTCCCCTTGGCCAGCCCCAGTGCCATAAAGCCGAGACCGCGCTCGTCAAAGTGCAGGTGACGACGAAAGCCCTGATGCGCTGCGGCGGCCATGGTCAGCGGCGCGGAGCGGGAGCCGGGGGCCAGCGCGATGTCGCGCACCCCGAGGCGAAAGAGCTCCTCCAGCAAGAGGGAGGACCAGACGTGGTTGAAGGTGGCGTGCTGGCTCGAAAACGGGGTGCAGGCAAACTCTTCGCTGGCAGGCTCTTTACGGGTGGGCATAGGGGCTCTCGTAGCGTGAAAAGGGTGAATGACTATCCCAGCAGGGAGAGCACATTGGCGATCTTGTTGTCGAGTTCGGCCCACTCGGCGACAGGCTCGGAACCGGCGACAATGCCGGCACCGGCAAACAGGGTGACGCTGCCCGGCTGAATGCGGGCGCTGCGAATAGCGACCGAGAACTCCGAGGTCTCCCGGCTCAGCATGCCGCAAGCACCGGCGTACCAGCCCCGATCATAGGGTTCGAACTCGCGGATAAAGGCGAGCGCCGCCTCGCGCGGGGCACCGCCCACCGCCGGCGTCGGGTGGAGGGCGTCGAGCAACTGCCAGTCGCAGACCCCGGGCTTGAGCTCGGCTTCGATATCGCACTTGAGATGTTGCAGCAGCCGCAGTTTGAGAATGCGCGGCTCGGTCAGGGTGGCATCGTGGGTCAGTGGCGCCAGTCGGCTGAGGATGTCGGCATGTACCAGCCGGTTCTCCAGCCGGTTCTTGCTGTCGGCCAGTAGCTCGGCGGCCAGTTGGGCATCCACCTCTTCATCGCCGGAGCGGCGAATGGTGCCCGCCAGCGCCTCAGTAAAGAGGTGGCGATCTTCCCGGCGGTAGAGCCGCTCGGGGGAGCAGGCGATAAAGGCCTGCTCGGGGGAGAATTGAAAACCGAAGTGGAAACAGTCCTGGGCGTGGCGGGCCCACTGGTCGAGCATGGCCCAGGGATTGATATCTGCATCGTGGTTCGGACTGGTCAGCATGCTCTCCCGCGACAGCACCACCTTGGGAGTGTGGGCCTGAAAATCGGGGGCAGTGACTCGCTCAACCAGCGTCTGCCACTGGGCGGGGCCGGGGCAATCCTGTCGCTGCCAGGGCTGCTTTTGCAGGGCGGGCAGCGGGGCTTCCGGGCGCAGGGCATCGAGGGCGGCTTCGGCCGCCTGCAGTTCGGCCTCGAGATTGTTTTCATCCAGCCAGAGGTTGAGGCAGAGACTGACGCACTCGCCACGGCGCACCAGCTCGATGCGGGGCAGCACGAAACGGCAGGGGCCAAACCCTTGCCAGCCGGATTGGGCCGGATCGAACGCCAGTCCGCCATAGTAGCGAGGGCTGTCGTCATGATGCTGGTTGGCTGTGTTAGTGCACACCTGCTTGATGGCGTGCGGTTCGGTCAGTTCATGGATGGCGCCCAGCGCGACATACTCGGGACGAGCCTCTCCACGGGCCTGCCAGTAGATGCGGGGATAGAGGGTTTGCGCCGCGAGCCAGCCCAGAAAGGAGCGGATTTCGATCGCTACTCGCAACCGTACGAAGCCGCTGACGTTGCTGTGACGCAGGGCGTCCAGTTGTTGCTTGATATGGGTCTGAGCCAACATGGATTCTTGTCTGAGCCGGGTAGTAACGAGCGATCCGGTAGCTGGATGCCGTAGGTTTATGCCAAAGGGCGATGATTTCCTATATATTATCTGCCCATTCGTCCATGTAAATCGCCCGCGGGAGCTTCACTCTCCGGGGCCAAGTATACCCAAATCCGGTTCGATAACCCTTAACACGATCAATATCCGATTGTTTGGCCATCACAAAATGACAAATACCTTCTCTGTTTGGTTGCTGGCGGCGCGTTTGCGAACATTGCCGCTCGCCTGCTCTTCCATCCTGCTGGGCTCGGGGCTGGCTGCCAGTCGTGGTGCCTTCGATGGCACCATCATGGCGCTCTCGCTGCTGACCGCCATCCTGCTGCAGATCCTCTCCAATCTGGCCAACGATTACGGCGATGCGGTCTCCGGCGCCGACAACGGCGAGCGGATCGGCCCGCAGCGGGCGGTGGTCTCCGGTCTTATCACCAAAAAGCAGATGTGCGTGGCGATGGGGCTGACTGCGCTGGCGGCGGTGGCCAGTGGCCTGCTGCTGCTGGGCTGTGCCTTCGGCGGTCAGTGGCTGCAGATTTTGGCATTTGTGGTGCTGGGTGGTGCGGCCATTGTCGCGGCGGTGACCTACACCGTCGGCAAGACCCCTTACGGCTATCGCGGGTTTGGCGATATCTCTGTGTTCCTCTTCTTCGGCCTGCTGGGGGTGCTCGGCTCCTACTACCTCTTCACCAAGACGCTGGAGTGGGATCTGCTATTGCCTGCCACCGCCTGTGGCCTGCTGGCCACCGCCGTGCTCAATATCAACAATGTGCGCGACATTGAGACCGACGCCGCTAGCGGCAAGATCACCCTGGCAGTGCGCCTTGGCCGCAATCGCGCCATCGCCTATCACTGGGTACTGCTGGGGGCAGCGCTGCTGGCGACCATCGCCTTTATCCTGATCCAGCCCGCCAGTTTCTGGCCGTGGATCTTCCTGCCCGCCATGAAGCCTCTCAGCGATGCGGCCAAGACTCTTCGCGAAAGCTACGATGGCGAGGTGCTGACCGGTTCCCTCAAGAAGACCGCCATCAGCGCGTTTCTGTTCAGCCTGCTGCTCTCCATCGGGTTAGCGCTCTCCTGACCGCTGGTCGCAGCTCGCCAAGGCGAACAATGAAAAGGGCTCCCGAGATGGGAGCCCTTTTTGGTTTTGGCCGGTTTAGCTGGCGCGCGCCACTTTGAGCGTGCGGCGGGAGAAGAGCAGGGTATCCAGCAGCCAGATGGCGACCTGCGAGGCGCCCACCAGCGGGAAGGCAATGCCCAGCAGGATCAGCAGGGTGATGGCACCTCGCATCGGCGGGAGTTTGGCAGGCAGCGGCGGCGCGGCGAGACGGCCCTGCGGACGACGGTACCACCAGATCCACAGACCACTCACGGCGCTGGCCAGCACCATCAGGCAGATGAGCAGCATGGCGAGCTGATGGGGCCAGCCGTAGAGCTTGCCCATGTGCAGCATGACGCCGCTCTCCACCGTTTTGGCGACCGGGCCGTAATCCTGCCAGCGCACATCGGCCAGCACCTTGCCGCTGTATTGATCGATATGCAGGGTGGCGTCGTTGCGCGGATCGTCGGCAAAGATCGCGATGGTATAGACACCGGTGGTGCCGACCGGCGGGGTGATGCTGTACCCCGGACTCACTTTTCGGGCAGTGGCAATATCCACCACCTGTTGTAGCGGGATCCGCTGGCTGGCTATCACCATTCCCTCGTGCTCGCCGTGGTTCATGGCGCCGTGATCGTGCCCCTCATCAACCGGCTGCGAGCTGGGCATGGGAGTGTTCTCAACCGCCCAGGGGACGGTTTGCTCATGGGCCTGATTCAGAGTGCGGGCCAGCGGTGCCGACTTGGGCACCTCGTTCCACATGGTGGCGGGGAAGCGGTTCCAGACTGCGGCAAACTGATCGCCCCAGAAGCCAGTCCAGGTCATGCCGCTCAACAGCAACAGCAGCAGGAAACCAGCGCCCCAGAAGCCGACCACGGCGTGCAGATCCCGCCACCAGAGACGGCCGCGCTGGCTCACCCTGGGCCAGAGGATGCCGCCCACCCCAGGCCCCTTGCGTGGCCACCAGAGGTAGAGGCCGCTCAGCAGCAGTACCAGCCCCCAGCCTGCAGCCAGTTCGATCAGCCGATCCCCCGTGGTGCCGAGCAGCAGGTCGGCGTGCAGGGCGCGGGCTACCGCTTGCAGATTCCACTTGTTGTCCATGGTGCCGAGCAGGGCGCCGCTGGCGGGGTCCATAAACAGGGTCAGCTCGCGATCCCCCTGATTGACGATGAACTGGGCGCTCTGGTCGGGTGCGGCAGGCGGCAGGTATTTACGCAGGCTGGCATCGGGCATGGTCATCATCGCCTTGGCCAGCAGCTGGTCGGCACTCAGGGTCTGGCTGGCGGTAGCGACCTTCATCAGCTCGGGGTACATCAGGTTGTCGAGCAGGGGTTTGAACAGATAGACGATCCCGGTCAGTGACAGCAGGATCAGGAAAGGGGCGACAAAGAGACCGGCGTAGAAGTGCCAGCGCCAGATCCGTTGGTAATGACTCGAGTCCCTGTTTTTCATTGCACATCCTTGTTGGGGCGCTAAACCTTTCGGTTGGTGGAATGTTTGTGGCGGCGCGGATAATAGCAGTAACGTTTCGTTAACTGCAATCGCACATCTTGATATCGATTCAGTGCGGGATGTCGGTAACATGAGGTGTAGACGGTTTGCAGGATAGGATGATCACGCTTTGGGGAAAGCCTGTTTGCTGCTGGACTTTTCCTTATAAATTATTACCTTGTGGTAACAATTTGCAGGCGATGGTGGTGGTAACGGAATGGGTGCAGTCATGCAGCCACATGGGCAATTCGACATGGAGCGCAGGGGCCAGATGCTGATCTGCCGCCCGAGTGGCCCCTTCAATCTGGCTGGTGCCATGGCCTATGAGGCGCGCTTTCGTCACGAACTGGCCGGATTGATGGATGGCCCCTGGGGGATTGTCGAGGTCGCGACCGAGTTTGAAGCGGCCGGGCCCGAGGTGCTGGCCCGTTTTCGTCGCCAGTTTGGCTGGTGTGCCGAGAGCGGCTGTCAGTTTCTGGCGGTGGTCTTCGTGGGGGGCTTCAAGCGCTATCTGGCGGATAACATCTTCAAGGATCTGCAGTTTCGGGCGGTGCGTTACTTCGAGCAGGAGGCAGCGGCCATCCAGTGGCTGGGGGAGCAGCTCAACACAGCTCCCTGTGAACCTGCGAGCGCTTGACGACCCCGCATTCTGGTTGGCTCGGGTTTACTCCAGCTTGATAAACCACTTGTCCCGCTCGTCAACACAGTCGGGTTCACCCATTTCGAATTCGCGGCAGATCAACGGCCGCACCTCGTACATGGATGGGGCACATCATCGTGGTGAGTGTATTCGAGGAGCCTGGTTAATCCAGCTTGATAAACCACTTGTCCCGCTCGTCAACGCAGTCGGGTTCACCCATTTCGAATTCACGGCAGATCAGCGGCCGCACCTCGTAGATACGGCACATCATGGTGTTGCGGTCGAGGGCGGCGCACCAGCCGTCGTCCAGCCGGCGCATGACCGGTATCTCGCCATCCCGTTCCAGTACATAACGGTCCGGCACGCCGGTATCGGTAAAGAGCATCACTTCGAGGCGGCAGCAGCAGGCTTCGCAGTTCTGGCAACTCACATCGGTTTGGATTGCTTGGGTCATGGTGCCTGTCTTGCCGCATGGCGGCATCGGAGATATGAAACAGGCGCCTGTCAGGCGCCTGTGGTCTGGCTAACGGCTTGCAAAAAACCTTAGCCCAGTTTGCGGGCGCGGTAGCTGCGACCCTTGATCTTGCCTTCCTGCAACCGCTTGAGGGCGGCGCTCGCCACGCTGCGCTTCACCGCGACGTAGGAGTACTGCTCGGAGATCTGGATCTTGCCGACGTCGGCGCCGGCAATGCCGCCTTCACCGGTCAGGGCACCCAGAATGTCACCGGCCCGCACCTTGGTCTTGCGGCCTGCATCGATGGAGAGGGTCACCATCTGCGGGGCGATCGGCTTGATGTCGCGGCCGATGCTGTCGAGATCACCCAGCGGCATCGGAGCCTGCTGGTACTCTTCGATAAAGTTGACGCGCTGGGCCTCGTTCGGCTGATAGAGGCTCAGGGCCAGACCCTGCTGGCCGGCACGACCGGTACGACCGATGCGATGCACGTGCACTTCGGGATCATAGGTCAGCTCGTAGTTGATGACGGCGCCCAACTCTTTGATGTCGAGGCCGCGGGCCGCCACATCGGTGGCCACCAGAATGGTGGCGCTGCCGTTGGCAAAGCGCACCAGCACCTGATCCCGCTCGCGCTGTTCCAGATCGCCGTTCAGCGCCAGCGCCGAGAAGCCCTTGGCGGCCAGATGGTCGGCCACGTCGTTGCAGGCGCGCTTGGTGTTGCAGAACACCACGCAGGAGCTGGGCTGGTAGTGGCTCAGCAGCCAGGTGAGGGCGTCGAGGCGCTGACCGGCAGGCACTTCGTAGAGCTTCTGTTCGATGGCGCTCCCCTCGTGCAGGGACTCCACGCTCACCTCGACCGGATTGCGCTGCACGCCGCGGCTCATCTGGGCGATCCCTTCCGGATAGGTCGCGGAGAACAGCAGGGTCTGACGCTGCTGGGGGGCATAGCTGATGACCCGGTTGATATCTTCGCCAAAGCCCATGTCCAGCATGCGATCCGCTTCATCCAGCACCAGCGTCTTGAGGCCGGAGAGCTCCAGCGTGCCTTGCTCCAGATGCTTGAGAATACGACCCGGGGTACCGACGGCGATGTGGGCACCAAAGCTCAGGGTGGCGGACTGCGGTGCGGTCGGGGTGCCGCCGCACAGGGTCACCAGCTTGACGTTGGGCAGGGCGCGCGCCAGACGACGGATCTCCTGAGCCACCTGATCCGCCAGTTCGCGGGTCGGGCAGAGCACCAGCGCCTGCACTTCGAGGCGGTTGACGTTGAGCTTGGCCAGCAGGCCGAGGCCGAAGGCGGCGGTCTTGCCGCTGCCGGTTTTTGCCTTGGCGATCAGGTCTTTGCCATCGAGCACCAGGGGCAGGCTCTGGGCCTGGATCGGGGTCATCTGCAGGTAACCCAGACTGGTGAGGTTCTCTTGCAGGGCGGGGGAGAGATTGAGGCTGCTAAATTCGCTGTTGTTCACAAAAGGACTCTATTTCGGAGAAAACGGGGATGCGCGAGCGCTAAGGCCGCGCATCATACCAGAATGTGGCGCCGGATGTGGCGGATTTTTGAACGGCTGGCCACGAGGGGCCATGAAAGGTTCATTTGTTGCCAAACCGATCGCGGACGAGCACCGACAATGCGATAAGGACTATTTTTCAAACACTCATCTAATTATTTATTGCGGATAAACGTTTTCTATTTTCAGTGTTTTAATATAATGGCTGGAAAATATTCCACGAGTAGTTATTGCGCCATAGGGAATGTTGCAAAAATGCTGATGAAATATTTTCAAAGAACATGAAAACGGCGCCAACCTTACCCAGTTCGATGTTTTTAAAGGAATTTATATTTCCATGTTGCGCGATTAATATCAGTTCATTGCACAATTAATTTAAAAACGTTTGTATTATCCCGCCTCCAGAATATTGCGCGGGATTGTGATGGCTATCTGATTTTTAAATGTGCAAATGTCTATGATGGCGCCGGTCAAAAATTACAATTTACTCAGGTGCTACAGGTATGGAATACGTTCACTTTGTGCTCGGACTGGTGATGGTCCTCGCTCTCTCTCTGCTGGCTAACCGCCACAACTGGAAACAGATCAAGCTGCGTTATATCGGCCAACTGCTGGTGGTCGAACTGGCGCTGGCCTGGTTCATGCTGAACTCCGAAGTGGGTCTGGCGGTGGTGGGGGGCTTCGCGGCCGGCTTCACCAAGTTGATGGAGTTTGCCAAACAGGGTACCGACTTCGTGTTCGGTGGTCTGGTCAACGAAGGGGCCTTCTCCTTCTTCCTGATGGTGCTGATGCCCATCGTCTTCATCTCCGTGCTGATCGGTATTCTGCAGTACATCCGTCTGCTGCCGCTGGTGATCCGCGGTATCGGTACCGTGCTGGCCAAGATCAACGGCATGGGCAAGCTGGAATCTTTCAACGCCATCAGCTCGATGATCGTCGGCCAGTCCGAGAACTTCATCGCCCTCAAGAACATCCTGCCGCACCTGAACGAGAAGCAGATGTACACCCTGGCTGCGACTGCCATGTCCACTGTATCCATGTCCATCGTCGGTGCCTACATGCAGCTGATCGAGCCGCGCTACGTGGTTGCCGCGCTGGTGCTCAACATGTTCAGTACCTTCGTCGTGCTCTCTCTGATCAACCCCTACGAGCCGGATAACTCCGTGACCGACATCAAGGCCATTGCCGAAGGTGACGAGCACCACACCCCGAAGAAAGAGAACTTCTTCGAGATGCTGGGCGAGTACATCATGGCCGGTTTCACCGTTGCCGTTATCGTGGGTGCCATGCTGGTGGGCTTCATCGCCCTGATCGCCCTGATCAACTACCTGTTCGAGATGGCATTTGGCGTGAACTTCCAGTTCGTCATGGGCTACCTCTTCTACCCGATCGCCTGGATCCTGGGTATCCCGAGTGGTGAAGCGCTGCAAGCGGGCTCCATCATGGCGACCAAGCTGGTGACCAACGAGTTCGTGGCGATGATGGATCTGGGCAAGGTGGCTGCCGAGCTCTCTCCGCGCACCGTCGGCATCCTCTCCATCTTCATGGTCTCTTTTGCCAACTTCAGCTCCATCGGCATCATCGCCGGTGCGGTAAAAGCGCTGAACGAAGAGAAGGGCAACATGGTTTCCCGCTTCGGTCTGAAGCTGGTCTACGGTTCTACCCTGGTCAGCCTGCTCTCTGCCGTTATCGCTGGCATCATGATCTGATCCTCTAGTGGTTCGCGCCACTGCTTGGGCCCCTGACCTCGTCAGGGGCTTTTTTGTTTCTGGCTCATAGCCGCCAGCCGCACCACCAGCCGGCAACCAGCAGGGTGAGGGTGCAAAAGCCGGTTTCGATGGCGCCGCCACTGCGCAGCGGCCAGCCCGGCAGGCGGTAACGGCGTTTGATGGGCCAGAAGAGCGGAATGCCCGCCGGGGTGAGCCAGTCCCCCAGCAGATGGCTGAGGTAGCCGACGATAAGCGCATCCTTGACCCCCATGGGCAGGGTGCCCGGCGGCAGGCTCTGGTTCAGCCCCCAGACAGCGGCGGCGACCGCCAGCAGACTGTGGGTGAAGCCGCGATGGCCGAACAGCCGCGACAGAGGTTTCGAGATCCACGGCAGGCGCTGCCCCAGCACCGATTTGGGGTGGTCGAGGTCGGGCAACAGGGCGCTGGCCAGCGCGGCAGGGATGGTCTGCCACAGGCTGGCATCGGCCAGCGCCGGAGTGAGCTGCAGTTTGTGGGCGATCAGGGTGCAGGTAACGGAGAAGAGCAGGTGCCCTTGGGCGGTCATGATGATTACGGCGTGGACAAGATGGCGGCGCATCTTACCAGCCTGACGGTTGTGGTCAGCTCTTATTTTAAAAATCAGGATGTTACGGCGAAAAAGCGCCCATATTGGGCGCCTTTAGGGTCTCTTTACAGCTTGCCTTTGACCAGCCACTTGTCGAGGGCGTTGGCAAAACGCTGTTTGTCGGCGGCATTGAAGGGGGCCGGGCCGCCGGTCTGCACGCCGGCTGAACGCAGCTCTTCCATAAAGTTGCGCATGCCGAGCCGCGCCTTGATGGTCTCGCGGGTGTAGATCTCGCCGCGGGGATTGAGCGCCTCGCCACCGGCATCGATCACCCAGGAGGCGAGGGGAATATCGCCGGTGATCACCAGATCGCCGGGCTGAACCTGCTGGGCGATGACATGATCTGCCACATCGAATCCCTTCTCCACCTGCTGGGTTTTGATGAAGGGCGAGGGGGGCACCCGCAATCCCTGATTGGCCACCAGGGTAGTGACGACCTGGGCGCGGTGGGCGGCACGGTAGAGGATCTCCTTGACCGGAATGGGGCAGGCATCGGCATCAACCCAGATGGGCATGGCATGGTTTCCTGTAGTGAAAGCAGATGGAAAACGAGAGCGGCCATGTTAACACAGGCCTCCCCTTCCCGGCGCGGGGCTGAGTCGGCTCAACCTTTGGTGTAAGCTGGGGCAAGCACATGAAACGAGAAGGAGACGAAATGGATCGGGTGCCCGGTGAAGTGATTTATGCCCTGACCCTGGATGGCAAGGGTGGCATGGCGCCGCTGACGGCGGGAAGCGAAGTCCCGGCGGCACATCCCGGCTGGCTGCATCTGGATTACGGCAATCCCGATTCGGCGCGCTGGCTGTTGCAGACCCCCTTGCTCAGCGAGGCGGCCAGGGAGTCGCTGCTCGGCCAGAGCAATCGTCCCAAGCTGGTGCGGATGGGGGAGACGGTGCTGCTGATCCTGCGCGGCATCAACCACAACAAGGATCACAGGCCCGAAGAGATGGTGGCGCTGCGCATCTTCATCACCCCGGATCTCATCATCAGCAGCCGTCGTCGTCCGCTGCTCTCCGAGCAGGATGTCTTCAACCAGCTCAAGCTGGGGGGCGGCGCCGATACCCCGGCCGACTGGCTGGTGGAGATCTGCGATGCCCTGACCGATCGGGCGGGGGAGTTTGTCGAGGAGCTGCACGACAAGATCCTCGATCTGGAGGAGATGGTTCTGATGCGCGACATGCCCGCCAATGGCCGCTTGGCGCTGATCCGCAAGCAGCTCATCATGATCCGCCGCTACCTCTCCCCCCAGCGGGATCTGGTGGCGCGCCTTGCCAACGAGAAGATCAGCTGGCTGGATGAGGATGACCGCCGTCGTCTGCTCGATATCGCCGACCGGCTGCGGCGCTGGCTCGATGACCTCGATGCCGGGGTGGCTCGCACCGCCGTGCTGGCAGACGAGATCAACAATCTGATGGCAGAGGCGACCAACCGCCGCGCCTACCAGATGTCGGTGATGGCGCTGCTCTTTTTACCTGCCAGCTTCCTGACCGGTCTGTTTGGCATCAACCTCGGCGGTATCCCCGGTGCCGAGAATCCGACCGCCTTCTGGGTCTTCTGCGGTTCGCTGGTGGCGCTGGCAAGCGGGCTGGCTATCTGGCTCAAGCATCGGCGCTGGTGGTAAGGAGGCATAACCCATGTGGCAATCAATTGGCCTGACCCTGCTGCTGTTGCTGGGTCATACCCTGATCCGGCGGCTTATTCACAAGAGCCTGCTGGCGCTTGGCCAGAGCAGGCAGGTGAGCGAGAACCGGGTGCTCTACGTGGCCCATGTGTTCCACTTCCTGCTCGGCTGCGCCACCTTGCTGGTGCTGGCCGGGGTATGGGGGCTCGACTTCTCCCGACTGGTGGTGCTCGCCTCCTCCTTCTTTGCGGTATTGGGGGTCGCCATGGTGGCCCAGTGGTCGATCCTCTCCAACATCACCGCCAGCATCACCATCTTCTTTGCCTTCCCCTACAAGATTGGCGACCGGATCCGCATCCTCGACAAAGATGATTCGGTCACCGGCGTCATCACCGAGATCGGTCTCTTCTATGTGCGGGTACGTGATGACAACGGCGATCTGGTAACCTATCCGGCCAACCTGATCCTGCAAAAGCCGGTCAGGAAGCTGGAGGGCAAGGTGGCGGAACCGCTGCAACCGGAATAGAAAGCAACCGGAATAACAAAAGGCTCCCTCGGGAGCCTTTTTAGTGTGTGGTGGGTGGCGCTAGCGTTCGAAGAAGCGGTAGAGGTGCTCCACCTGAACCGGGCAGTCGGCCACCTGATGCAGATGTTCGCGGGCCTGCTCGACGGTGCCGAAACTGACCGGGCAGCCGAGGGTGTCGGTCAGCTCGTAGAGGGCGCCATCCTTGCCTCTGAATTCGATGAGCCAGCCGGGAATGGCCACATCGTGGAGTATTTCGGCCTCTTGCAGGATCTGTTGCTGATAGAGCTTACGAAGTTCACTGACTGTCATGATGCTCTCCTGTGGGGAATATCCAGCTCCAGTCTATGCCTGCCCTTTATATGCGGCAACGGGATCATCCCCGCAGGACCTCCCATGCCCAGCGGATGCGGATAAAGGTCTCTGCATTGCCGCCCCGATCCGGATGGTGTTGCAGTGCCAGCTCCCGCCAGCGGCGGCGGATTATCTCCTGACTCGTCCCCTCATTCAGCTCGAACAGGGCCAGCGCCTCGGCTTTGTGCCCCCCCCCGTCATAAGCGCGCCAGAAGCGGTTGAGCAGGGCCTCAACTTCTGCACGGTCGGTCTGCCAGAACACCTGCCAGTCGAGATAGTAGCTACGCAGATTTTCGCCAAGGGCAAAGCCGTGGTTGGTTTGTAGGTTCTCGGCCAGCGGTTCGAGCCGGATATCCAGGGTGCTGATCACCAGCCACCATCCCTCTTGCCAGAGCTCGGCCTGCAACTGGTAGAGGGCGTTCATGATCAGGAAGTTGACCCGAAACAGCTGCAACTGCTCATCGTCGGCCAGTACCGGAATTGCCCCCTGCTGGCGCAGAGCAGCCATCAGTTCATGCACCTTGTAGCTGCCCGCCGCCTGTTGCAATAGCACCAGCAGCGGGGCGATCAGCGGATTGTGGTTGGCTTCGCTCATTCGGCGCCCTGTTCTCTGGGCGGTTGCAGGGCGATCAGCAGCTCACCCGCCTGCGGGGTGACGGGGCCGGTAACGATCTGGGGCTTGCCCTTGCCATCCATGATGAAGAGCGGGATGGCGCCGGGATTGGCGGTCTGATACTGGGCCCAGTCGAATGCCTCACTCAGGCGGGTCGCCTTGATCTGGCCACCCCGGCTCAACAGGCCGCTCAGCCGGGCATAGTTGATGTCGGGGCCGAACAGGTTCTGGCGAGCGCGAAAGGTGGCGCTCTCCCGGTTGGCCTTGCCGTGCTGCTCGCTGGAACGCAGGGAGTAGACCTGCTCCTCACCGTAGAGGTGGGCAAAGTGCAGCACCCCGAGGGCGTTGTTGTGGCGGTTGGGGGAGAGCGCCAGCACGGTACTGATGCTGGTGAGCGGCAGGTGCAGCTCGGCATGTTCCGACTGGGGGTTGCCGAAATAGCAGGGGAGGTTGCTCATCCGCGCCTGTTTGCAGAACTCCCAAGCGGGATCGCAGAGCTGCACTGGCACCCCCTGATCCGCCAGCGCCCGGCCTATGGCTCGCGCCACCGAGTTGGCCCCTATGATGAGCCAGGTATTGGGGGCGCTCTGGCGCATCTTGAGCAGGCTGGCCAGCGGTGCCGAGGTGAGGCTCTGCAACACCACGGTGGAGATGATCACCGCAAATACCAGCGGCACCAGCTTGTCGGCATCGGGGATCTCGGCCTGATGCAGGCTGATGGCGAACGAGGCGCTGACCGCCGCCGCGACTATGCCGCGCGGGGCGATCCAGCTCAGCAGGGCGCGAGCTCGCCAGGAGAGATCCGAGCCCCAGGTCGAGACCAGAATACAGAGCGGGCGCGCCACGAACTGCACCACGCAGAGCAGCGCCAGCACCATGGGGCCGAGCTGCCAGAGCTGGGCCAGATCGAGGCGCGCTGCCAGCAGGATAAACAGGCTGGAGATAAGGATGACCGCGAGATCCTCCTTGAACGCCAGCACCTCCTCCAGATCCAGCCCCTCCTGATTGGCGAGCCAGATGCCGAACACGGTCACCGCCAGCAGACCGGACTCGTGGCTCAGCCAGTTGGAGAGGCTGAAGGTGACCAGCACCAGCGCCAGCACGCCGAACTTGTGCAGGCTGACCGGTAGCCAGTCCTTGCGAATGAGCAGGGTGGTGAGCCAGCCTGCCACTACGCCGATCAGAGAGCCGACCCCCACCGTTTTGGCCAGAGCCAGCAGGGTGTGGCCGATGAGATCCCCCTGACTGCCGAGGCGCACCGCCTCGAACACCAGCACCGCAAACAGGGCGCCGATAGGGTCGATGACGATCCCCTCCCAGCGCAGGATGCGGTCCACCTCCCGGGTGGGGCGGATCACGTTGAGCATGGGGGCGATCACCGTCGGGCCCGTTACCACCAGTACCGCGCCGAGCATGGTGGCGACCCGCCAGTCCAGCCCCAGCAGGAAGTAACCGGCGCTGCCGATGACGGCGAAGCTGACCAGCATGCCGGTGGAGCAGAGATTGCGCACCACCTTGCCGATCCCCTTGAGCTCGGCCAGATGAAGGGTCAACGCCCCCTCGAACAGGATGATGGCTACCGACAGGGAGACCAGCGGAAACAGCAGATCCCCGAGCAGGGCATCGGGGTCGAGCAGGCCGCTGACCGGGCCCAGAGTCAGGCCGGTGAGCAGCAGAAACAAGATGGCGGGCACCCGCAGCGACCAGGCGAGCCATTGGGCCAGTACGGAGACCAGGGCGATCCCGGCCAGAGAGAGGGCAATCATGCAGACCTCGATTCAGGCAGTGAGTATGGAGCTAGTGTAGTGGCTAAGTTGGTCAGATTGACACCCAAAGGAGCGTGCGTCATGGCCGGTATGGGGAGATGTGCGACAGTCGGCGTCATGGTGGCTGGCGGTGGTGTGCAGGGCGCCAGCCAGACGCCAACCGTGGTGATGGGGTGGCCTTGGGGCCGGATTAGATGGGGCTCTCCTTGTGGAGCTCGCCGACACAGTCGGCCAGCGTCAGTACCAGTGCGGAGCGCACCATCTGATCGAGCCGGTTGAGCTGCATCTGGTAGAAGGCCCAATCCTCTTCGCTGGCGGGGGGCTCCAGCTTCATCATGCCGCCCTGATTGACCCCGTGCAGGCGGTCGAGCAGATCGCGGATCGGCTTGTCGCTGAAGCGGTAATCCTTGGGGTCGCGCACCAGAAAGTCGCGGATCTTGATATAGGCTTCGATATCCTGATAGCGCTCGAGGGAGATGAGGCCGAGGGCGAAGATGAGCTTGAGGCGCACCTCCAGCTGGCCGAGGGGGCCGCTCTGGTTGAGCAGGGGTTCGATGGCGTATTTGACGGCATACTCCTCCTGACGGAACGCGCGTCGCATCAGGGAGTCGACCGCCTCTTCCAGGATGGTCACGGCTTCGAGAAAGAAGCCGCGGGGGCCATCCTGCTCATTCAGTCGTTCCAGTACTTCATCTTCCTGGTGTTTGGTCATAGGTGCATTGGGTCCAGCTGACAGGGAGAGAGTGGGCCTCTCTCCCGGTTTCTATCATATGGGGCACATTCCCTTGCCATTCAAGCGCTTGGCGCGCTATCAGTGGTGGCTGAATGCGCCGCAAGCAGGGTCATTACAGGGTTTCGTAACGGGCGACGATGGCGCGAACCACCTCGCTCTCTTCATCCAGTCCGGTGACGCGGGCCAGCGCTTTGGCCGGGCCAAGCTCCGCCAGCAGGGCTTGCAACTCCACCGCCTGCGGGTCATCGGCATTGCGATAGTGGAGCGCCGCGGCGATCCCCTCCTGCAGCTGCTCGTTGGGCAGGCCGTACTCCAGGGTGCCCAGCAGCGGCTTCACCAGTCGATCTCCCGCCGCCAGCTTGCGCAGCGGCTGACGACCGACCCGGTCAATCTCGTCCACCAGATAGGGGTTGGCGAAGCGGGCCAGGATCTTCTCGATGTAGGCGGCGTGCAGGCGCGGGTCGAAGCCGTAGCGTTTCACCAGCACGGCACCGCTCTCCTCCATGGCGCGGCGCACCTTGCTGCGGATCACCGGATCTTCGATCGCCTCGCGCACGGTGCGATAGCCCCGCAGCTTGCCGAGGTAGGCGGTGACGATGTGGCCGGTGTTGAGGGTGAACAACTTGCGCTCGACGAAGGCCATCAGGTTGTCGGTGGGCTCCATGCCCGCTACCTGTGGCAGCTCCCCCTTGAACTGGGTCTGGTCGACGATCCACTCGCTGAAGCTCTCGACCGTCACTTCCAGCGGGTCATCGTTGGCAGCCGCGGCGGGCGGCACGATGCGATCCACCGCCGAGTCGACGAAGCCGATACAGGATTCGAGCGTGGCATGATACGCGACCGGCAGGTACTTGAGTACCTCCCGCTTGAGGTGGCTGGTGCCGCGCACCATGTTTTCACAGGCGATGACGTTCAGCGGTGTCAGGTTGCCGGCATCGAAGCGAGCTTGCAGCCCCTTGGCCAGGGTACTGGCAATCTTGTCCAGAATGTTGGGGCCGACGGCGGTGGTGACCAGATCGGCGGTGATGATACGGGCGATCACCTCGTGACCGGCGGAACTGACCGCTGCCACGTTACGCACCACGTCCAGCTTCTGATCCGCTCCCACCACATGGACCTTGTACTCCTGGCGGTGGTTGAGCTGATCGATCAGGGTGTCGTTGACGTCGGCGAAGGTGACCTGATGGCTGGCATCCGCCAGCACTTTGCCGATAAAGCCGCGACCGATGTTACCAGCACCAAAATGCAATGTTTTCATGATATTAACCTCTTGAACCAAAGACGATGAAAGATGATTACGCAGCCTGTTCGGCACCCAGCAGATCCAGGAAGGCCTGGGGATCCGTGGTGCTGGCCAGCCGGTCGATGAGACCGGGTTCATCCAGTGCATTGGTCAGGCGGGTTATCACCTGCATGTGTTCGTCGTTGCGGGCGGCGATACCGATCACCAGCCGTGCTACCTCATCGGCAGCCTCGCCAAAGGCGACCCCGGCCGGGTACTGGCAGATGACGATGCCGGTACGCTTCACAAACTCCTTGGCGGCGATGGTGCCGTGCGGCACGGCAATGGATTCGCCGAGGTAGGTGGAGACCAGCTGTTCCCGCTCCAGCATGGCGTTGACGTAGTCGGGCGCCACGTAGCCGCGCTCGGCCAGCAGTCGGCCTGCGGTCAGGATGGCGGCCTCCTTGTTGTCCGCTTTCAGTCCCAGATGCACGTCATGACGGCTCAGGGTAAAGACTTCGGCTGCCTGTGGCTCGTAGCTGTCGTCGTTGGCCGCCACCAGCAGTTGCGGGTTGGCGACATCATCGTTGGCGGCGCGGCTCAGGCTCTGTACCAGCTCCTGATAGAGGCCGTTGTCGAGGAAGTTGGTGAGCGAGATATGGTGAGCGTTCGGCGCATGGCGACGGGCCCGCTCGGTCAGATCCTTGTGGGTGATGACCCAGTCCACCTGATCGTCGAGCTGATCGATGGCGCGGTTGGTGACGCTGATATCGAGCCCTGCGGCCTGCACCCGCTTGCGCAGCATGCCGGCGCCCATGGCGCTGGAGCCCATGCCCGCATCGCAGGCGACCACGATATTGCGTACCGCCATCAGTTCGCCGCCCGGCTTCTTGGCCGCAGCGGTTTCGGGCTTGCCGCCCTTCATGGCTTTCATCTTGCGAGTGGCTTCACCGAGGGCATCGGCCTCGTCAGCTTCCGGCTGCTGGGCGCGAACGAACACGGCGGCGACCAGGAAAGAGACCAGAGTGGCGCTGATGATGGAGAGGGCGACCCCGATCAGGGAGGCTTTCGGCGTCATCAACAACACGGCGAAGATGGAACCCGGTGAGGCAGGGGAGACCAGACCGGCGTTGAACAGGGTCAGGGTAAAGACCCCGGTCATGCCACCGGCGATCACCGCCAGAATGAGGCGCGGGTTCATCAGCACATACGGGAAGTAGATCTCGTGGATGCCGCCGAAGAAGTGAATGATGGAGGCGCCAGCCGCGGACTGCTTGGCCGCACCACGACCGAACACCATGTAGGCCAGCAGCACACCCATGCCCGGGCCCGGGTTCGCTTCAATCAGGAAGAAGATAGAGCTGCCGTGCTCGGTCGCCTGCTGGATCCCCAGCGGCGAGAAGATGCCGTGGTTGATAGCGTTGTTGAGGAACAGGATCTTGGCCGGTTCGACGAAGATGGAAGTGAGCGGCAGCATGTGGTTGTCCACCAGGAAGCCGACACCACCGGCCAGCAGGCCGGAGAGCACCTTGACGAAGGGGCCAATCACGAAGAAGGCGAGGATCGCCAGCAGCATGCCGATAAGGCCGGCGGAGAAGTTGTTGACCAGCATCTCGAAGCCGCTCTTGACGCGACCGTCCATCGCCTTGTCGAAGCGCTTGATGGCCCAGCCACCGAGCGGGCCGACCATCATGGCTCCCATGAACATGGGGATGTCGGTCCCCACGATGACACCCATGGTGGTGATGGCACCGACCACGCCGCCGCGCTCACCGCCCATCAGTTTGCCGCCGGTGTAGCCAATCAGCAGCGGCAGCAGGTAGGTGATCATGGGGCCGACCAGCTTGGCCAAGGTTTCATTGGGCAGCCAGCCGGTGGGGATGAAGAGGGCGGTGATAAAGCCCCAGGCGATAAAGGCGCCTATGTTGGGCATGACCATATTGGACAGGAAGCGTCCAAAATTCTGTATCTTGACTTTGGTATCCGGTGATAACATGTCGGGACCCCGTTTTAAGCCTGTTTGATTAAAAGTGGTAGTCGGGATGGCCGGTTTTGCCGAACCTCCATCCCGGTCGTCTAAGCAACTTCAATCTACCAGCTTGCGATCAAATTAGGCTGAAAACGGGGTGTCTTGTGATCCAGCTCTCAGATACCCGGCGATACCCCCTCCATAACCAGTGACCCACATCACATTCCCATGCTGTAATTCGGCTACATTTCGATCTTTTCTGTTTTGAATGACCATTTTTTGTGATTTAGATCACCAGTTCAGCTTTGCCGCTCCTTCGTTCAAAGGTGATTTGCATCACAAATTCAGTTTTTGTATTCGAATGGGACAAATCACTCAATTACTCATCAGCGGGTAGTGACGATGGATCTATCGAAACACTCCATTGCTTACCAATGAATCAATAAATTTGTAACCCGCTTTCAGTTTTTACGGTCGGTGATGAGGGCTCTTTTGCTGCTGGCTGATGGGAATGGGCGCCAACATGCAGGATGCTATCGAGCGGCAGATGTTCGGGGCGCTTGTTTGCCGCGCAGGCCAGACTGCAGATAAAAACAAACCGCCAGCAGGCGGTTTGTCGGTTTTTGCGATCTGAGCCCTGTCGGGGCTGCGGCTTAGTAGAAGCCGGCATCCTCGGGGGAGGGGCGGGTCTTGAAGCGGCGATGGAGCCACATGTACTGCTCCGGCGCCTTGCGTACGGCGGCTTCAATCTCGCGGTTGGCGCGGGCGGCATCGACCATGTCATCCCCGCTGGGGTAGTCGACGAGCGGCGCCCCGATATGCAGGGTGTAACCCTCGCTGGTGCGGATGTTGTAGCAGGGGAGGGTGACGGTATTTTTCACCCGCGCCAGCGTGGCGGTGCCGGTGATGGTGGCCGCCTGCTCTACCGCGAAGTAAGGCACGAACACACTGGCGTGGCTGCCGTAGTCGTGATCCGGTGCATACCAGAGGGCGTCGCCGTTGCGCAGCGCCTTGATCATCCCCTTCACATCCATCCGGTCCACCAGATATTTGTTGGAGGCACAGCGCCCGTGGTACTGGGCATACTCCAGCACCGGATTGGTGTTGGGGCGATATACCCCCACGCCGGGGCGTACCAGCCCGAAACAGCGGGCGTTGAGTTCCAGCGTCAGGAAGTGGCAGGAGAGCAGCAGCATGCCCTGACCTTTTTCCATGGCGGCGATGACGTGCTCTTCCCCTTCCACCTTCATCAGGTTGCGCATCCGCCAGTCTGGCCAGAACCAGGCGATCCCCACCTCGAATACGGCGCAGCCCACGCTCTCGAAGTTTTGCTTGAGCAGCTTCTCGCGCTCGGCCAGAGTCAGCTCCGGCAGCGCCAGCTCCAGATTGCGACGGGCAATCTTCACCCGTGACTTGAGCACTTTGGCGGCAAGGTGACCGAGCTGACGGCCCAGCCACATCTGGCTACGCCACGGCAGCAGGGTCAGCAGCCAGAGCAGGCCGAGGCCGAACCAGCTGGCCCAGTAACGGGGATGAAACAGGCGGGGCTCCAGGCGGGGAGCGTTGTCGTGGGCCATGGCTAATCTCTTGTTCGCAAACACAATCGGGGGATTCTAGCCGAAAAGGGGGGGCGGGGGCGAATGGCTGTGTGCTGGTCAGAGGGGTAACCCGCGTCTGGTTAGCGTGACAGCGGCGGCAACCGCGGTCGGCTTTTTCTACACCGGATAAAAGAGTGTGATAAAATCGCCCGCTGATTTTTCAGGTTTTGAGAGTCGATACAGATGAAGATCACCCTGCCCGATTTTGAAAAAGCCCGCGTGCTGGTCGTTGGCGATGTCATGTTGGACCGTTACTGGCATGGCCCTACCGGTCGGATTTCCCCCGAGGCGCCGGTGCCCGTGGTCAAGGTTGAACACATTGAGGAGCGTCCCGGTGGCGCGGCCAACGTGGCCCTCAACTCCGCTGCGCTGGGCGCTCATGCCGTGCTGCTTGGCCTGACCGGTCAGGATGAGGCTGCCGATGCGCTGGCTGGCCAGATGGCTGGCGTCAAGGTGGCCTGTGATTTCGTTCGTCTGGCCGACTTCCCGACCATCACCAAGCTGCGGGTGCTGTCCCGCAACCAGCAGCTGCTGCGTCTGGACTTTGAAGAGCCCTTCCACTCCGTCGATGCCACCCTGCTGATGAGCAAGGTTGAGCAGGCGCTGCCAAACAGCGACGTGATGATCCTCTCCGACTACGGCAAGGGTGCTCTCAACGACGTGCCCGGCATGATCCAGCGCGCCCGTGCCGCCGGTATTCCTGTGTTGGTCGACCCCAAGGGGACCGACTTCGAGAAGTACCGCGGCGCCACCCTGCTGACCCCCAACATGTCCGAATTCGAGGCCGTGGTGGGCAAGGTGAAGAGCGAAGAGGAGCTGGTCGCCAAGGGGCTGGATCTGGTCAAGCGTTTCGAGCTGGATGCCCTGTTGGTCACCCGTTCCGAGAACGGCATGACCCTGATCCGCGAAGGTCAGCCGGAGCTGCATCTGCCGGCTCAGGCCCACGAGGTTTACGATGTGACCGGTGCCGGTGATACCGTCATCTCTACCCTCGCCACCTCGCTGGCGGCAGGCAAGAGCCTCGACGAAGCCTGCGCACTGGCCAATACCGCTGCCGGTATCGTGGTCGGCAAGCTGGGTACCTCTACCGTCAGCCCGGTCGAGCTGGCCAACGCCCTCTATACCGAGCAGGAGACCGGCTTTGGCGTCATGTCTGAAGCCCAGCTGAAAGTGGCGGTTCGTGCCGCCCGTCTGCGCGGCGAGAAGGTAGTGATGACCAACGGTTGCTTCGATATCCTGCACGCCGGTCACGTCTCCTATCTGGCCAACGCCGGCAAGCTGGGGGATCGCCTGATCGTGGCGGTCAACACCGACGAGTCGGTTCGCCGTCTGAAAGGGCCGGGTCGCCCGGTCAACCCGACCGAGCGCCGCATGGCGGTGCTGGCTGCGCTGGGCGCGGTGGATTGGGTTGTGCCATTTGGTGAAGATACCCCGCAGCGCCTGATCGCCGAGATCCTGCCGGATCTGCTGGTCAAGGGCGGCGACTACAAGCCGGAAGATATCGCCGGTTACGCCGAAGTGACCGCCAATGGTGGCGAGGTGCGCGTTCTCAACTTCGAGGATGGCTGCTCCACCACCGACATCATCAAGACGATCCGCGAGCGCGGCTAACGCGCTACTGGCCCCGCAATCTGGCGGGGCTCACTATCAGCGGCTGCAATCCGACCGAAATACGGATAACAAAAAGGCGACCTTGCGGTCGCCTTTTTCATGTCCGATAGCGGCTATCAGCCTTTGGCTTTTGCCGTGGCAGGCATCAGGCCCTGGTTTACTTCCACCAGATCCTGCGCTTCCAGAATACCGGCAGCCTGTTTCAGGCTCAGGATATTGAGAATGTAGTTGTAACGGGCTTCCGAGAGCTTCTGCTTGGCCTCGTACAGCTTGCGAGTGGAGTCCAGCACGTCGACGATGGTACGGGTACCCACTTCGTAACCGGCTTCGGTCGCCTTCAGGGCGCTGTCGGCGGAGACCACAGACTGGCTGTAGGCGCGCACCGAGCCGATGCTGGCGTTCACGTTGTTGTAGGAGGAGCGCACTGTGCTCTGCACCGAGCGGAAGTTCTTCTCCAGCAGTTCGCTGGCCGCTACGTAGTTGTATTGAGCCTGCTTCACCTTGGAGCTGGTGGCGCCACCGCTGTAGATGGGCAGCTTGAAGGTCAGACCGATATTGGCCTGATTGTCATTGCCGCCCGGAATGCTATCCAGCTTGTAATCGGTATTGCTGGTTTGCAGTCCGGCACCCAGATCCAGCGTCGGCTCATGGCCGGTCTTGGCGAGATCGATCTGCTCTTTGGCAATGTCCTTGCTGATGCGGGCACTGTGCAGTTGCAGGTTCTTGTCCAGCGCCAGCTCCAGCCACTTGTCGGAGCCGAAGGCGGTCTTCTGCGGGCTGAAACGATCTGTGTTCAGCACGTCCAGATTGCGGTGATCGATACCGGTCAGCTCGCGCAGGGTCTCGTAGCTGTTGTCCAGCGAGTTTTCTGCATTGATCTCGTCAGCCAGCGCCTGGTCGCGGGAGGCTTCGGCTTCATGGACGTCGGTGATGGCGGTCAGGCCCACTTCGAAACGCTGCTGGGTTTGCTCCAGCTGACGCTCTACGGCAACCTTGTTGGCACGGACGAACTCCAGGGTATCCATCGCCTTGAGCACATCAAAGTAGGCTTTGGCGGTGCGCACCATCAGGTTCTGGATTTCGAGGTTGTAGGCAACATCAGACTGGGTAGCCTGCTTCTCGCTGATATCCAGATTGACCCAGTTACTGCGACGATAGAGGGATTGCGACAGCGTCACTTCACCCTTGGCGTTGGTATTGCTCTGGGTATCGTTCTTGTTTTGCAGATAATTGAGCCCGGCACCCAGATCGACCTGGGGCAGCAGAGGGGCGCGGGATTCGTTGATCTTCTCGAAGGCCTGGTCGCGAACGGCTTTGGACTGCAGCAACTGCGGGTCTTTGATCTGGGCTTGCTGGTAGATGTCGAGCAGGTTTTCGGCATGGGCACCGGCACTGACGCCCAGCAACACCATGACTGACAAAAGTGTTCTTTTCATAGATCGTTTTAACCTTATGTAGTAACCCAAACTGGTTGCTGGAGAGGCAAATATTGTCACCGACCAAGCTTGATTGCAGCTTAATCACTCTACTATAAGCAAAATTTAATGCTAAGAGTCTCAGGTCCGGTGACGGGAACGTCAAGAACCGGACGCAGTTTTCTCCCCGCGCGCCTAGCCAAATGGTCTGTGGCTGCTAAAATCCACCCCTCATTACCATGGCACGCCGAGTGAATGAACGTTCATTCATGTTCCTCGGATTTTATGGTCAAACTGATACAAGTCAAGCTGACGGGAGCCCCGGATGTCGCAGCAACCCTTGCCGCAAGATCGGCATTACGCCGCCGATGATGTGAAAATCATTGAAAAATCAGCAGGATATAACGGCTTCTTCAAGGTGAATGTCTATCGTTTGCAGCATCGGTTATTTGCAGGCGGCTGGAACCAACCCATCGTGCGCGAGCTGTTCGAGCGGGGCCATGCTGCCGCGCTGCTGCCCTATGATCCAGTGCGCGACCAGATAGTGCTGGTGGAGCAGTTTCGTATCGGTGCCATGGAGACCAGCCCGACCCCCTGGCTGCTGGAGCTGGTGGCTGGCATTATCGACGAAGGCGAGACCGCCGAGGCGGTGGTGCGTCGCGAAGCGGTAGAAGAGGCCGGGATCGAGGTTGCCCGCTGCGAGCATGCCATCAGCTATCTGGTGAGCCCGGGCGGCAGCACCGAGCGGATCGAGGTCTTTGTGGGCGAGGTGGATGCCAGCAAGGCCGAGGGACTGCACGGTCTGGCTGATGAGGGCGAAGATATCCGGGTGCACGTGGTGAGCCGCGAACAGGCCTACGCCTGGCTTAAAGAGGGACGCATCGACAATGCGGCCTCGGTCATCGCCCTGCAGTGGCTGGCCCTCAACCATGGCGAGCTGCGTGCCCGCTGGCTGGCGGATCGCTGAGGTGGCGCTGACTCTGCAACAGAGCAGGCGCTATGTGCCTGATCTGATGTTCTTGCAGCGTACCTGCGAGGTCAACTACTCACGGGTGTTGATTGATGGAGCTTTGCGATGCCGTTAGTTCAATCCCGGACCAAACGTTATGTGCCGGATTTGATGTCTTTGCAGAGAACCTGCGAGGTCAACTATATGGCATTAATGAAACTGCTGCCGCCAGATGGGGAGGTGGGAGCCGAGCGCCGCTATCGGGTCGGCAACGATCTGCAGTTCCAGCTCACCATCATTGGCGAGAGTCGCTTCACCAATCAGGTGATCCTGAGCCAGCACAACCCCGAATTGCCCGAATATTTACAAGCTCAGATAGAGATTCGTTTGTATCATGATGTGCGGATGGCGGAAGTGTGTGCAGCGCAACAGATTTCCCGTTTGCAACCACGTTATGATTATCCCAATAAAAAGATGCACCAGCGGGACGAAAAGGAGCAGGTAAATCTGTTTCTGGCCGAATGGCTAAAATTTTGTCTCAGACATGGTACCAGCCCGATCAATATCTCCAGTTGAACAAATAAAAAGAAGCGTGATTTTGGAAACAGAGCTCCCCCAGGCGCAGGACGGCAGTGTGCGCCTGTTGCAAATTACCGACACCCACCTCTTCGCGAGTGCCGAAGGGCGGCTGTTGGCTGTGCGCACCGCAGAGAGTCTGGCCGCCGTGCTGGAACAGGTGCAGGCCAATGAACACCCCTACGAGGTGATTCTGGCGACCGGCGATCTGTCGCAGGATCACAGCCCGGAATCCTATCAGCGTTTCGCCTCCATGATGGCGCCCCTTGGCCGCCCCATCTACTGGCTGCCGGGCAATCACGATGACAGCCCGCTGATGACCGAATATCTCCATGCCGCCGGGATCAGCGAATCCAAACAGCTGGTGGGCGACCACTGGCAGGTGATCCTGCTCGACACCCAGGTGCGCGGCAAACCCCACGGCATGATTGGTGATCACCAGCTGGCCGCCCTCGACCGTGCCCTGCGTCAATATCCTGATCGCCACGCCCTTATCACCCTGCACCATCAGGCGGTACCGGTGGGCTGCGCTTGGCTGGATCAGCACAATCTCAAGAATGCCGATGACCTGTTCGCCGTGCTGGCTCGTCATCCGCAGCAGAAGACCATCCTGTTCGGCCACGTTCATCAGGAGTTTGACGAGGTGCACCGCGGGGTGCGGCTGATTGCCAGCCCCTCCACCTGCATTCAGTTCAAACCGCTATCCGACGGCTTCGCGCTGGATGAATCCGGCCCGGGCTGGCGTTATCTGACCCTCTATCCGGATGGGCGGGTGGCCAGCGAGGTGTGGCGACTGCCGGTGGGACAGTTTGTGCCCGACCCCAACGCCACCGGTTATTGAGGAGAGCATTCCATGAAGTCGGTTCTCCTCTATCTGCACGGTTTCAACTCCTCACCGGGCTCCGCCAAGGCGCAGCAGATGGCTGCCTGGGTGGCCGCCAACCGGCCGGATATCGAGGTGATCATTCCGGCCCAACCCAATACGCCAGCAGCGGCCTGGGCGGCTATCGAACAGACCATTGCCGATCTGCAGCGTCGTTATGGTAGTGAATTCAAGCTCGGCGCCGTGGGCAGCTCCCTCGGCGGCTTTATGGCGACCCGGGTGAGCGAGCAGTACGGCTGCCGCGCGGCGCTGATCAATCCGGCGGTGCGCCCGCACGAGCTGCTCTGTGACTACCTTGGCCCCCAGACCAATCCCTATACCGGGGAGCAGTACGAACTGCGGCCTGAACATATGGATGAGCTGCGGGCACTGGCGGTACCGGTGACGGCGCCGGAGCGACTCTGGATCCTGCAACAGCAGGGGGATGAGGTGCTCGACTATCGCAAGGCGCTGGACGAATACCGCTTTGCCCGCCTCTCGCTGGAGTGCGGCGGCAACCACGCCTTCGTCGCGTTCGAGCGTTACCCCGCCCAGATCATCCGTTTCCTCGGACTTTAATCATGCAACCGCCGTTGGCCGCCTTTCTGGAACAGGTACTGGCCACGGCGCAAGCGGGCCTCACCTACTCCAAAGATCCCTTCGATATCGGCCGTTTCGAGGCGCTGCGAGCGGCTACAGTGGCCCTTATTGCCAGCCAGAGCGAGCTGGCGCCGGAAGCCATCAGCGACTGGATTGCCCTCGATAACGGTTATCCCACCCCCAAGCTGGATGTACGGGCCTTCATTCAGAACGATGCGGGCCATATCCTGCTGGTACAGGAGCGCAGCGACGACTGCTGGACTCTGCCCGGTGGTTGGTGCGATATCGGCGACTCGCCGGCGGATGCCGTGGTGCGTGAAGTGGTGGAGGAGACCGGCCTTGAGTGCCGTGCGGTGCAACTGCTGGCCCTGTTCGACAAGCTAAAACATCCTCATCCGCCCCAGCTGCCTCACGCGCACAAGGCTTTCTTTCTGTGCGAGGTGACCGGCGGCCAGCTGCTGTGCGAAACCGATGAAACCAAAGGGGCGGGGTACTTCCCCATCGACGACTTGCCCCCGCTCTCCTGCCATCGGGTGGTGGCCTCCCAGTTGCGCACCCTCCATGAGCACTTGCTGCAGGGGCGGCGCGATACCCTGTTTGATTGACATCTGAGGAAGTGAACCCGTTCGAGCTGGGGGAGGTGCCGACGCGCGATGGCGTGCACCATCCAGCAGATCGACAGGTCTGAACAAAAGGGGCTCATATGTTCCTGTTGCGCCCTGCGGGGCAGTGTTAATCTTTAGCGGCCTGTTTACTTTGCCTCGCCCGGGGCAGGGGATGGCCTGACTCTTCTGAACTTCACTGCCAACAGGGAGCTCGTTTGTGACAATTCCTTCTGCGCTGCCGGATCTGGTACTGGGTGCCTCTCTGTTCTTTCCGCCGCTGTTCAAGGCGGTGCTGCTCGGTCTGCTCTGCTGGCTGCCGGTGCACCATCTGCTGCGCGACTGGCTCTACGGCGGGGATGTCTGGCATCCCCTGCTGATGGATCTCTCCCTCTTTATCCTCGCCGTCAGCGGCGCTCTATGGATACTGTTACATGGCTAAATCACCCCTAGCGACCCTTAAATACTTCTCCACCCTGCTGGTCTGTGCACTGGCGCTGGCGGCGGGCTGGTGGCTGTGGAACTACTACATGGAGGGGCCCTGGACCCGGGATGGCAAGGTGCGCGCCGAGCTGGTCAGCATTACCCCCGAGGTGTCGGGCAAGATCATCAAGATAGCGGTGAAGGACAACCAGCTGGTGAAGGCGGGGGAGGAGATCTTTACGCTCGACCCCGGGCCCTATCGCATCGCCCTCAATAATGCCCGGGCGGCGCTGGCCAAGGCGAAATCGGATCTCGACAAGGCCGAGCACGAGGCGAACCGCCGCAGCGGCCTGTCGCGCAGCGTCATCTCAGCCGAGACGATGGACGAAGCGCGCCTCAATGCCCAGGCGATGCAGGCGGCCTATCAGGTGGCACAGGCCAATCTGGAGAAGGCGGAGTGGTCGCTGGCCAAGACCCGGGTACATGCCGCTAGCGATGGCTACATCACCAACCTGCAGACCCGGGTCGGCAACTATGCCAGCGCCGGCGTGCCGCTGGTGGCGCTGGTGGATACTCACTCCTTCTATGTACAGGGTTACTTTGAAGAGACCAAGCTTGGCCACATAGCGCCGGGCAAACCGGCCGAAGTGGTGCTCTACAGCGGTGAGCAGCGGTTGCGCGGCGAGGTGGAGAGCATAGGGCGCGCCATCCACGATCAGAGCGTCGATGGCGGCAACGGCCTGCTGATCGACGTCAAACCCAACGTGCCCTGGGTGCGGCTGGCCCAGCGGGTGCCGGTGCGGATCAAGCTGCTGGATGTGCCGGCGGACGTGACGCTGATCGCCGGCACCACCTGCACCATCACCATTGGCGAGTAGGGTGAGCGAGTCGTTCTGGCTGCGCACCCCCTGGGGGAAGGCGACAGGGGGGCAGTGGCGCTATGCCCTGCGCAATGCGCTGGCCATGTGCCTGTCGCTCTGGCTGGCCTTCGTGCTGCAGCTCGACTCCCCCTACTGGGCGATGAGCTCGGCCGCCGTGGTGAGTTTTCCCACCGTGGGCGGGGTGATCAGCAAGAGTCTGGGACGGGTGGTTGGCAGCCTGATGGGGGCGATGGCTGCGGTGGTGATCACCGGTCTTGGCATCAGCGATCCCTGGCTGTTCAGCTTCCTTATCGCCCTCTGGCTGGGCTTGTGTACCTACATCTCCAACCACTATCAGAACAACGTCTCCTACGCCTTTGCCCTCGGTGGTTATACGGCCGCCATCATCGCCTTCTCCTGCGTCAATGTGGCGGATCCCCACCATATCTTCGATATTGCCCAGGCGCGGGTGAGCGAGGTGATCATCGGTATCCTCTGCGGCGGTCTGATGATGATGATCCTGCCCAGCACCTCGGACAGCGAAACTCTGCTGCAGTCGCTGCAAAAGAGCCAAGCCCGCCTGCTGGAACATGCCCAGCTGCTCTGGCTGGGGGAGATGACGCCCGAGGTGCGCAGCTCCCACGAAGGGCTGATCGGCCAGATCCTCACCATGAACGTGCTGCGCATTCAGGCTGTCTGGAGCCATCATCGGTTGCGGCGCCAGAACCGGCTGCTCAACTTCCTGCTCCATCGCCAGCTGCGGCTCATCAGCCTTATCTCCAGCCAGCGGCGCATGCTGCACAACTGGCCGGAACAACCGGAGGGCATTCAGGCGCTGCTCGCCACCCTGCTGATCGAGCTTGGCAAGCCGGAGTGCGACAAGTATCGGGTTGCGAGGTTGCTGGCTCCCCTGATGCCGACCAGCGAGCATGATTATCGACGGCGCACCTTTTTGCTGCGGCTGCGCCACTTCTGCTGGAGCTATCTGGAGTGTCAGCGCTGGCTCGACCGGTTGACCCGCTACGACGATCAGGAGTGGCCGGCGCCGCCCCGTCACACCTCCCTCACCAGCCATACCGACACGCTGGAGGCCGCCTATAACGGCGGGCGTACCTTCCTCTGCGTGCTGCTCGGCTGCACCTTCTGGATCAACAGTCAGTGGGATGCGGGCAGCTCGGCGCTCACCATGCTCTCCATCTGCTGCGTGCTCTACTCGGCGACCCCGGCGCCGGCTCAGGGGGCCAACACCATGCTCAGGGCGATCCTGCTGCTCAGCCTCATCTGCTTTGCGGTCAAGTTCGGCCTGATGATCCGCATCGACGATTTCTGGATTTTCTGTCTCTTGCTCTTTCCGGCGCTGCTCACCATGCAGCTCTGCAAACAGCAGCAAGTGCGGCAGGCGGGCCTCTGGGGCCAAATGATCGTGCTGCTCGGCTCGTTTCTCGCCATCACCAATCCGCCCAGCTACGACTATCAGCAGTTCATCAACAGCAGCCTCGCCCAGATGCTGGGGGTGATGAGCGCCGCGCTGGCGTTTCAGCTGCTGCGACCCAGCTCGGATCGGCGCAAGAGCCGCCGGATTATCCGCTCCCTGCGCCGCCACTTCATGGATCAGCTGGAGCCGGCCCCGCGCCAGAGCGAGAGCCAGTTCGAATCGCTGATCTACCACTGCATCAGCCAGCTCGGCCAGAGTCAGGATCAGACCGCCCGCCTCTGGGTGCTGCGCTGGGGCGTGGTGCTGCTCAACTGCAGCCATATCGTCTGGCAGCTGCGCCAGTGGCGCGGTGACGAGCACCCCCTCTATCTGGTGCGTGACAACTGTATCCGCAGCCTGAAGGGGATCCTCACCGAGCAGGGGGTGCAGCACGCCTCCCTCGACCGCACGCTGGCCGAGCTGCAGCGGATCAGTCAGGGGCTGGCCAACCATGGCGATGGCACGGCGCGAGAGCTGGCAGGCATGGTGTGGCGGCTGCAAAGCTCGCTCTCCCAACTGCAACAGGCGCTGCCGGGCCCGGCCGAAGGGAGCTGAAACAGCCTCCGGAGGGGAACAATCCCCTCCGGATCACCCTTTCCCGCAGCCAAGTTTGTCCAATACCCTCCCAACGAGTAAGATTCTCCCCAAACGTCAATTCGCAAGGCCCTCCATGTCTACTCAATACAATGCGGATGCCATTGAGGTCCTCAATGGCCTTGAGCCGGTGCGTCGCCGCCCCGGCATGTATACCGACACCACCCGGCCCAACCACCTCGGCCAGGAGGTCATCGACAACAGCGTCGATGAAGCGCTGGCAGGTCACGCCCGCAGTCTGGAGGTGATCCTGCATGAAGACCAGTCCCTCGAAGTGATCGACGACGGCCGCGGCATGCCGGTCGATATCCACCCGGAAGAGGGCGTCAGCGGGGTGGAGCTGATCCTCTGCAAGCTGCACGCGGGCGGCAAATTCTCCAACAAGAACTACCAGTTCTCCGGCGGTCTGCACGGGGTGGGTATTTCGGTCGTAAACGCCCTCTCCGATCGGGTCGAGGTGACGGTGCGTCGCGACGGTCAGGTCTACGACATCGCCTTCGAGCGTGGCGAGAAGGTGCAGGAGCTGACCATCACCGGCACTTGCGGCCGTCGCAACACCGGCACCCGGGTGCGCTTCTGGCCGCAGGCGAGCTACTTCGATTCGCCCAAGTTCTCGGTCACCAAGCTGGAGCACCTGCTTAAAGCGAAAGCGGTACTCTGCCCCGGCCTCACCATCAAGTTCCTCGACAAGAACACCGGCATCAAGCTGGAGTGGTGCTACGAAGATGGCCTCAAGGATTATCTGGTCGACGCGGTCAAGCAGTACACCTGCCTGCCGGAGCAGCCCTTTATCGGCTCGTTCAGCTCCGAACAATCGGCGGTGGACTGGGCGCTCTGCTGGTTGCCGGAAGGGGGCGAATGTCTCGCCGAATCCTATGTAAACCTCATTCCCACCGCGCAGGGCGGTACTCACGTCAACGGCCTGCGTCAGGGCCTGCTCGATGCCATGCGTGAGTTCTGCGAGTTCCGCAACCTTCTGCCGCGGGGGGTCAAGCTCACTCCAGAAGATATCTGGGATCGCTGCGCCTACATCCTCTCCATCAAGATGCAGGATCCGCAGTTCGCCGGTCAGACCAAGGAGCGCCTCTCCTCCCGTCAGAGCTCGGCGTTTGTCTCCGGCGTGGTGAAGGATGCCTTCAGCCTCTACCTCAACAGCAATACCGAGCTGGCGGAGCAGATCGCCGAGCTCTGTATCTCCAGCGCCCAGCGCCGGATGCGTGCCGCCAAGACGGTGGTGCGCAAGAAGATTACCCAGGGCCCGGCGCTGCCCGGCAAGTTGACTGACTGTAACTGCGCCGACCCCATGCAGGGGGAGCTGTTCCTGGTGGAGGGTGACTCCGCGGGTGGCAGTGCCAAGCAGGCGCGGGATCGCGAGTTTCAGGCCATCATGCCGCTGCGCGGCAAGATCCTGAACACCTGGGAGGTGGAGGCCGGTCAGGTGCTCGCCTCGCAAGAAGTGCACGATATCTCGGTCGCTATCGGGCTCGATCCCGACTCCAACGACCTCAGTGGCCTGCGCTACGGCAAGGTGTGCATCCTCGCGGATGCGGACTCGGACGGTCTGCACATCGCCACCCTGCTCTGCGCCCTGTTTGTGAAGCACTTCCGCACGCTGGTGGAGAAGGGCCATGTGTATGTCGCCATGCCGCCGCTTTACCGGATCGATATCGGTAAAGAGGTCTACTACGCCCTCGACGAGGACGAGAAGAACGGCGTGCTGCAGCGGGTCGAAGCCGAGAAGAAGAAGGGCAAGGTGATGGTGACCCGATTCAAGGGCTTGGGCGAAATGAACCCGAAACAGCTGCGGGAAACCACCATGGATCCCAACACCCGCCGCCTGGTGCAGCTCACCATGGAGCCGGCAGGAGAGAGCGAAGGGGATGCGGCTGACGAGACCCTGCAGCTGATGGATATGCTGCTGGCCAAGAAGCGGGCGAGCGATCGCCGCGAATGGCTCGAAGAGAAGGGTAACCTCGCCATCATCTAAGCCGTCGGTCACCTGCCGACCCGCATTTCAGGCGTGCCCTCCAGGGGCGCGCCATAGCAAGAGAAAAACATATGAGTGATGCTATCGAGCTCAGTCTGGACGGGGTAGAGCGCCAGCCAATGCGCACCTTTACCGAACAGGCTTACTTGAACTACTCCATGTACGTCATCATGGATCGGGCCTTGCCGCATATTGGCGATGGCCTCAAACCGGTGCAGCGGCGCATCATCTACGCCATGAGCGAACTGGGGTTGTCGGCGCTCTCCAAGCACAAGAAGTCCGCCCGTACCGTGGGTGACGTGCTGGGTAAGTACCACCCCCACGGCGACAGCGCCTGTTATGAAGCCATGGTGCTGATGGCCCAGCCCTTCTCCTACCGCTACCCGCTGGTGGACGGTCAGGGCAACTGGGGTGCGCCGGATGATCCCAAATCCTTCGCCGCCATGCGTTATACCGAAGCGCGCTTGTCGCGCTTCTCCGAGCTGCTGCTCTCAGAGCTCGGCCAAGGCACAGTGGATTGGACGCCGAACTTCGACGGCACCATGAAGGAGCCGGTGGTGCTGCCCGCCCGCCTGCCGCACATCCTGCTCAACGGGGTGACCGGTATCGCGGTGGGCATGGCGACCGATATCCCGCCCCACAACGCGCGGGAAGTGGCCTACGCCTGTGCCGAGCTGCTCGACAACCCCAATGCGGGTCTCGATGCATTGATGGCGCACATTCAGGGGCCGGACTACCCGACCAACGCCGAGATCATCACCCCGCGCGACGATATCCGCAAAATCTACGAGACCGGCAAGGGCTCCATCAAGCAGCGGGCGGTCTGGAGCGAGGAGGATGGCGACATCGTCATCACAGCGCTGCCTCATCAGGCCTCCGGCGCCAAGATCATGGAGCAGATCGCCGCCCAGATGGTGGCGAAAAAGCTGCCGATGGTCACCGATCTGCGCGATGAATCTGACCACGAGAACCCGACCCGTCTGGTGATCGTGCCGCGCTCCAACCGGGTGGACGTGGAGGGGCTGATGGCCCACCTGTTCGCCACCACGGATCTGGAGAAGAACTACCGGGTCAACCTCAACATCCTCGGCCTCGACAACCGGCCGCAGGTGAAGTGCCTCAAGACCATCCTCAGCGAGTGGATCCAGTTCCGCCGCGAGACCGTGCGTCGCCGTCTGCAATTCCGTCTCGACAAGGTGCTGGCTCGCCTGCACATCCTCGAAGGCTTGCTGATCGCCTACCTCAACATCGACGAGGTGATCGAGATCATCCGCACCGAGGATGAGCCGGGCAAGGTGATGGTGGAGCGCTTCAACATTACCGAGACCCAGGCCGAGGCGATCCTCGAGCTGAAACTGCGCCATCTGGCCAAGCTCGAAGAGTTCAAGCTGCGCGCCGAACAGGATGAACTGGCGCAAGAGCGCGACAAGCTGGAGCAGATCCTGGGCTCCGAGCGTCGCCTCAACACCCTGCTCAAGAAAGAGTTGCTGGCCGATGCCGAGAAGTACGGCGACGATCGCCGCACCCCGCTGGTGGAGCGGGCTACCGCCGTGGCGCTGACCGAGAAAGAGCTGGTGCCCAGCGAACCGGTCACCGTCATCCTCTCCGACAAGGGGTGGGTGCGCGCCGCCAAGGGCCACGACGTGGATGTCGAGGGGCTCTCCTACAAGGCGGGGGACAGCTATCTGGCCCACGCCTGTGGCCGCAGCAACCAGCAGGCGGTGTTCCTCTCCACGTTGGGGAGAACCTACGCCCTCGAATCTCACACCTTGCCATCCGCGCGCAGTCAGGGCGAACCGCTCACCGGCCGCTTTGCGCTGGGGGCAGGGGAAGAGGTGCGCCATCTGGTGATGGGCAACGAGGGCGAGCCGTATCTGATCGCCAGCGACGCCGGTTACGGCTTTGTCTGCACCTATGACGACCTGATCGGCAAGAACAAGAACGGCAAGGCGCTGCTCACCGTGCCGGAAGGGGGTCAGGTGATGGCACCCCAGAAGATCGGCTCGCCGGAGACCGATCTCTGCATGGCCATCTCCAACGAAGGGCGCATGCTGCTGTTCCCGCTCAATACCTTGCCGGTGCTCGGCAAGGGCAAGGGCAACAAGCTGATCAGCATTCCGTCGGCTCGGGTGAAAGCACGGGAGGAGTTTGTGGTGATGGCTGCTGTCATCCCGCAGGGCCAGTCGGTCACCCTGTTTGCCGGCAAGCGCAAGCTGACCTTGAAACCCTCTGATCTCGACTACTATCGCGGCGAGCGCGGCCGTCGCGGCGCCAAGCTGCCCCGCGGTTTGCAGCGGGTCGATCGCATCGAGATTGAACCCGCTGCTGGTGCCGAACCGGTAGCCGGGGAAAATCAGGAAGGGTAATTAATATAGAAGGGCGCGAAAGCGCCCTTTCTGTTTAAGATGAATTAATTCACGGGAGATGAAGAGAGATATTTTTTGCTGACCCATCCATATACGCCACTCTTGCTAATATATGCCCACTGATTTTCTTGGCGGTACAATAAAACAAAGTCCCCTTTTGAAAGAGATGTATTTATATTGGCTTTGATACTTGGTGATGTACGCACGTTCAATTTTTTAGGAATAACATACCTTACCAATACGTTTGTAGATGCAGGGGCAGGTTTTTTGCTTGTTTTCTTATTTTCTATCGGAGATGAGTAAGTATAGGTGTTTTTATGGCAAGTTTTACCCCATGAAATACATGAGTTTCCACATGGCTGCCCCTTTTTACAGTTTTTGGCATAGACAGGGGGAATTAGTAGAAGGATGCTTGAGAATAATATAATCATCATTTTTTTCATAAATAGTAAACTCACTTAAGCTAGGTTTATGTGTTTAGTTGGCGTTAGTAATATTATCAGAGTTGAAAGATGAGATTCTGTGACTTATATCATTTATATTGCAGGCATTAATGTTTGTTATTTTATAGCCGTTTCAGGCAACAAAATGATCTTTATCACACACCTTAATTGATAGATGTGTTATTTTGGTGTTTTGTAATTAAAATTAGTGAGTCAAATATGAAAAAATGTCTACTTTTTATAGTTTTAACATCACTTATGAGTGGTTGTGCTGTATCTTATGACCCAAGTACATCATCAAAATCCACTCTAGTGGATTTTCCTCCACTTGGTCAGGTTAATACTGCATATGTGGGTGATAGTATGATGTCAAAAGGAATTCTTGTTGAGGGGGAGGCCATTGTACTTAAAAACGCTATAGATGGTGTAGCTTATGACATACCAAGTGGAACTTACGACAAGCTAGGTTCTAATAATACAGCTGATGTATTTAAAACAGCTGCCAGAGAAGGGCGAATTGTTATGCAAAATCCTTTCGCCGATCCGTACCAAGCACTTGGGGTGAAGAAAAATAATCCAAATGAATTATGTGTTATTACGGTTTTCGGTATGTATTCTTGCTATGCTGCAAATTTTGAAGTAAAGAAAGTTTCTTCTGTTAACTCTGCATCATTTCAGCAAACTTTGATTTATAGTGGTAAGGTCGGAAATAAAATAAATATAGGGTATCGTGAAACTAGCAATGACATTGCTCGCCCTGCATTTAATAATGATGTCGAGTATGATTTAGGTGAATCACAAGAAATCGGCTATAAAGGTGCTGTAGTTGAAGTGATTGCTGCTGATAATCAAAAAATAACATATCGAGTGGTAAAGTCATTTAGATAGTTATATGTGGCCATAGGTTTGCTTGGCGAAGCGTAATCAGACGAACTGCCGTAATTCAGCTGGAGCACCAACGGATCTCATTTGTCCATAACAACCGAGATTGCGGTGCGGACGATTACGCTTCGCTAATCGACCCTACGCGTTCCTGCTTGATTTCACGCTCTGCTGCTTGTCGGTGGTTTGCTCCCCCTCATCCCCGACCTTTCTTCCCTTATCTATGGCAAAGAGTGGGAGAAGGGAGGGGAGATCGCAGCCATTGATAGTGACCGTGGTATGGCGTGATAGCTAAGGGTGACAGCTACGGCTACAGGTTGGCAGGCGCTGGTTCCCTCTCCCCTTGGGAGAGGGTTAGGGTGAGGGGACGCTGACAATAGGGCAAACGCCACAGCGAGCGCCAGGTGGGCAACCTGAAATGAGTCATCCATCCCACCAAACGAGAAG
>NZ_JBFODO010000045.1:0-76349 GCF_040908365.1 Aeromonas sp. R2-4
ATCCATGATGGCGGGGCCCCTTGCACTATCAGCTGTGTCGCGGATTCAACCGTTCGCGCTGGCAGGGGCCACTGAAATGGCTGGCCCGAACCCGGTCAGACAGGAATGGCTGTCGCCGCCGGTGGCGGAGCAATTTTCGAGGCGATCAGTTGGCGCAGGCGGGGCACCAGCAGCAGCAACACCACGCCGCCCGCCAGTGAGCCCCAGCCGAGCATGTTGAACACCGAGCTGTAGCCCGGGTTGGTGGCCACCGGAGAGCTGCCGATATTCTGCGGCATGGCGCTGGAGACATAGCCCGCCAGCACCGAGGCGACGCCGGTCACCATCATCCAACAGCCCATCATCAAGCCTTGCAGGCTGGCGGGGGCCAGCTTGCCGATCATGGCGTAGCCGATGGGGGAGATCAGCAGCTCGCCAAAACTCTGCAGCACATAGCTGATGGCGATCCACTTGAAGGCGACCAGCCCGTCGGCCCCCGCCAGATGGATGCCGAGCGGCAGCACCAGCATGCCGAGCCCCATGCAGAACAGGGAGGCGGCAAACTGGGAGGGGATGTCGATATTCCACCCCTGTTCGCGCAGTCGCTTGAACAGCAGCGCCATCAGGGGGCCACCGATGACGATGACGAGGGTGTTGATGTTCTGGATCCACTGGGGGGCGACCCGCAGCCCGAACACGTTGAGGTTGATGTTGTGCTCGGAGAAGAGCATCAGCCCCATGGGCGCCAGCTGGTAGAGCGACCAGAAGATAAGGGAGCCGAGAGCGAGGATCAGGTAGGCCACCATGCGGCTGCGCTCGGCGGCGTCTGGGTGGCGGGCTGTCATCACGCAGAGCAGTACCAGCACTACGGCGCCCAGGATCAGTACGAAGCTGCCGCTGAAGCTGGCGTGGGTCAGCAGCAGACGCAGCGCCGGTACCAGCATGGCCAGAATGGCGATCCCGGCCAGCATGCGGCGGTAGAAGCCGCTCCCTTTGACATGGCGCAGCGGGGTGCTGATATCCGCCAGAATGGGCCAGCAGGCGAAGGTGGCGATGATGGCGATGATGTTGCCCAGCGTCGCAAACAGGAACAGGGTGCGGTAATCCTCGGTGAGCTGGAAGTAGCCCGCCACCGTGAAGCCGATAAAGAAGCCCAGATTCATGCCGGCGTAGTTCCACAGGAAGGCGCTCTCGCGGCGGTGATCATCTGGGGCGAAGCGCTGGGTCAGCATCATGTTGAGGCAGGTGACGTTGAGGCCGCTGCCGGTGAGGAACATGGCGAGCCCCCAGTAGAGGCCGGTGATCCCCATCTCGGCGATGAAGTAGCAGCCGATCACCTGCAGCACCATCCCCATCACGAACAGGTTGCGGTTGCTGAGGTAGCGCCCGCCGAGATAACCGCCAAACAGGTGCAGGCCATAGTTGAAGGCCCCGAAGACCCCCATCATGGCGTTGGCCTGGGATTCGCTGAAGCCGAGTCGCTTGGTGGCGTAGAGCACCAGCGTCGAGTAGAGCACGGCAAACCCCAGGGTCGAGAAGGTCTGGATAAAGAACAGCGCCCCGGAGCCGGGGGGAATGGTGGGGTGTTGATTCGAAGCGCTCACGGTCTGTCTCCTGTGAGAGAAGAAAATCATAACTCGTCCTGAGAGCGTACCGGTCTGCTGCCGGCTAGCCTTGTGCGCTTCCATGCTGGTCTGAAGGCCGGTCTGTCATTTAGCGGCCAAGCGGTGCAAATAGCCATACCTGAAATTTAATCTGGCGAGATTAATTGTCTTTTATTGATCTATTCCGGTTTTTTATGCGGTTTTGACTGCTGAGAAGCTGGCGCTGGCTGGATAGGCATCAGAGTGGGTGGGGTTGAATGGAACCTTTTTTGGCCTGATCTGATTTGATAGTGAGATCGCCATCCCGCTTTTGGCTGCTCTTTCGCCATCGCCGCCAACATGTTGAGTGGCAGCTTATTTATTCAGTTTCACTGTTTGAGTGAATAAATATTGAAAATGAGGGCTTGCTCAGAACCTGATGGTGTGGGGAATTTCTGAGCGTTTCATCGCAGGGGCTAATATATATTCTTGTTGTAATAACGTGGTACAGATTAGTTTCGGCAGATAGGTGACTTAAGATAGTCTGATAATATATCAATCAGAGCATTTTGGGGCCGGGAGTCGTGATGCTATCTTGTATGAAAATATATTTCCTTTGCATGCTTTGAGTATTTCCCTCAGAGATAAAATCTGATTATGGTGAGAAAAGCTCGTAGTCCGGTGTGATAATAGAACCTTTCCGATAGGTCATATAGACAATAGTCCCTTCCTCATCGACCATGGCATATGGCCATTTTCCGTTGGCTCCGTACATGGCCACATAGAGTGGGTTGAAATAATCTTGAGTCTGACCAGCCGGGTCATACGGGAGTCGAACATGATAGATTGGATATTTACCATCGTTACATAACTCGACTTTTTTTAATATAACGCCTCGTTCCAGGAATACCTTTCTGGTCGGATGTTGCCAATTTTCCAAATCTACATTTTTACAATTATTGGCAACTTCTCGATAAAGGCGGGTATCTGACAGTAGCGGAGTATTGGCGCTGATAAGCATTAAAAGTGGCAGCAGCATAAAAATCTGACCTGTATTATGACCGGTTTATTCAGCCCTGAATCAGGGGCGCAGTATAGCTGCGAAAAAGGTTTGAATGAAGCCATCTGAACTGGTTGCATCCCGATTTGTTACGTCAATCGTGGGGGCTGATGACGTAGATAAAACAACGCCCGGCGGGCCGGGCGTTGGGTCATCCCACATGGGGGGCAACAAAAGAGGCGGCGAAGCGCGCTCTAGAAGTTGTGGTAGAGCGGCCAGCCGAGCAGCGGGTGCTTGAGACCGGCGCGCATCTCGACGTTGTCGAGCTTCTCCGGTGAGGCGTTCTCTTTTTGCAGCAGCTGGTACTGGCGCACAAAGCCGAGGGTGTGCAGCAGGTTGGGCACAAAGCCCGGGCTCAGCTCCTGACGCAGGGCGGCGGCCATGTCGGCAGGCAGCGCGCTCAGCATCAGGGCGAGCTGGGCGGCGAGGTAGTCGGTGTCGTACCAGCCCTCGTCGAGCTCAATCTCCCGCGCCAGCTTGCGCTTGAGATCCTGCTTCACCTTGAGCGGGGCGGCGCCACTGCCCTTGCCGCAGAGGATGCGGTAGAGCAGCGCTTCGGCCAGCTTGTCCTCCATGGTGGGGTGGTCGCTCTCGCAGGCGAAGAAGTGCTGGTCGATGAGTTCCATCAGGCGGCTCTTGTTGTGCTCGGTCAGCGCCTTCTCGTACTCCTGCCACCCTTGCCACTCCTCCACATCGGGCGGGCTCGAGATCTTGTCCAAGAGGCGCGCATCCACGTCACCGTAGAGGCTGTTGCCAGCCTGCTTGGGGCTGACGGTAATGAGCATCGACCAGCCCTTCTGGAACGGCTTGATGGGGCCTTCTGGCGCCTGCAGCAGCGCCAGCGCCTTGGCCGGATCCCGCGCCGAGAGCTCCTGCAGGCCGAGGCTCACCACGCCGATGACGTCGTGGGCGGCCTGCTCCAGCAGGTGCATCTTGTACTTGTTGTAGTACTTGTCGGCGAATTTCAGGCTCATTAGCACCGCCTTGCCCTTGATGGCGGCGAGCTGTTGCTGACTCAAGAGTTCGTTGTCGCGGCCAAAGCGCAGCACCTGGCTCAGAAAGGGACCCTGGTTGGCATCGCGAATGACTAACTGCATGAATGGGCTCCTTAATCCAGAAAGCTGAACATGTCGTCGACGTCGCCGTACTCGTCTTCCTCGACCTTGTTCTTCTCTTTGGCCTGCATCACCAGTTCGGCGGCAAACTTGTTGATGATGCCGTCCCAGCTGGAGTGCTCGTTGCGCAGCAGCGCCTTGATGGCTTTCTCTACCTCGGGGGCCAGCTCGCGAATAAGCATCAAGAGGCTGCGCGGGTCATCCAGCGCATAGTCGTGGACATCCTCGCTCTGCTGGCGCTCGCTGTAGCGCAGGGACTCTTCGAGATCTTCCTCTTCGGCGTGCAGCACGTCGCGATAACCTTCGTCCTCTTCATAGCGATCGCCGCGATAGAACTCGATAAAGGGGATGGCGAGGTAGAAGAGACCGGCCGGATCTTCGGCCACGCACTCGAGGATCTCGCGCTGCTTGGCTTCGCTATCCTGGGTGCGGATCAGGTAGTTGAGGAAGTCGAAGGTGTGCTGTTGCAGCTCGTCGGCGTTGTTCTTGATCGCCTCTTCCCAATAGAGCGGCTGCTGGCAGACGATGTCGCGGATCCGCTCCGGGGTCATCAGCTCGGAGATGATGGAGGGGAAGGAGATGTCGTGCTGGCCGTTGATTTGGGTCAGGGTAACGATATCAATGTTTTCAATCACTTCTGCCAGCTGGTCGTCAGACATGGTCTTGGCGATCAGCTCGAACTTCTCGCTGGCCTGCTTCGGCTCGATAACGGCCAGCTCTTTGATCTCGATGGCGGTAATTTCTATCAGACTGTTGCTCATGCCTTGCCCCAATTAGAAACGGACTTCGTCGTACATATCCTGATCGCCGTCGTCATCACCATAGCGGTCACTGCCGCCGTGGTAGTCGGCGTCGGCATCTTCCCCGTCTTCATCTTCTTCGTCGCGCAGCTCATAGTCGTTGTCGGCACGGTGGCTGCCGCGCGGCAGCGGGTTGTCGAGCAGGAACAGCACGGCGCAGGCTTCCATCAGCTGGTCTTCGCTCTGGGCCCGCACCGCCTTGACCAGCGGCAGGGCGGCGTTGTTGAAGCCGACGCTCACCTTGAACTCGTCCCAGCCCGGCTGCTCGCCGCTGGCGAGCCACTTGTTCCACTGCGACTTGGCCTTGGCCGGGAACTGCACCCGGCCATAGAGGGCCAGCGGCAGATACTCGGGCATAAACTCCAGCATGCTCATATCGGCCAGCAGCAGGCTCTTCATCTGGTCGGTGAACTGTTCCAGCCCCTTGGGGTCGTCCTGATCCCGGTAGGATTCGATGTTTTCGCTGGCATCGCTTTGCAGCGACTTGAGCCGCGCCTGGTCCCATCTCTTTTGCATAGTTGCTCTTTCTGCCTGCTGTTTCAGGGGTAGAACTGATCCCACATCTCCTGCATGGCGGAGGTGGGGTCGGTCACGATGACGTTGTTGAAATCCTTGATAAAGGCGGCCCGCTGTTTCGGATCGGACAGCACTTCATAGGCCTGCTTTACCTGGTGCAGCTTGATGGCTGCCTGCTCTTTCTCTTCTTCACTGGCCCCGTGCAGCTTGTCGGGGTGGTACTGGTTCGATAGCCGACGATAGGCTTTCTTGATGTCGTTTTCGCTGGCGTTGGACTTGACGCCCAGCACCCGAAAGTAGTTGTTCATGGCAGATCCTGCATCACTGGCATCATAGGATTCACGCTGCGAGTGCCTGATGGTGGGGATTGGCAAACCAGGCACGGCAAAAACCCGTCATTTTAACGGAAACAGCCCGCCAACGCGATGAGTTGGGCGATCAATTAACGGGCGAGATGAAGAGGTGTCAGTTGAGCGTCTATTGTTGCCAGTCGGTCTGGCCAGTGCAAGGGCGGCGGGGCAAAAGCGATGAAAAAACGGGCAGGAAAGGGGCGGGCGGCAGGCCGAGGCGAGGCTGCCGCCGCAGGGGTCATTCCTCCCAGAAGGAGGCGGAGGTGTGGTAGATCATCTTCTTGCTCATCCCGCCATCGACCACCAGATTGGCACCGTTGATAAAGTCGTTGCTAGGATCCGCCAGAAAGAGGCTGGCGCGGGTGATGTCGTCGGGGCGCCCGACCCGGCCGCTCGGGTGCTGGCGGTGATCCGCCTCGGTCAGGGTGTGGTAATCCTCTGCCTGGATCCAGCCCGGACTGATGGCATTGACCGTGATGGGATGGTCGGCCAGCGAGTTGGCGAGGGACTGGGTGAGGGCGACCAGTGCCCCCTTGGAGGCGCCGTAGGCATCCCAACCCGGTTCGTTCTGCTGCCAGCGGGTGGAGGCGATATTGATGATGCGGCCATAGGGCAACCCGCGGTTGGCCTGCACAAAGGTGCGGGCGCAGAGCATGGCGCCGCGCACATTGACCGTCATCACTTGATCGAACTGGGCTGCGCTCAGATCCTCGAAGCGGGTGTGGAACTTGCTGATGGCGCCGTTGTTGATCAGCAGATGGACGCCGCCATGCTGCGCGCGCACCTCGGCAAAGAGCCCCACGATGGCCTGTTCATCCCGCAGATCGAGGGGGTGAAAGTGGATCTCGGGATGGTCAAAAGCGTGAGGAGCCAGATCGGTGGCGATCACCCGATAACCCGCTTCGGCCAGCCCGATGCAGAGCTGGCGGCCAATCCCGCCAGCGGCGCCGGTGACCAGTGCAATTGGGGTGTGGTTGGTCAGCTCGTTCATTGTGCCGCTCCATTGCGCGCCCGCAGCACCTTGATGAGGGCCGACACCTCCTGCTGGCCAAACCCTTGCGCCTCCCCTTCCTCAAACAGATCGGCGGCAAAGCGCGGGAAGCGGCTGTCTATCCCGGCGTCGGTGGCATGACCGGCCAAGCGGCTGATGGCGGCGCTCCAGGTTTTCAGGCTGGCGTAGGGGTGATCGAAATCGCCGCTCGCCAGCGTCTTGCCCAGGTGGGCCACATCGCCACCGAGAATGGGCGAGAGCTCGCTGAACTGGGCGCACACCTTGGCCACCGGCAGTCCTTCCGCCTCGCAGATCAGCGCGCCGTGCAGGGCTCCGAGCAGACCACCGGCAAAGTAGGCGGCGACGGCGCAATCTTGCGCCGCGGCGGCACCCACCGCCTCGGCCACATGGTCGAGGGTGGGGGCGAGCAGGCGCAGCACCGGCTCGGCCTCGCTAAAGGCAGCGCTTGCACCAGAGCAGATGATGCTGGCATCAGTGGTGCCGATCTGATCCGGGAAGCAGAGGATAGCGCCATCGAGATAGCGGGCGCCGCGGGCGTGGCTCCAGCTCTCCAGCGCTCTGGCCCCCTGCGGGCTGCCGGTGGAGAGCTGCACCATCAGCTTGCCCGCCACGGCGTCGCTCGCCTCATCCAGCAGCTGCTGGCTGACGGCGTAGTTATCGACGCAGACAAGGGTGATATCACTTGCGGCGATGGCTGCGTCAACCGAGGGGGCGAGTGTTGCACCCAGCGCTTGCAGCGGGGCTGCCTTGGCGGCGCTGCGATTCCAGACGGTGACCGGATGGCCCGCCTTGAGCAAGGTGGTGGCGAGGGCGGAGCCCATGGCCCCGAGGCCGATGACAGAGAGATGGCGCATGATGGCTCCTGGCTGTGTTGATAGACGCTGATATAGAAAATTGGGATGCCTTGTGGCAGGTAAGCCACTATATTTGCCCCGTGTCGCCGTGAAAAATGGCTTTTATGACTGTCTGGTATAGGTGAATTCTATGGATGTGCGAACCCTGCGTGCGTTTGTGGCTGTCTTCGAGGAGCGCAACATCACGGCGGCGGCCACCCGCCTCTTCATTACCCAGCCCACCCTCTCCACCACCATCAAAATGCTGGAGGATGAACTGGGGGTGACCCTGTTTGTGCGGCAGGCGCGCGGGGTTGAGGGGACCGAAGCGGCGCACCGGCTCTATCCCCGCGCCAAGCGGCTGATCGCCGACACCGACTCCCTCGCCCGCGAGTTTCGTGAAACCTCCCCCTGCCTCGAGCTGACGATGGGAATTGAGGCGGATCTGGGTGATGGCGTGGTGGGGACGCTGGTGCAAGGGGCGCTCGCCCACGAGGAGATCCTGCTGACTCTGGAGGAGGGCTGCTGTGGCGATGTGCGGCTGGGGTGCGAATCCCTGCGCTGTGGCGACGAGCTCTTTATCCCCCTGCTGGAGGAGGAGTTTGTGCTGGTGCTACCGCCGGATCACCCGCTGACGGGCAAGGGGGCGCTCACCCCGGCAGCGTTGGCGGACGAGCCCTGGGTCACCTGCCCGCGCCACGACTCCCACCTGCGGCTGATCGCCATTCTCGGCAATCAGGCGCCCCTCTACCCACGGCGGGCAGGGTCGCTGCGACTGGCGGCTACCATGGTGGCCGCCGGGGCGGGGATCGCCTGGTTGCCCCATTCGCTTTGTCCGCCCGGCTGTACAGTCGCCGAGCTGGCGGCCTCTTCCTTCAAGCGGCGGGTGGGGCTCTGCTACGCCCCCGATGCGTTACGCTCGGCGGCGGTGACTGCCCTGCTGGAGCAGGTGCGTGGGATGCAGCTCCCCGCCTGATGTCGGGATAAAAATGTCGGCATAAAAAAGGGCCATCCGGTGGGATGGCCCTGTTGCAGGCAATGTTGTTGCGTGGCTAGAGCGACGCCCACCAGAGCCGCAGCTGCAGGCCCCACTTCGAGCTCCAGCCGGTGGTGCTGCTCACCAGCTTGCCATCCTTGATGACGAGAAAAGTCGGGGTGACCCCCACCTGCCACTTGGCGGCTAGATCCCCCGACTCGTCGCTGTGGGTCGGGAAGGTGAGCCCCTTCTTGCTCATTCCCTTGGCTAACTGTTCCGAATTGCCGGAGCGCAGTGCCACCGTCAGCACGTTTTCCCCCTCTTGCCAGAGCTGCTGCAACGCCGGGGTGGTGAAGCGGCAGATACCGCACCAGCTGGCCCAGTAGTAGACCAGCAGCGGCTTGCCCTGGCTCAGGGTGGCGAGATCCGTACTGGTGCCATCCTGCAGAGTGACGGGGGCGCTCATCGCCCCCTCTGGCAGGGTCGGGCTGCGCCACAGATCCAGCAGGGTCGAGATGATCAGCGCCATCAGCAGCAGCCAGAGCGCCTCCTTGCCCCAGCGGCGCCAGCGGGGTTGAGGATTGGTTGTCATCCCTTACCCCAGCTTGGCCAGTTCGGCCTTCACCAGTTGCTCCAGCTCCTCATAAGGTATGGCGCCCGGCACCAGCTGGTTGCCGATAAGCGTCGCCGGTGTGCCCTGTACCCCCAGAATGGTGCCGATGCGCAGGCTGTTGCGCAGCTCTTCGGTCGCCTTGGCGGCTGGTTTGAGCGCCACGTTGCCGGTGGCCGCCAGCGCCTTGTTGATGTCCGCCTTGGTCAGCATCCCCTGCTTGCTCATCAGCTTGTCGTGCAGGGTGAGGAAGCGGGCGGGATCCTGCTGCCACAGGGTCAGGCTGTATTGGGCCGCCTTGGCGGAGGTCTGCCCCTTGAACGGCAGCAGCTTGATCACCAGCCCCAGATCGTCCGGATAGGCCTTGAGCAGTTTGGTCAGCTGGGGATCGAACTGCTTGCAGTAGGGGCAGTTGTAGTCGGTGAACAGCACCAGCGTCAGCTTGGGGTTTTTGGCTCCCAGACGCGGGCTGGTGGCGCTGTTGAACAGCACATCCTTGTTGCCCTTGATGAAGTTGCCAAGCTGCGCCTCCTGGGCTGCCGCGTTCTGCTTCTCCCAGGATTCGGCCGCCTCGTCAAGGATCTTGGGGTTGGCGATCAGGGTCTCGCGGATCAGCTCCTTGATGCGCGCCTCCTGCTCCGGGGTGAAAGGGGCGGCGTGCAGGGCCGGAGCCAGCAGGATTGCGGAAAGGGAGGCCAGCAGGGTCAGGGCGCTCAGAGTCGGTTTCATGGTTGCTCCTTAAAATCGGGTGGTGCCAGCCTGAAGCAGGCCAGCCTTGTGCAATGTGGTCAGCAGATCGTCCTTGTCGAGCAGGGGTGACAGCGTGACCCCCTGCGGCAACTCCGGGCCGTAAATCTGGTTGAAGGGGACGGCCGCCGCGCCCCGCTTACGCAGGAAGGCGGCGATGGTGTCGCTTGGTTTGCTCCAGTCGCCGCGCAGGGCCACCACATCGGGGGCAGAGAGGGCCTGTTGCACCTCATCGCGCAGCAACACGTTGTATTTGTTGGCCTTGCAGGTAACGCACCAGTCGGCGGTGACATCGATAAAGATCCGCTTGTTCTGGGCCAGCGCATCTGTGATGGCGCGTTCGGAGAGCGGCTGCCAGACCACCTTGTCAACACTGGCCGAGCCCTGCGCGCTAAAGGCGCCGCTCAGCAGCAAGGGGCTGCCAATCAGGGCGGCGAGGGCGATCGCCAGTGTGAAGCCGCGGATGCCATAACGCCAGATGATGCCACTCAGCAGTGCCAGCAGCATGGCAACCATCAGCCAGCCGGTGGCATAGCTGCCGAGATGGTTGTCGAGCAGGCTGGTGAGCCAGAGGCTGGAGCCCAGCATCATCAGGCCGAGCAGGATGCGCAGATGGTTCATCCAGCGCCCCGGTTTCGGCAACCAAAGGGCGAGCCATGGCAGGGCTGCCACCAGCAGCCAAGGCAGGCTCATGCCAATTCCGAGCGCGGTGAAGATGAGCCAGAGCTGACCGAGCGGCGCCGCCAGCGCAAAGGCCACCGCGGTGCCGAGGAACGGTGCCGAGCAGGGGGTCGCCAGCAGAGTGGCGAAGCTCCCCTGCAGGAAGTGACCGCCGAGGCCGTTGCCGCCGCTGGTGGCGAGGCGGGTGCTGAGGGCGCTGGGCAGGCGGATCTCGAACAGCCCCAACAGGTTGGCGCAAAACAGCAGGGTGACCAGCACCATCAAGCCGATAAAACCGGCACTCTGGAACTGGATGCCCCAGCCGACGGCACCTTGCGTGGCGCGTAGCAGGCTGCTCATGGCCGCCAGCACCCAGAAGGAGGCGATGATCCCGGCGCTGGCGGCGAGGAACTGCTTGCGCACCGCTCCCTGTTCACGCTTCTGATGTTGCAACACAGTTCCCAGCTTGAGCGCCAGCACCGGCAGCACGCAGGGCATCAGGTTGAGGATCAGGCCGCCGAGCAGCGCTGCTCCCAGCAACCAGAGCAGCGAATGGCTCTGGTTGGGCAGTGCGAGTGGCGCGCCGATCGTCCCCTTGCCCTGCCACGCCTGTTCGCCGCTGGTGAGCAGCAGGCCGAGGGATTGGCCGCGCAGATCCGGCGCATCCCCCTGCCAGCCATCGCTCACCGGCACCCGGGCGATCAGGGTGTTGCCCTCGACCTCAAGCGCCGGTTTGCCAAACTCAGCCCCCTCCAGAGCGTCGATAAAGAGCGCTGGTGATTGCCAGCCCTCTGCCCGCTCGGCGCGCAGTTGCAGCTGGTTGTGCTGATAACCCAGCTCGACCCGGGTTTCGGCAGGCAATTGCTGGGGCAGGGTACTCATCGCTTTCGCCCAGGCAAAATCGAAGTCGGCCGGGGCGGCGCTATCCACCGCGAGGGTGAAGGGGAAGTCGGTCAGGATGCAGACATTGCTGCAGGTGGAGAGGCGTAGAGTCCCCTTGAGCGGTTGCCCGGCGGGATAGTTGAGGCTGAGGGGGAAGGTCACCTCACCCTGATAACCCTGGGTGCTGAGCCCGGCTACCTCGAAGTGACGTGGCACCGGCCAGTGCCACTGAAAGTCTCCGACCGGCTCGTCCCACAGGATCTGGGGGGCAATGCCCCCTTCTCCCGGGCTGTGCCAGTAGGTTTTCCAGCCCGACTCCAGCTCGACATCGAGCAGGATGCGGGTCTGATCTGCCGTGCTGCGGTCGGCCTGCAGCCGTACCCGGGCGTGATCATTCTGTGGGCTGGTGAGCCAGCCCGTGTCGCTGGCCAATCCCATGGATTGCCACAGCAGACCGCCCAGTAGCAGGGCCGCCTTGAAGAGATTCGACATCTTTTTGGTCTCGCAAAAATTGAGTGACAGCTAACGAAAGAACGCTGCCGAACTCATTCCCGCCAGACGCAGAGGGTGAGGTGCAGACGCCGCTCGGGCGGCGAGATGACTCTGGGAGGGGGCAGTGGCGGTGTGTAGCGCCAAAGGGGGGCCAGCAGGGCGATCAGTACGGCCACGGCAAAGAATAGCTGTTCGACGCAGAGCAGGGTGGCGGCGCTTAGCCACTTGCCGTTGAGCTGGCAGCTGGTGGGTTGCGGGCTGGCCGGTTTGGCATCCTCTTGATCCGTTGCCGAGCCTGGAACGGGCAGTGCCTGACAGCTGAGGGCGTGATCGAGCAGGGCAAGCCGGGCCAGCGGCTGGGCCGCACAATTGAGCACCAGCAGGCAGACCAGCAGCAGGAGATGTTTCGCTACCCGTTGTTGCAACATCATGTTCGCCCCGTCCATCAAGATGGGGCCATCCTAACGACCAATGGCGGGTGGGGCAAGTCGGCGGCGTATTGATGAGCAGCAATGTGTGTGGCGCGACGGGGTGGTCGGTTCTGTTTGGCGAACGCTTGTTCGCTAAAAGGGGGATCAGTATACTGCGCCGAGTTAAAACTCGAGGTGTTCGATGCTCAAAATTGCCCGTGTGCTGCTGCTTGGTCTGCTGCTCATTTTCTGGTTCCTGTTCGGCCTGCTGCTCTGTCTGGTTCGTCCGCGCCATCCCAACAACGTCTATGTCTTCGCCCGCATGTATCACGCGGTCTGCCCGCTGATCGGGCTGCGAGTCAAGGTGACGGTGGCCGACGAGGTCAAATCGGTCGGCCCGGCGGTCTACGTCTGCAACCACCAGAGCAACTTCGACATCTTCACCGTGACCGGTGCGGTGCAGCCCGGCGTGGTGGCGGTAGGCAAAAAGAGCCTGCTCTGGCTGCCGCTGTTCGGCCTTATCTTCTGGCTCTCCGGCAACGTGCTGATCGACCGCTCCAACCGCTCCCGTGCCATCGGCACCATAGGTCAGGTGGTGGATCGCATCAAGAACCGCGGCACCTCCATCTGGATGTTCCCGGAAGGGACCCGCTCCCAGGGGCGTGGCCTGCTGCCGTTCAAGGCGGGCGCTTTCCACACTGCGGTACAGGCTGAAGTGCCCGTTGTGCCCATCGTCTGCTCCAGCTACTTCGGTCAGGTCGACCTCAATCGCTGGGACAACGGCGAAGTGCTGGTGGAAGTGATGGCCCCGGTCTGCAGCAAGGAGCACGGTGCCAGCGGCATTCGCGATCTCTCCGACACCTGCCGCGCCCGGATGGAGGCCAAGCTGACCGAACTGGACAGCAAGCTGGGCCACAGCCACGCCGCCTGACGGATAGCGCAGACGAATCGACAAGGGAGCCAGAGGCTCCCTTTTTTATTGGTGAAAATCACCACCTGGTTGGCTATTCTCACCAACAATCTCTTATTGAATTTCCTCGGTAAATTCCCATCTATATGTAAAACAACAATAATTTTTCTTGGCACGGCTCTTGTAATGCAATGGGAATAGATAGCCATCCCATCAACAAGGAGCCAGACCATGAGCGTATTCAGCCGCCTGACCGACGTGATTAATGCCAACCTGCACAGCCTGCTCGACAAGAGTGAAGAGCCGGAGAAGATGCTGCGCCTGATGATCGAAGAGATGGAGCAGGTGCAGGTCGAGATGCGTACCCAGGCCGCCCGCGTGATTGCCGAACAGAAACAGCTGGAGCGTCACCAGCAGGGGTTGCAGGCGCAGATCCTGGAGTGGTCGGCCAAGGCCGAGCTCGCCATCCAGAAGGGACGTGAGGATCTGGCCCGCGCAGCCCTCACCGAGAAGCTGGCGGAGGCCAAAAAATGTGAACAGCTGGAGCAGGACAAGGCACGGGTGGCCGAGGTGCTGGCCCAGCTTACCGCCGATAGCGAACGGCTGGCGGCCAAGCTGACCGAGGCGCGCGAGAAGCAGAAACTGCTGACCCTGCGCGAGCAGACGGCCCACAGCCGCATTCGTGCTCGCGCCCAGGTGGACAACCAGCGGATGCATGAGCTGATGGCGCGCTTTGATGGTTTTCAGGGCCGGGTCGATCAGCTGGAAGCCCAGCTGGAGGCGGCCACTCTGGGGCAGAATCCCTCGCTGGAGGCCCAGTTCCGCGAGCTGGAGCTCAATGACGAGATCGAGCGCGAGCTGGCTCGCCTCAAAGGCCAGAAGGCGGAGGTGTAATTATGAGCCCCTGGCCCAAGGATCTGGTGCATCGCAAGCTGACCGGGGTCTGCGCCGGTATTGCCAGGCGGTTGGGGGTCTCCAGAGTCACGGTGCGGGTGGTGGCACTGCTCGCCCTGATCCTGATGCCGCCGCTGGCACTGGCCGCCTATCTGCTGGCGGTGCTGGTGATGCCGCCCCGTTATGAATTGAAGCGCTGGCTGGATTGACCGAAGAGTTGATCAGCCGGCAGACAAGGTACTGATAAGGAGCAAGTTATGCTGGAATTTTTCATATTGCTGGTGGTGCTGCTGGTCATGGCACTGACCGGTTTTACCCTGGTAGCCATGTTGCTGGTGAGCGGCCTGTTCGTGCTGCTTGGGGCGCTGGGCGGCATGCTTGCTCTGATCATCAAGCTGGCCCCCTGGTTGTTGCTGGTGCTGGCGGTTTGCTGGCTGATCAGCAACCGCAGCAAGCGTTCCAATACCTACCTCTAACCCGCCTGAGGTTGTGCAAGACGTTGTGTGATGCTCCCTGATTTCCCCTTTCCGGCCACTCATCGAGTGGCCTTTTTTTGCCTGCACCCCTTAAGGCCGAGTCGTTTCGGTTAACCACTGTGCGCTCCAGCTCTGCCAGAGTGCCGGGCTGTGGATCAGCTGCTCCTTGAAGGATTTCGGCTGCTGCTTGAGGCGATATTCGATGCGCAGAGCCGCCCCCTTCTCGCCGACTTCCTGTTGCCACGCCAGCGTCAGTGGCCCCTTGCCGCGCAGGGCGCGAGCGCCCTTGCCACTCTGGTGCTGGCGCAGGCGGCGCAGCGGATCCGTGCTGATCCCGGTATAGAGCAGGCCGGTGGCTGTACGCACCATATAGACAGACCAGCGGGAAGGGGCAGATGGTTGCAGCGCTGGAGTGGTGGTCGCGGGTTCTCTCATTCAAATTCTCTGTGCCAAACTCAGAGGCAGCTCAAGGAGGTGCGATGAGAGTCTGGTTTTGGTTGTGGTTACTGTTGTCGGTCCCGGCTCTGGGGGAGACGATCCGTCTCTACGATTACCATCAGCATCCCCCCTTCAACGCCGGAGTGGATGCAGGGCTGAGCCGCGAGCTGGTCAAGTATCTCAATGAAAAGCTGGGGGGTGAACCCAGAATCGAGCTTTGGCTGGTCAATCGCGCCCGGCTGGCGCTGGAGATGGCAGATCCCGACTTTGACGGTCTGGTGGTCTGGGTCAATCCCGCCTGGGTGGGGGATCCCCATCGCGAACGCTATCTCTGGACCTTTCCGGTGATGCGCGACACCAACGAGCTGGTCTCGAACATTGACAACCCGGTCACCTATCGCGGGCCAGACTCCCTCAAGGGGCTGGTGTATGGCGGGGTGGAGGGCTACCGCTATCAGGGGATCGATGATGCAGCTGGCCGCGGGGAGCTGGTACGTCAGGATGCCAAGAAGGTGAAGACCAATCTTGAGCTGCTGGTGCGCGGCCGCATCGATGTGACGCTGGTGAGTGGTTCATCGCTGGGCTTTTTCATCGACGCACAGCACTATCAGGGCAAGCTGTTTATCTCACCCTTCCCCCAATCCAGCTATACCCGCCATATCCTGCTGCCCAAATCCCGTCCCGAGCTGCATGCCACCCTCAACGACATCGCCGAGCAGATGGACAGGGATCCCCGTTGGCACAAGGTGCTGGAGTCCTATCGCGGTACGCCCTGAGGGCGGCGCTTGAGCCGGTGTAGCGGCAACAGGCTCACCAGCAGACCAGCCCAGACGAAGGCGAAACCGACCGCCTTGATGGGGTCCGGCGCCTCACCAAACCAGTAGATGGCGAGCAGGAAGGCGAGGCTGGGCTCGATATATTGCAGCAGCCCCACAGTGCTCATCCGGGTTCTCGCCACCGCATAGCAGAACAGCCCCACCGGCAGCAGAGTAGCGGGCGCACTGCCCATCAGCAGCAGCTTGTCGGCCAGATCCCCGTTCACGAATGCCCCTTCCCCGTGCCATGCAAGCGTGCCGATGATGATCAGCGCGATGGGCAGTTGCACCATGGCTTCCAGATAGAGGCTGGTGCCGGTGTCGTAGTGGATCTTCTTCTTGATAAGGCCGTAGCAGGCGAAGTTGGCCCCCATGATGAGGGAGAACCAGGGGAGTTGGCCGTAGCAAAAGAGCATGTAGGCGAGCCCCGCCAGCGCCAGGGCGACCGCCAGATGCTTTTGCGGGGTGAGCCGCTCTTTGAGGAAGATGACGGCGAATACGATATTGAACAGTGGGGTCATAAAGAAGGCGAGGCTGGTGGTCAGCACTTGCCCGGTAGTGAGGCACCAGGTGAACATGCACCAGCTGATGGACATGACGGGGCCCGCCAGCAGAATGAGGCCGAGCTGGCGCGGCTCGCTGCGCAGTTGTGCCCAAGGTACCTTGTGGCCAAGCAGCAAAAACAGGGCCCCCAGCAGCACCACAGACCAGAGCACCCGGTGGGAGATCAGCTCCCACATGTTGACCTCGGGCATGAATTGATAATAGAGCGGCAGCATCCCCCACAGGATGAAGGAGAGGGTCGCGGTGCCGGTACCTAGCCAGTTTTTCATTATTATCCGTTTATTAAATTAAACACTCATGGCGATAGTAGGGCGCGCGCCCTGTTTCCACAAGAGGGAAAACAGGGAAATGCTGGTACTATCAACGTCATGCAGCGAATCGATAAGTTGTTTGAGCAAATCAGGGCCTGCCGTCTGTGTGAGGCTCACCTGCCGCTGGGGCCTCGTCCAGTGATCCGCGGGGCCGAGAGTGCCCGCCTGCTGATCATCGGTCAGGCGCCCGGCACCCGGGTGCATGCCAGCGGGATCCCGTGGGATGACCCCTCCGGTGACCGGCTGCGCCAGTGGCTCGGGGTCGATAAGGCCACCTTTTACGACCAATCCCGCATCGCCATCATGCCGATGGGGCTCTGTTATCCCGGCAAGGGCAAGTCGGGCGATCTGCCGCCCAGACCCGAGTGCGCGCCTAACTGGCACGACAAGGTATTGATGCTGCTACCCAATGTCGAGCTGACCCTGCTGATCGGCCAGTATGCACAAGCCCATTACCTGCGGGGGGCGGCCAAGGGGTCGCTCACCGAGACGGTGCGCAGCTGGGCTGACTATGGCCCCGGCTGGCTGCCGTTGCCTCACCCTTCACCGCGCAATACCCTCTGGCTCAGAAAGAATCCCTGGTTCGAGGATGAGATGGTCCCCCATCTGCAGCAAAGGGTCGCCCCTTTGCTGGAACGACCCTGAGCGCTTAAAGCGCCGGTTCGGCCAGCGGTTTTGGCTTGCTGCGCGCCATGGCGATGAGCGGCAGGACGATGCAGATACAGCCCAGCAGCAGCGGCAGACCGGGCTGCTCGTCAAACAGCCACACCCCGATGGCCACCGCCATCAGCAGACCGGTGTACTCCGCCGAGGCGATCTTGCTCGCCTCTGCCTTGCGATAGGCCACCACGCACAAGCCCGCATAGACCATGATCAGTGCCGAGGAGCCAAAAGCGGGCCACCACATCTGCCACTGCCAGTTGCCCCCTTCCCACAATGCCAGCGCCAGAATGAAGGGCATGCTCAGCACGTTGGTGAAAAACAGGGTCTGGGCGATGGGCTGCTTGAGCGGGATCCGCTTGATCAGCAGATTGTTGAGCGCCATCGACAGCGCCACCCCGAGGGCAGCCAGCGCGGCCCAGTTCACCTCAGTCGGGCGCAGTACGATCAATACCCCGATAAACCCGATAACCGCAGTCAGCACCTTCTGGCGCGAGATCGCTTCCCCCGCCATCCACACCGCCAGCGGCACCATCATCAGGGGGGCGGCATAGAAGAGGGCATTGGCAGTGGCGAGCGGCAAGCGGGTGAGGGCCACTACCATCAGGCAGACGCCGACCGCCCAGATATGGGCCCGCAGCAGGTGCCACTTGATGGCCACCGGTGGATTGCGGCGCCATGACCAGAGCAGCCAGGGCATCAGCAGAATGGCGGCCGAGAGCTGGCGGAAAAAGACAAACTGGAAGATGGGCTGATCCGGCTCCAGCACCTTGACCAGCGCATCGGAAAAAACCGCCACCATATTGCCCAGCACCAGATAAAGGATGCCGATCCCTACTGCATTCATACCACCTCCCACTTCAGATTCGGGGAGGGTAGCGTGCCGGTTGATATCCAGTAAAATGATAAAAAATGACCACTCATGAGATATTTAGATAATGAAGCTTCCTCCCCTGCGTGCGGTGCAATATTTCGAGGTGGTGGCCCGGTTGCTCAGCTTCTCCCGCGCCGCCCTTGAACTGAACGTCAGCCAGAGTGCGGTCAGCCACCAGATCCGCCTGCTGGAAGATTTTCTGGGTGAGCGCTTGCTGCTGCGTCAGGGGCGGTTGCTCTCGCTGACGCCGCAGGGGGAGAGCTACTTCGAAGGGATTGCTGCCGGGCTTAGCCAGATTGCCCAAAGCAGCGAACAGCTGCGTGGTGGTGGCGAGATGCGAGTCCGGCTTGCGGTCTACAGCTCGTTTGCGGTTAAGTGGCTGATCCCCCGCCTGGCGGGATTGCGCCAGCTCTACCCCGAGCTGGATTTGAGTCTGGAGATGGTGGCGGAAGACCCCGAACTCTCCGATAGAGTGGCGGACTGCTTTATCACAGTCTCACCCCACGGGCGTGGCTATTGCCACGATCTTATCTATCAGGAGCGGCTCTTTCCGGTCTGTAGTCGCCGCCTGTTGCAGCAGATAAGCGGGGAGTGGCCTGAGGCCATCTGGCAGCTGCCGCTGCTCTCGGTGCAGTCCATTTACAAGGCGCGGGGGGAGGATTGGCAGCGCTGGGCCAAGGCAGGTGGCTTGGTGATCCCTGACGAGGCGCGAATGCACCACTTCAGCCATGTGCTGCTGGCGATGGAGGCGGCAGCCTGGGATCAGGGGGTGGCGTTCGTGAATGACTACATGCTGCGGCCCGATGATCCCCAACTGGTGGCCTTGCCGGTACACCAGCTGGAGACGGGGGATGCCTTCTACTTTACCTGCAAGCGCTCGCGGGCCCATGAGCCCGCTATCAGCCGGTTGCGCCAGTGGCTGATGATGGAGACACGCCAGAGTATGCCGCTCTAGCCTGCACCGTTACGCTCTCTTGAACTGGCTCAGCACAAACAGGCTGGTGGCACAGACGACGACCGAAGGCCCAGCTGGGGTGTCCTGATACCAGGAGAGGGTCAATCCACCCAGCACGGCGAGGCAGCCAATCAGCGCGGCAAAGCCAGCCATCTGCTCCGGCGTCTGGCTGAAGCGGCGGGCGGTGGCGGCGGGAATGATCAGCAGGGAGGTGATGATCAGCGCGCCGACAAACTTCATCGCCACGGCAATCACCAGCCCGATCAGCAGCATCAGTACGCAGCGCAGCACATCGACCCGGATCCCTTCTACCCGTGCCAGCTCTTCCGAGATGGTCATGGAGAGCAGGGGATCCCACAGTCGCCACAGGGTAAGCAGTACCAGCGCGCCACCGCCGTAAATCCAGAGCAGATCCATCGGTTGTACCGAGAGCAGGTCGCCAAACAGGTAGGCCATCAGATCCACCCGCACGTTATCCATAAAACTCAAGGTAACCAGACCGAGGGACAGGGCGCTGTGGGCCAGAATGCCGAGCAGGGTATCGGTTGCTACCTGCTGGTTGCGGCTCATGATCACCAGCAGCATCGCCATGGCGAGGCAGCAGACCACCACCGCCAGGGTGAGATCGACCTGCAGCAGGATGCCCAGCGCGATGCCGAACAGACAGGCATGGGAGAGGGTGTCGCCAAAATAGGCCATCTTGCGCCATACCACGAAGCTGCCGAGGGGGCCGGCCAGCAGGGCGATGCCGAGACCGGCCGCGAGGGCGTATAACAGAAAGCTGTCCACTTGAATGTCCTGTTGCTTGCGCTATTTGCTGTGAGCGTTGTTGCGAGAAGGCAGGCGGATGACGGGGGCCTGCGGTTCATGATGATGGTGTTCGCCGTCGCAGTGGTGATGGTGGGTATAGACCGCCAGCACCTCCTGCTCCGGTCGCCCGAACAGACGGGCAAATTCGGGGTGGCGCGCCACGCTTTCCGGCTCGCCATGACAGCAGACGTGGCGATTGAGGCAGATCACCTCGTGGGTGCTGGCCATCACCAGATGCAGGTCGTGGGAGACCATCAACACGGCGCAATTGAACTCGGCGGCGAGCTGGCCGATCAGGGCGTAGAGCTCGATCTGGCCAGTGATGTCCACGCCTTGAACCGGTTCGTCCAGTACCAACAGCTCGGGCTTGACCAGCAGGGCGCGGGCCAGCAGTACCCGCTGCATCTCGCCGCCGGAGAGTTTTTGCATCCGGTTTTCCAGCAATCCCTCTGCGCCTACCCGGGCCAGTGCTTCCTCGATGGAGAGGCGGCTGTTTTTGCCCAGTTGCAGGAAGCGGCGCACCGTCAGCGGCAGGGTGGGATCCAGATAGAGGCGCTGGGGCACATAGCCGACTCTCAGGTCGCGGCTGCGGGTGATTTTGCCCGAATCCGGGGTGAGCAGGCCCAGCACCAGCTTGCTCAGAGTGCTCTTGCCCGCCCCGTTGGGGCCGACTAGCGTGGTGATTTTGCCTTTATTGAGGGTAAAGGAGACCTTGTCGAGCACAGAGCGCCCATCAAACGAGAGAGAGACCTCTTTCAGCTCTAACAGTTGGCTCATGACAACTCCGGGGTTTACAGCCAGTGAGAGTTATAATATAACAAAAAGCAGCTGTTATATTATCACATACTCACCCCCTGACGAGATTCACCAATGAGAATTATTGCGCTTTTCACTGCCCTGCTGGCGGTGTGTTTGCCTGTTCGTGCCATTGAGGTACTGACCACCATCAAGCCCCTTGGCTTCATCGCAGCAGCGATCACTGATGGCGTGAGTGAGCCCAAGGTATTGTTGCCGACCGGCGCCTCTCCCCACGATTTCTCCCTGCGCCCTTCCGATATTCGCAACATCAACAGTGCTGGGCTGGTGGTGTGGGTTGGCCCCGAGTTGGAAGGCTTTATGGCCAAGCCGCTGGCCAATCATCCCCATGCTCTGGCCCTGACTCAGGTTGAGGGGATGCCGCTGTTCAACTACGCGACTCAGGATAGTCATGACTCCCATGACCATGATGATCACGATCATGCCGCCCACGAGCACGGTAACCATGATCATGATGAAGGGCATGAGGGACATCATCACGAAGGGGTCGATCCCCATATCTGGCTTGGCCCGACGCAGGCCAAGGTGATTGCCAAGGCGATCGCAAGTGAATTGGGCAAGCTGGATCCGGCCAATCAGGCTCGCTATGACGCCAACCTCGCGGCATTTGATGCCAAGGTAGATGCCAAGGACAAGGTGATTGCCGGCCAGATGAAGGCAGTGAATGAGAAGGGGTACTTTGTCTTCCACGAGGCGTATGGCTACTGGGAGCGCCACTACGGCATGAGTTCAAAAGGTCACTTTACCGTGAGCCCTGAGCGTCGCCCAGGCGCCAAGACCCTGGTGGATATCCGCAAGGCACTGGAAGAGAAGCAGGCGAGCTGCATTTATGCCGAGCCGCAATTCTCACCGGCTGTGATCGAATCGGTGGCACGCAATACCGGCGCCAAGGTACTGTTGCTTGATGAGGTGGGTGAACAGGTGCCACTCGGTTCGGATGGTTATCCCCAATTCATGCAGCAACTGGCAGACGCATTCGCACAGTGTCGCTGATCGCCTGCTGAGCCTCTCATCCGGAGGGACTATACTGACCTCCAGCATCTGACATGGAGTGTCCGGTATGAAATGGTTGTTGATCCCGGCCTGTACTCTGGCGCTATGTTGCGCCAGCGTGCAGGCTTCGCGTCTTTCCGAATATATTGCCAGTCCGGATCTGCGGGCCAAGCTGCAGGAAGTGTATGGTGGCCGCGCCATTCAGCGGGCCGAGGCATTTTCTCGCCTGCTCACCCCCAGAGCGGGTACAACCGACCAGCAGAAGATCGAGCTGGTGAACAACTACTTCAACAATCTGACCTATAGCGAGGATCCCAAGCTGTGGGGAGATGAGGATTACTGGGCCAATCCGCTGGAGTTCATCGGCGCCCGGGGTGGGGATTGCGAGGATTACAGCATCTCCAAGTACTACACCCTGATGGAGCTGGGGGTGGATGAGAAGAAGCTGCGACTGGCCTACGTCAAGGCGGTGCGTTACAACCAGTTCCACATGGTGACGCTCTACTTCCCGACACCCAAGGCTGACCCACTGGTGCTCGACAACATCAACAGCCGGATCCTGCCGGGCAGCAAGCGTACCGATCTCATTCCCGTTTACAGTTTCGATGCCAAAAGCATCTGGATCATGAAGTCACGGCGGGAAGGGACGCTGGCGGGGAGTGCCGATCGGTTGGCGCAGTGGACATCTATGAAGACCCGTTTCTCCAGCGAGCAACTGCGCTCTCCTCGTCGTCAGTTATAGCTTGCCCGCCGCCTTCAACTCATCGAAATATTTCGCCGCGCCCGGATGCTGTTCAATACTCAGCACCGGGCCGGTTTTATTGCGTGCCCGGTGAAACATATTGGCGTAGCCATAAGTCTGCTCATTGAACTTGGTCTGCTGGGTCAGCATGGCCTTGGTCAGACGATAGACAGACTCTTCCGGCATGGTGGCATTGGTAACCAGGGTGGCGGCAATGGCAAAGGTGGGAGTTGCCTTCAGATTGCCGGGGTAGATGCGGGCAGGCACCTGACTGCGTTGGTAATATTTGACCCCCTTGAGTAGCTGATCACGGGTGGCCCCATCAATGGGGAGGAAACTGACCGCGCAACGTTTGGCGGTGTCGAGCACAATCCGGTTCGGGTGTCCCATCACCAGTGCAAATGCGTCGATCTGCTTGCTGCAGAGCGCATCCGGCAGGTTGGCCATGCTCTTCAGATCGAGATCCTGCTCTTTCGCTCCCAAGATGTTGAACAGGGTCAGCGCCGTCTGGCGGGTTCCCGAGCTCTTCAACCCCATGTCGATGGGGGCGAGCTTGAGCTGTTCCAGTGAAGTAATATCGCCATCGGCACGGATCACTATGGTGAAGGGCTCGGCATGGGTGGCAAACAGGGCGCGCAGCTCAGGTTGCGGCTGCGTGGCAAAAGGGCCCAAGCCCTGGCTTGCCTGATATAGCCAGTCTGACTGCACCATGGCGTAGGCGGTCTCGCCACTCTTGAGTCGCGTCAGGTTTTCTATTGAACCCGATGAGCTCTGCAGTGTGCACGCAAGTTGCTCGTCGACCTCATGAGCCAGACGGCAAAACTCTTTGGTTATCTGGTGATAAATCCCCTGCTCACCCCCGGTGGTGATAGTGACGGTTTCAGCCATCAGGCCGGGTTGCCACAGCAGGGGCAACAGCATGGCGAGCTTCTTCATGATTGCGCCTCCTTGGCATAACCATCGATACCCCAGGTCCGCAGTTTGTCGATGTCGCGGCACTCTCCCGATTCTGCCAGTAGGGTATAGCCAGCAGCATGCATGGTTTGGGAGAGCAGATTCCAGTAGAGCGGCTCATCGGTCAGCTGACAGCTGATAAAGATGGGATTGAGCGGATCAAGTTGATTGAAGGTGTCTGCATTGAGGGGAATGGCGCTGAAGGCGAGCTCACACCCCTGTTCCTGTAGCGCGGCCAATGTGGACTGGCCGTGGGCGGGGAATGTGGCCACATCCCAGCGCCAATCCAGTGTTTTTCCTCGACCCTGGCTTAGCAGAGGGGCAATCTCGGACCATTGCGGGTGATTGAGCAGGGAGAGGGGCAGCAAGATCCCTTCTATATGAGAGTGCTGCCACTGTTGCAGGGCGCTCTGGATGGTTGCGAGCTCGCTGTCGGCACCGAGGGGTTGACTGGGCAAGAAACGCTGATAGAGCGCGATCTCCCCTTGTGTGGAGACAAATTTTTGCAGTTGCCCACCTTCCGGCAGCGGGCTTACTCCTTGCAGCGGCTGTGGGGTCGTCAGTGGCAGCTGTTTTCCCAGCTGGGTGATTTTGAGTCGTTGTTGCAGCAGATCCCGTTTGCGTTCGGAAACCAATTGGTTGATGGAAAGTGCCACTTCTTTGAGGTCTTGCAACCAGGGAGTGGGCAGGGTGCTGTTGAACTGGTGTTTGCGGATACGGATCAGCTGCAGGTTGATCTGCTCCAGGGGCTGCAGCAGGCGTTTGCACACCAGGGAGATGATCAGGGTAAATACGACGAGGCCCGCCAGCAGCGCCAGACCGGTGCGACTGATGGCATTCCACAGATGCTGATAGGCGTAGCCGCTATGCCCCTCAAGGGTCAGAGTGCCCAGCATGCGCCAGCCATCGGTCAACTCTTGCTCAATTTTGACGGGCGGCATGCCGATAACCGAGGGAAGCCAGCCGGGGACATTTTGCTGGGTAGAGTGGAATGCCTTCTGAAACAGTACCTGACCATCCGGATCCACCAGAATGACCGAGCTGACGAAGCCGCCATCGAACATGGCATTGACGATGGTCTCGGCCAGCACATTGTCGTCATTGAGCAGGGTTCCTTGCAGCACCAGCCCGAGAGCGGTGATGGCGGTTTCCAGGTTGGCTGACATCTGGTCGAGGATGGATTGGCGGACCGTCGTGACTTCCAGTGCAAACAGCAGCGCTGCACCGATCAGGAACAGGACGACAATTATTCTGATTAACAGTTTTGCTAACGACATATCCACTCCATGGAAAAGTTATCGCAACATTTCAGGTTTCTATTCAGTATCGAATCCGACCCGGTTCTTAAAAATAGGAAAAAATGGTTAAAAAAGACGATCATTTCTGCCCATCCGGGCGCGTTATGCATAAAATGTGAGGTTCATGCAGATTGTGATGAACTATTTGTAACTATTTGTGTCCAACAAACAGTTTTATACGGTTTTGTCACAACTGACATCGCAACTCACACTCTTTAGATCTAAATACAGGATAGCGGATGAAACGTCTCCGTCCCTTGGTAGTACAGGCTGCCAATTGGGAACCACCGGTTCCCCGCAAACACTTTTACGCCATGCTGATGCTGACGGCCATGACCCTGTCAGCAGTGGCATTATTGCCAGCTCCGGGTGACATCCTCGAGCGGCCGCTGCGTCTTGAGTTGCCCATTGATACCGCAGGTACGGCAACCAACGAAAACAACACCGACTTTAACGAAATTCCCGATCACGAACTGGTTGATCAGAGTGTGCCGGATGACGACATCCCGGTCGACACCACCCCCCAGTGGCAGGATTACCGGGTCCGCAACGGCGAAAACCTGACCGCCATTTTTAACAATCTCGGTCTCTCCACCACCACCCTCTACAAGGTGCTGGACGCGGACAACAAGAACTATCTGGCGCGCCTCAAGCCGGGCCAGAATATCGAGCTGCTGATCGATCAGGACAACATCCTGCAGCAACTCAAAATCCGCCTGAACATCAAGCAGACGCTGGTGATGGCGCGCAGCGATGATGCCTATACCGCCTCCATGATCAATGAGAAGGTCGAGTGGCAACCGCAGCGTTACAACGGCGTGATCAACGGCAGCTTCTATGTCAGTGCCCGCAATGCGGGGATTCCGGCCAACCATATCCAGAAAATTGCCAACCTGTTCCAGTGGCGAATGAATTTCGCCAAGGATCTGCAGAAGGGCGACAAGTTCAAAGTGCTGGTACGCCAGGAGACGGTGGAAGGCAAGAGCACTGGCAACAGCCAGCTGCTGGGTGTGGAAGTGACTAGCCAGGGCAAGACGGTGTCGGCCTGGCTCTCCGATGACGGCAACTATTACGACGGTCAGGGCAACAGTCTGGAGCGCGGTTTCCGCCGCTACCCGACCCACAGCCGCTATCGGATCAGCTCCAATTTCAACCCGGCGCGCAAACATCCGGTAACCGGTATGGTGCGTCCTCACGAGGGCACTGACTTTGCGGTGCCGGTAGGCACGCCAGTGCTGGCGACTGGCGATGGTATCGTCCAGAAGGCAACCAGCCACCCGCTGGCGGGTACCTATATCGTCATCAAGCATGGCCGTACTCTCTCTACCCGTTATCTGCACCTGAGCAAGCTGCTGGTCAAAACCGGCCAGCGAGTGAAGATGGGTGACAAGATCGGCCTCTCCGGCAACACAGGTCGCTCGACCGGTGCTCACCTGCACTACGAGCTGCGGATCAACAACCGCCCAGTCAATGCCATGACCGCCAAGCTGCCGATGGCTGAACCGCTCAGCGGCAAGGAGCGTCGTCAGTTCCTTGCCAAGGTGAAGAGCTATCGCAAGGAGCTGGCCGCGGGTTGATTCCTGTCGTCACAGCTTGAAATGAAAGGCCCCGCCAGATTGGCGGGGCCTTTTTACATGCGCCGTGAGGGTCAATAACCCTTGTCGAAGTCGATCTTGCCATCCAGTGGCTGGCCATCGATAAAGCGGATGTAGTTGCGCACAAAGATCTGGGCTACATCATCCGGGAAGCTGTAGGCGCTGTTGTGGGGGGTGACGATGAGGTTGGGTTGGCCCCACAGTGGACTGTCGGCGGGTAGCGGCTCCTGCTCGAACACATCCAGCACCGCCATCGCCAGCTTGCCGGTACGCAGTGCGGTGAGCAGATCGCCAGAGTGCACGGCGCTGCCACGGCCGACGTTGAACAGGATGGCGCCCGGTTTGCAGTGTTCGAAGCGGGCGGCATTGAACAGATGACGGGTATCGCGGGTGGCTGGCAGCACGCTGACGATGACATCGGCCTGCGCCAGCATCTTGTTGAGCGCCGGCAGTTGATAAACCTGATCAAATCCGGCCCGCTCCCGACCGCTGCGGCTGATGCCCAGCACCTTCATTCCAAAATGTTTGGCGGTGTGGGCGATATGCTGGCCAATGCTGCCGGTCCCCAGGATCAGCATGGTGCGCCCCTTGAGGCCCTGATAGGGGTGGCTTTGCCACAGTCGCTGTTTCTGCTGCTCCCGATAAAGGGGGATTTGGCGCATCAGGCTGAGCAGATGACCAAAGACATACTCGCTCATCAGCGGGCCGAAGATGCCGCGCACATTGGTGAGCTGATAATCACGGCGACTGTCAGGGTCGAGCAGCACATCGACTCCCGCGTAGGTGGACTGGAACCAGCTCAGCTTGTTGGCTTTGGGCAGCAGCGGTTTGGCACGGGCCGGTTCGGCCATCAGAATATGGGCTTCGCCGATCAGCTTCTCGGCATCGCCCGGATTATCGGCTCGCAGAATGCGCAGATGGGGGAGATTGGCGGCCTTGAGCAGCCGTTCGTAGTGAGCATTATCCTGGCTGAGCAAAAGAAGGGTACGTTGGCTCATACTCTTGTTCCTTATCAGAATTTGCGGCGCAACAAGATGCCGCTCTCGGCCCATCTTACCTGACTTCATATCGCAACATAGCCGACCAGGGCGCTTTTTCGTTTTCGCCGCGCGCCTCGTGGGCTACAATCTGCCCCACATTTTGCAAAGGATCCGACTCCAGTGTTTGGTGACAAGTTTTATAAGCGACTGGCCGAGCTACAGCCTTGGCAACAGACCGTCTACACCCTAGCGCTGGCAGAGCGCATGTACCCCAACTATGCCCTGTTCTGTCAGGCTTCCGGCTTTGGCAATGCTGGCGCTTTCCGGCATGCGCTGGATCAGATGTGGGTCTATCTCACCGTCAAGGGATCCCGGGTCAATCTGGGTGCCATTCTCGAAGAGTTCGAGTCTCACATTCCGGATCCCCGCAAGTTTGAATCCTACGGTGCCTATCCGGCGCTTGATGCCTGTGTTGCGCTGGGCTGCGCCTATAACTCGGTGATCTGCCGGGTTGGCGAAGAGGCCAACGATGCCAGTCATGCGTCGGTCGGTACCGTGGCCGGTTTTATCGAGCTGCTGGAAGAGCGGGATCTGACCGAAGAGGAGCTCTACGAGCACGAGTACATGGAAGCCGAGCTGGAGTTTCAGGTCGAACTACTCAAGCGGGTCGCCCATGAACGCGATAGCGATCGTATCCTTGCCATCAGAACATTCGCCTCTCAGGATGGCGTCTCCAATATCGGGATCAGCCTGGAAGAGTAATCCTCTGTGGCCCCTGATCGAAAAGGCTCCCGTTCGGGAGCTTTTTTATGCCTGAAATTGTTCAGCAGCTTATGCCTGCTCTTCGGTGAGGGGTCTGACGCTCAGCACTGGGGCGGCGTCGATTTCGTCTGCATTCATCATGGAGGAGATGCGTTGCAGGGAAGAGAGCAGCAGGGTCTGCTCCCAGGTTTCAAGGGATTGAAAGCGTTGGATAAAGCGCTCTTGCAGCGGGGTGGGAGCCTGGGCCAGCAGGGCGCGGCCTGCGTCAGTCAGTGTCGCGTGAACCTTGCGCTTGTCGGTATTGCTGCGAACGCGCTGCACCAGTTGGCGGCTCTCCAATCGGTCCATGATGGTGGTGGCGGTGGCCTGGCTCATGTTGGTGTGATCGGCCAGCTGACGCATGGAGATCTGTCCCAGCTCGTCGATCCCTTTGAGCAGCAAGAGTTGTGGGGAGGTGAGCCCGGCTTCTTTGATCAAGCGCCTGGAGTGCATGTCGATGGCACGAATAATCTGGCGCAGGGCAACCAGCACTTCATCATGTTTTTCCATGGGGTGTGCGTCATTGGAGGGCTATGGAGAGGCGAAAAATTTTCCGCCTAATTCGTCACAAGGTCAATATGGTTTTTGTTGTAATAATTTCTGCTCTAATTAATTTTGTGTTAGGTTGACGGGCATTTCACGGAATTCACCCTGACATTTGAGGAGCGAAATGATGCATGACGAGCTGGATATCAAGTCTCTGGTGGCCGAGTTACGTGTGGTCAGAGTGCGCTATGAACTGCCGGATACCTCGGCTTTTGTGCGCTATCAGCCTGCCTATGATGAAGACCCGAACAACCTCAAGGTACACCACTATGATGGTGAGTTACCCCTCTCTTGCAGTGAGACAGGTACTTTCAACCTAAAGGAGTTGGTGAATGAATTACGCTACGCCTATGTGCTGGTGCACCTCTTTCCTGACGAAAGTGCCATGAACTTCTATCTGACTGGCCTCGATACCGGCCTGGCACAGCTGGAGTTCATCGGTGGCTCTTACGACTTCAACCGCCTCTGGATCACCAGCGGTATCTCCAATCTGGGCGTCCCCATGGCCATCTTCCTTGGCAAGCGTCACGCCGTGAATGGCCAGCCCTCGGTTTCGCTGGTGGATCACCGCGAACAGGCAGCTGGTAAGCTGGTCTATCGCGCCATCGGCGGTGCCGGTGATCATGTGGGCGAAGACTTTTTCAACAACGACTAAGGAGGCTGGATGCGAGCAAGCAAAGGGCTATTGAAAGGCCTCAACCCGACTATGGCCATGACGGCCCTCACCGTGATCACCCTGTTTTTGCTGTTTGGCGTATTTGTTCCCGATACCGCGGCCGCCTGGTTTGTCGGTGCCAAGGATCAGATTATTGCCGGGTTCAAGTGGTACTACATTCTGGTGGTCGCCCTGTTCCTGTTCTTCGCTGTCTACCTGATGTTTAGCCGTTTTGGCAGCATCCGGCTGGGTGACGACGACCAGGTACCGGAGTTCGGCTACTTCGCTTGGTTCTCCATGCTATTTAGCGCTGGCATGGGGATCGGTCTGGTGTTCTGGAGCATCGCCGAGCCGATGAACCATCTGCAGGGCAATCCGTTCATTACCGAAGGGATGACCCCGGAAGCGGCCCAGATCGCCATGCGCCTCACCTTTTTCCATTGGGGCCTGCACCCCTGGGCCATCTATGTGATCGTCGGCCTGTCACTTGCCTTTTTCAGTTATCGTCGCAAGTTGCCGCTGGCTATTCGCTCCGTGCTTTACCCTATCCTTGGCGAGCGGATTTACGGTTTTTGGGGCCATGCGGCCGATGTGCTGGCCGTGTTCGGCACCGTGTTCGGGGTGGCGACCTCCCTTGGTCTGGGGGTCTCCCAGATGAATACCGGCCTCAACCAGATGTTTGGTATGGCGGTGTCGCAGTCCAACCAGCTCTGGCTGATTGGCGGTATCAGTCTGATCGCCACCCTGTCGGCGGTCTCCGGGGTCGGGCGCGGGGTGAAGATCCTCTCCGAGCTCAATATCTGGCTGAGCGTCTTCGTTCTCGCACTCTTTCTGGTGCTGGGGCCGACCACCTATATCCTCAACGCCTATGTACAGAACATCGGCGATTACCTGCAGAACATCGTCAAACTGAGCTTCTGGACCAACACCGAGGCCAACGGCACCTCGGCCTGGCAGTCGAGCTGGACGGCGTTTTACTGGGGTTGGTGGATTGCCTGGGCGCCGTTTGTCGGCATGTTTATCGCCCGTATCTCCAAGGGGCGTACCATTCGCGAGTTTGTGCTCGGTGTGCTGCTGGTACCCTCACTGCTCGGCATGTTCTGGCTCACCGTGTTTGGCGGTACGGCGATGAATCTGGAGCTGTTTGGCGGTGGCGGCGTGGTCGCTGCGGTCAATCAGGATGTGACGCTGGCGCTCTACAAGACGGTCGAGCTGCTGCATTGGGATACCTTCGGCTGGATCGCCAAGGCCGTGCTAACCCTGCTCATCTGCACCTACTTCATCACCTCCAGTGACTCGGGTACGCTGGTCATCACCACCCTGCTCTCCATCGGTGATCAGGAGCCGCCGGTACTGCACCGCGCCGTATGGGGTCTGGGGCAGGGGCTGGTTGCCGCCATCCTGCTGGTTTCCGGCGGCCTGGCGGCCTTGCAGGCGGCCAGCATCATAGCCGCGCTGCCCTTCTCGGTGATCATGCTGGCGATGTGCTATTCGCTGATGCTGGGGCTCAAGCAAGAGAGCCAGCGCCAGTTTGAGTATCGTCAGAACCTCAAGCGCCACGATGGCTCATCCCATATGAGCCTGATGGAGCGAATTGGTCCGGCATAACGGCACCAGCAGGGGTTAGCGCCCCCTCACATATCAATCTGGATGCAAAACGGCCGCCCTGGCGATGTTCTCCTTGCGGAGCTCATCATCAGGGCGGCCGTCTGTTATGGGGCCCAAGTTACTCTTCGATAAAGGTCCACTCATCCTTGACCCGGCTGATGGCATCGGTCCGCTTTTTGGCGAGCTGCTCCTTGATCTCTTCCCCTTTGAAACCGGCCGCCACTATCTCTTTCACCGGCACCGCCTGGGCGGCAGCCAGCGCTTCGGCCACATAGTCCGGCTCGGCGTAGACCCGCTCCTCGAAACCGGTACGGCCATGGAAGTCGGCGCGGCAGGCATCCAGCAACTGGGCAAAGCGCTCGGGGCGACGCCAGGCATCTGCCTTGTCAAACACCTTGAGCAGGGTGGCGGGCTTGAGCTCAAAAGCGATATGGATGTGGGTGTGCAGATCGCTCACCAGCAGCGCCAGATCCCGGCACTCGTTGGGAACCCGGAACCGCTCGCACAGGGCGCGAATAAGCGGCAGCCCCTTCTGGCCGTGACCGTGATGGCTGGGCCAGAACTTCTTGGGGGTCACTCCCTTGCCAAGGTCGTGGCAGAGGGCGGCAAAGCGCACGGTCAGCTCGGGGGAGATCCGGCACGCCTGCTCCAGCACCATCAGGGTGTGGATGCCGGTGTCGATCTCCGGGTGCCACTTGGCTGGGGCGGGGACGCCAAACAGCGCATCAATCTCTGGGAACAGCGCCTTGAGGGCACCACACTGGCGCAGCACCTCGATAAAGATCTGCGGGGTCGGCCCCAGCAGCACTTTTTCCAGCTCCTTCCAAACCCGCTCCGGCGTGAGGTGGGCCAGCTCGCCAGCGGCCGTCATCTCGCTCATCAGGGCGAGGGTTTCCGGCGCTATGGTAAAGCCCTGAGCGTGGAAGCGGGCGGCGAAGCGGGCGACCCGCAGGATGCGCAGCGGATCTTCGGCAAAGGCAGGGGAAACGTGGCGCAGCAGCCGCTTTTCCAAATCCTCAATGCCACCGTAGGGATCATGGAGCTGGCCCTGATCATCTTCGGCGATGGCGTTGATGGTGAGGTCCCGGCGCAGCAGATCCTGCTCCAGCGTCACATCGGGGGCGGCGTGGCAGACAAAGCCGGTGTAGCCCTGACCCTGTTTGCGTTCGGTACGGGCGAGGGCATACTCCTGCTGGGTTTTGGGGTGAAGAAACACGGGAAAGTCGCGACCGACCTGGGTAAACCCCAGCGCCAGCATCTGCTCCACGGTGGCGCCGACCACCAGATAATCCCTGTCGCCCTGCGGCAATCCCAGCAGGCGATCCCGCACTGCGCCCCCAACCAGATAAGTCTGCAAACCGTCTCTCCCGTCATCAATCGTGGGGCCGAGTATATCGTCTTTGTTACCGCTTTGCTGCCTGGCCACCACCTGCCCGCAGCGTCAGTCAGCGCGGCTTTGACTTGGGCGTGACGAGGCCTTACGCTGCCGCACCAGACAGCTGACGCTGTGCGCGGGATGACTTTATGCCCACGCAGGCCAGATGAGCCGAAGGAACCGCAGAGTTCCCCATATATCAACGACATGAGAACAACGTGAATCAATCAACCTTCGCAAGCCGGGTTCTGGAGTGGTACGAGCTTCATGGCCGCAAAACCCTGCCCTGGCAGCAGGAGAAGACCCCTTACCGGGTCTGGGTCTCGGAGATCATGCTGCAGCAGACCCAGGTCGCCACAGTCATCCCCTATTACCAGCGTTTTATGGCGCGCTTCCCCGATGTTGTGGCGCTGGCCGATGCCCCTGTCGATGAGGTGCTGCACCACTGGACCGGGCTTGGCTACTACGCCCGGGCCCGCAACCTGCACAAGGCGGCCCAGCAGATCCGCGATCATCACCATGGCCTCTTTCCCGAGCGCTTTGACGAGGTGATGGCGCTGCCGGGCATTGGCCGTTCTACCGCCGGGGCCGTGCTGTCGCTCTCTCTTGGTCAGCCTCATGCCATCCTTGATGGCAACGTGAAGCGGGTACTCACCCGCTGGCTGGCGCTGCCGGGCTGGCCCGGTCAAAAACAGGTGGAGAACGAGCTGTGGGAGATCGCCATCCGGCTCACCCCCAAGCTGGGGGTGGCGCAATACAATCAGGCAATGATGGATATCGGGGCGACGATCTGCACCCGCAGCAAGCCAGCCTGTGATCGCTGTCCGGTGCGGGCCGATTGCCAGGGGCTGTCGCAAGGCAAGCCTACCGCTTATCCCAACAGCAAGCCCAAGAAGAGCATTCCGGCCCGCGATGGCATCATGCTGCTGATCCGTCACGGCGATGAGTTGCTGCTGGAGAAGCGGCCGCCACAGGGGATCTGGGGCGGGCTCTACTGCTTCCCGCAGGTGGCCTCGCTGGCGGAGGTGGATGGTCTGCTGGCGTCCCTCGGCCTGAGCCATCACAGTTATCGTGAACTGGCCGGTTTTCGCCATACCTTCAGCCACTTCCATCTCGATATTCAGCCGCTGCTGATTGACATTGATGAGGCGCAGCCGCTGCGGCTCATGGAAGCAGATAACCGACTCTGGTATAACTTACGCCATCCTGCCGAGGTGGGGCTGGCGGCCGCCACGGCCCGTCTGCTCGCCTATCCAGAGTTACAACCATAGAGGTCAACATGAGCCGTACTGTATTTTGCCAACGCCTGAAAAAAGAGGGCCCGGGTCTGGATTTCCAACTCTATCCCGGTGAGCTCGGCAAGCGGATTTTTGACAACATCAGCAAGGAAGCCTGGGCCGAGTGGCAGAAGAAACAGGTGATGCTGATCAACGAGAAAAAGCTCAACATGATGAATCTTGAGCATCGCCAACTGCTGGAAAAAGAGATGGTCAGCTACCTGTTTGATGCAGGTGAAGTGCAGATCGAAGGTTACACCCCGCCTGCCCAGTAAGCTCTCCGGCTGTTGTACGTGTGAACAGGTGCGGGAATGGCGCCACACTGGCGTGACCGCTCCTGAAGTCGCAGCAAATGAATGATGGGCAGCTCTGCTGCCCGGTTTGAGGATCCTATGGGCCGAATTTTTTGGCTGCTGTGCACCCTGCTGTTTCTTTCTGCCTGCTCATCTTCCCCCAAGCCCAGCGGGAGTGAGGATGACGATCTGGTCAACGGCAAGGACATCCGCGGTTTTGAACACATGATCAGCGCGCTCTCCCATAACGTGAACGAGATATGGGGGCGGGAGGCGCTGTTTGCGGGCAAGTTTGACTACGTCAAATACACGGATCAGTACAAGAGCCGGGCCCACATTGACTTCTCCAGCGGCCACATCATGGTAGAGACGGTATCTGGCATCGATCCCCGCGCTCACCTGCGTCGCGCCATTATCGAGACCCTGCTGACGCCGGACGATCCGGCCGAAGTGGATCTTTACTCCGATCGGGAAATTCTGACCGGCGGCGAGCCTTTCCTCTATGGTCAGGTGCTGGACAACCAGCGCCAGCCAATCCGCGCCTCCTGGCGCGCCGAGCGTTATGCCGATTACCTGCTCAACACTGCGATGAAGAAGCGCACTTTGGGGATTCGCACCATCTTCTTCGTTGATATTCCCATGGTGGCCAACCATGAAGATCGACGGGGCTACAAGTATGCGGGGATCATCCGGGAAGCGTCGCGCAAATACGGCGTGCCGGAGAGCCTGATCTATGCGGTGATCAAGACCGAGAGCAGCTTCAACCCCTATGCGGTGAGCCATGCCAACGCTTATGGCCTGATGCAGGTCATTCCGGCTACGGCTGGGCGTGACGTCTATGTGCGAGTCAAGGGCAAGAACGGCCAGCCGACCCGGGAGGAGCTGTTCAACCCGGCCTACAACATCGATGTCGGTACCGCCTATCTCCACCTGTTGCAGACCGTCTATCTGGCGGATATCGAGGATCCGCGCTCCCGTCGCTATGCGGTGATCTCCGCCTATAACGGTGGTGCGGGCGGGGTACTCAATACCTTCTCCAGCGATCGCAAGGCGGCGCCGGGCCGGATCAACCGGCTCTCCCCCGAGGCGGTCTATCAGGTGTTGACCGAGCAGCATCCCAAAGAGGAGGCGCGCCGTTACCTCTACAAGGTCAATCAGGCCGAGAAGGGGTTCAAGAGAGCCTTTGCCAGTCGGGCCGGTTAAGCTGTGACGCTGGGTTAACCATGCAAAAGGGCGCTTGATATCAAGCGCCCTTTTAACGTCTGGCCAGTTCATCGTTGAAGTGGCCTTATTTGGCGATAAAGCCGCCCTTGGTCTGCGGGGCCGCGCCCACTTTCTCCAGGGTTTTCACTTCCACTTCGGTTTTGTTCCAGCTGTGGTCCACTTCACCACGGATGCGGATCTGATCATCCGGGCCCACTTCGGTGCCACGCCACACATCCTGATCCACTTCGACCTCCACCTCACCGCTGGCATCGCGGAACAGATAGTTCTCGCCGCCCAGGTGCTTGACCAGTTTCCCTTCCAGGGTGGCCCAGCTGTCATCGGCCAGATCTTTCAGCTGAGCAACGGAAACCTTGTTCTGCTCTTGCGGGCCTGTGTAGGCCGCCATGGCAAAAGAGGAGACAGACATCAGGGTCAACAGTCCGATTACGCTTGCGCTTGCCTTGTTCATTTCATACTCCTGTCGTTGGTATGAGGGCATTGTGCCGGGGGGGGCGTGAAACAAGCGTGAAAGAAATAGGCTGGTGTGATTGTCTGTTTTGTGAGCGCAAGCGATTTCATCGGTGGCGGAACATGTGTGATTTCATCTGGAACTGTAATCTGTCGCCTTCACCAGAAGTCAGTGGCAGCAGACTCTTCCCATGCCTGTCGCCACTCGAGGAGAAGTCCGCAGGTCTCACCTGCTTAATCGAAGAGCATAACAATATGAAAAAATGGCTTGTTTGTTTATTGGGGTTAATGGCATTGACCGCGCAAGCGGCAGAGGGACGCCAACCTTTTTCCCGGGTTGTGATGTTTGGTGACAGCCTCTCCGACACCGGCAAGATGTACAAGAAGATGCGGGGGTATCTCCCCTCCAGCCCACCTTACTTCAACGGGCGTTTCAGCAACGGCCCGGTGTGGCTGGAGCAGTTGGGTGACGAGCGCTTCCCCGGTCTGGTCGTGGCCAACGAGGCGGAAGGCGGTGCGACCGCGGTGGCCTATAACCATCTGGGGGCTCTGAACGGCTGGCTCGGTTTCTGGTCCTGGGATCCCAAATATCAGGTGATCAACAACCTCGATTACGAGATCGATCAGTTCCTGAAAAAGGACAAGTTCCGCCCCGATGATCTGGTGGTTATCTGGGTCGGTGCCAACGACTATCTGGCTTATGGCTGGAACACCGAGCGGGATGCGGATCGGGTGATCGATACCATCCGGCTGGCATCCAACCGGTTGGTGCTCAACGGCGCGCAGCAGATCCTGCTGTTCAACATTCCTGATCTGGGGCAGACCCCGTCAGCCCGCAGTATGAAGGTGGTGGAGAAGGTGCGCCATGTGGCCAGCTACCACAACCAGAAGTTGCAGAACCTCACTCGAGAGCTGGCTCCCCTTGGCGTCGTGAAGCTGTTCGAAGTGGACAAGCAGTTTGACGAGATGATGCGCGATCCTCAGCTGTTCGGACTGAGTGACACAGAACACGCCTGCTACGGTGGCGGCTATACGTGGAAGCCGTTCTCCGGCAGCGCCGCCGAGGTGGCTGCGACCCCGGCTTTGAGTGTCTCCGAAAGAGTGGCTATTGCCGGTAACCCGCTCCTGGCGCAGGCGGTGGTGAGCGGGCAGGCAAAAGGGCGAGCTGCGACTCTCAACTGCGATGAGCATATGTTCTGGGATCAGGTGCATCCGACCAGGACGGTGCACAAGGTACTGAGCCAGCGTGTTGCTGACTTTATCGATCAGCACTACGAGTTTGTTCGTCACTGATATCGCTTCGGGCCAGCATGTTGCTGGCCTTTTTCTCCTATCTATCCTCATCAGTGCGTCTTTTTGCGTCACATTCAGTTCATATAACAAACGTTTGTTGCTGTTTTTGTAACGTGGTTGCGTTAGAGTGTTTTTTGTTAATTGATATCAGTGACTTGAAAATAGGCTAACGTTGATATGCTGCGATCGCTTTTGGGTGGTTGCACCTATAAGACGAGGTGATATCAATCAACCTCCTCCTACATAAAGTTGCAGAGGCTCAAACATGAAAAAATCATTGATTACCTTGCTGGTTACCGGCTTGCTGGCGGCCAATGCCCAGGCTGCCGGTCAAGACAACACCTGGTATGGCGGTGCCAAACTGGGTTGGTCCAACTTCTACGGCATTGATGAAAGCAACAGCTTTACCCTCGGCAATGAGACCAATGATGCTCTTGGGGCTGGCGTATTTGCCGGCTATCAGCTTAACAAGAACCTGGGTATCGAGTATGGCTACGATTATCTAGGTAAGTACAAATATGATGCCCGCTCAGCGACGGGCGCAGCGTTGCAAGATGAAGTTCAGGCCCAACTTATTCATTTATCATTGAAGCTGGGCTTCCCTGTAACTGATAGCCTCGACCTGTACGGACGTATCGGCGGTGGTTATGCGGCCGCTAATAGTGACCTGAAAGGGGGTGATGGCCGGTTCAACTTTGTCAGCGCGCTGGGTGCCGAGTATGCGTTCAATCGTGACTGGGCTGCCCGTCTTGAATATCAATACACCACCCCCTACGGCAGTCGAGACAATACCGGGTTGCGTATGGACAATGGCCTGCTCTCTGTGGGCGCAGTCTATCGCTTTGGTCAGGTTGCCCCTGTGGCGCCCGCTCCGGCTCCGGAACCTGCTCCTGCACCTGTGATGGTTGAGAAGCAGTTCACCCTGAGCTCCGATGTGCTGTTTGACTTCAACAAGGCGACCCTCAAGCCAGAGGCCAGTCAGGCACTGGATAGCCTCTATAGCCAGATTGAAGAAGCACGACCCAAAGATGGCGTGGCAACCGTAATTGGTCACACCGACCGTATCGGTTCCGATGCCTACAACCAGAAGCTCTCCGAACAGCGTGCCCAGACCGTTGCCAACTATCTGGTTGGTAAAGGGATCCCGGCCGCCAAGATCAATGTGGAAGGGCGTGGTAAATCCTCACCCGTTACCGGCGACAGCTGCGTCAGCAAGTCCAAGCGTGAGCTGATCGTCTGTCTGGCTCCGGATCGTCGTGTTGATGTGAAAGTCGAAGGTGTCAGCGAGGTGCAGGAGTAATCCTTCACACTGAGCTGATCTTCACTGGGGCTGGAATGAACAGCCCCTGTCGGAGCAAGAGAGACCAAAAAGCCAGTCAGTTGATCTGACTGGCTTTTTACATTGGCATTGCGGTCGGGCTGGGGACTAAATCAGGAAGGGAGCGGCATCACCCGGTTGCGCCCCAGCTCCTTGGCCTTGTAGAGCAGCTTGTCGGTACGTTCGACCAGACAGTCTGCGCTCTCCTGACCGTTGAACTCGCCCACGCCAAACGAGGCTGTGATGTGGTCGATGCGGCGGCCCGATTTGCGATCCAGAATCGACATCCGCTCGATAGCGCGGCGCATGCTTTCCGCCATCTGTCTGGCCAGCGCCAGCGAGCGATGGGGGACCAGCATGGCGAACTCCTCCCCACCCAGCCGATAGGCGGTGACCCCCTCCTTGCAGGCATCGCGCAGCCGTTTGCTGAAGGCGCGCAGTACCTGATCGCCGAGCAGGTGACCGTACTCGTCGTTGAAGTTCTTGAAGCGATCGATATCGGCGAGGATCAGCGAGAAGGGGTGCTGGCTGCGGATCAATCCTTCCAGCTCCAGATCGAAGGCGCGGCGGTTGAGCAGGTTGGTGAGGGCATCCTCGTTGGCCAGTTTGCGTGTCTCGTTGAGCGCGGCCCGCAGTTCCTTGATCTCTTTTTCCGCATTGCTGAGCTGGTTGCGAAAGTGCATGGTGGACATGCGCACATCCCGCGATTCGCGCACCAGCTCCCGCAGGATCCCCATGGTGTCTTCCAGACTGAAACCCTCATCGTCGATACGGCTCAGCTTGTCGAAGCTCTTGTCGAGCATCTCCTGAAACATGCCGGTATCGGAGATGGCGTCCTGCATGGAGTGGCCAAGCTCGTTGGCCATGGCGGCGAGACTCAGTTTCATCGCCTCCATCTGCTTCTCGTCCTGAGCGGCCAGATACTGGTGATAGAGCCGCTCGCAGGTGGTGAGTGAGCAGGTTCCCTGCATTTTGACTGCCTGATCAATCGCCTGGTTGAGCTCGGGCATGCTGGCCGAGACATAGTTGTACCACAGGTGGTAATTGTCCGGCGTCGTGGGGATCTGGTACTTGATCATCAAGGGAACCGCCTGTTTGAGATAGGCGGCGGATTGGGCAAATGTGTCCTTACTCATGAGTTCTGTGTCTCATCATGCCAGCGAACTGAAGATAGTATGACAGAGAGATTGGCCAAAAGGCAGCCGATGGATGCCATTCGCCCCCCCCTCCGATATAATGGCACCGTTACCACCTACCCTAAGGCCTGCTTATGTCTCAAAAAGATCCTTTCCTCGAACGCGAGGCCGAAAAATACGAGAATCCCATCGCCAGTCGCGAGATGATCCTCGACCTCATCAAGGGCCACGAAAAACCCATGTCACGGGAAGAGCTGGCCAAGGTTCTCAAGCTGACCGATGAAGAGCCACTGGAAGCCCTGCGTCGCCGTCTGCGTGCCATGGAGCGCGATGGACAGCTGGTCTTCACGCGCAACCAGTGTTATGCCCTGCCGGATCGCCTGAATCTGGTCAAAGGTTATGTAATCGGCCACAAGGATGGCTTCGGTTTTCTGCGTCCGGAAGGTGGTGGTCCGGATCTGTATCTGAACAACCGAGAGATGCAACGCCTGATGCATGGCGATTACGTGCTGGTGCAGCCGACCGAGATCGACCGCAAGGGTCGTCAGGAAGCGCGTCTGGTGCGCCTGCTCAAGTCCCGTGAGGCAGACATTGTCGGCCGTTACTTCGTCGAGAATGGTGTTGGTTTCGTGGTGCCGGATGACAGCCGTATCGGCCAGGACATCATCATCCCGGAAGGGGAGAACAAAGGGGCTCGCCAGAGCCAGGTCGTGGTTGTGCGCATCAATCAGCGCGCCACCTCCCGCATCAATGCCGTCGGCACCGTACTGGAAGTGCTGGGCGAGAACATGGCGCCGGGCATGGAGATCGAAATTGCCCTGCGTACCCACGGTATCCCGCACACCTGGCCGGAAGAGGTGACCAAAGAGGTTGCCGGTCTCGGTGAGCAGGTGCCGGAGAAAGCCAAAGAGGGCCGCATCGACCTGCGCGCCCTGCCGCTGGTCACCATCGACGGCGAAGATGCCCGCGACTTCGATGACGCTGTCTTCTGTGAAGCCAAACGCGGTGGTGGCTGGCGTCTGTGGGTTGCCATTGCTGACGTCTCCGCTTACGTGAAGCCCGGCACGGCGCTGGATGCCGAAGCGTATCAGCGTGGCAACTCCGTCTACTTCCCCGAGTTCGTGGTGCCCATGCTGCCGGAGGTGCTCTCCAACGGCTTGTGTTCCCTGAACCCGCAAGTTGACCGCCTCTGCATGGTGTGCGAGATGACCATCTCCGCCGCTGGTCGCATGTCCGGCTACAAGTTCTACGAAGCGGTAATGAACTCTCACGCCCGTCTGACCTACACCAAGGTTGCCGCGATCCTCGATGGCGATCCCAAGCTGCGCCAGCAGTATGATCCGCTGGTGGGCCACATCGAAGAGCTGAACAACCTCTATAAGGCGCTCAAGCATGCCCGTCACCAGCGTGGCGCGGTGGAGTTCGAGAGCGAGGAGACCCGCTTCATCTTCAACGCCCAGCGCAAGATCGACCGCATCGTGCCACTGGTGCGCAACGATGCCCACAAGATCATCGAAGAGTGCATGATCCAGGCGAACGTGGCTGCTGCCCGTTACATCGAGAAGAACGAAGCCTTTGCCCTGTTCCGGGTACACGATCGTCCTGGCGAAGAGCGTCTGACCGGTTTCCGCGACTTCTTGGCCGAACTGGGTCTGGAGCTCAAAGGCGGCCTCGAGCCCGAGCCGAAAGACTTTGCCGAGCTGGCCGCCAAGTTTGAAGGGCGCCCGGATGCGGAGCTGCTCTCCACCATGCTGCTGCGCTCCATGCGTCAGGCCATCTATCAGGCCGACAACATCGGTCACTTCGGTCTGGCGTTGAAGTCCTATGCGCACTTCACCTCACCGATCCGTCGCTATCCCGACCTGATCCTGCACCGGGCGATCAAGTACCAGACTGCCAAGGAGCAGCAGGGCAACCTGCGCCACAAGTGGACCCCGAGCGGTGGTTATCACTACCAGCTGGAAGAAGTGGACCCGATGGGCGAGCACTGCTCCATGACCGAGCGCCGTGCCGACGATGCGACCCGAGACGTGGCCGACTGGCTCAAGTGCGAGTACATGCTGGATCACGTGGGTGACGAGTTTGACGGCGTTATCGCCAGCGTCACCGGCTTTGGCTTCTTCGTCCGTTTGGCTGAGATCCATATCGATGGTCTGGTGCACGTCAGCACCCTCACCAACGACTACTACCAGTTTGATCCCCTGCACATGCAGCTGATTGGCGAGAACTTCCGCCGTCGCTACCGTCTGGGCGACAAGGTGCGGGTCAAGGTGATGGGCGTGAACCTGGATGATCGCAAGATCGACTTCGTGATGGTGGAAGAGCCGCTCAAGGCCACCGGCAAGAACGCCAAAGAGATGGCGCGCAAGCAGGCCGAGATCAAGAAAGAGAAGGCCAAGAGCGCCCAGCGCCACGAAAAACGTAAAGAGGGCAAGGATCACGGCAAATCCGACAAGGGTGGCCGCGCCAAACCGAGCAACAGACGACCGAGCAAAAAGGCTCGCGATAAGGCCAAGAGCACTAAATGAGTACTGAACTGATCTACGGCATTCACGCTGTATCCGCGCTGCTGGAGCGCACCCCGGAGCGTTTCATCGAGGTATGGGCGCTCAAGGGGCGGGATGACGACCGGCTGCAACCTCTGCTGACCGAGCTGGAATCCCTCGGCCTCAAGGTGCAGAGCGTGAACCGCAAGACCCTTGATGACAAAGCGGAAGGCAACAATCACCAGGGCATCATGGCCCGGGTGAAAGAGGCGCCGAAGCTCGCCGAGCACGATCTGGCCAGCCTGCTGGACGAGCTGGCGGCACAACAGAGCCAGCCCTTCCTGCTGGTGCTGGATGGCGTGACCGATCCGCACAATCTCGGCGCCTGCCTGCGCAGCGCCGATGCTGCCGGGGCTCATGCGGTCATCGTGCCGCGGGATAAGGCTACGGGTCTCACCCCGATCGTGCGCAAGGTTGCCTGTGGCGCGGCCGAAGTGGTGCCGCTCATTCAGGTCACCAACCTGGCCCGCACCCTGCGCGAATTGCAGGAGCGCGGCGTCTGGATTGTCGGCACCGCTGGCGAGGCCGATCACGACCTCTATCAGGCCAAACTGACCGGCCCGATGGCGCTGGTGATGGGTGCCGAAGGTAAAGGTATGCGTCGCCTGACCCGCGAACATTGCGACGAGCTGGTGAGCATCCCGATGGCAGGGGCGGTATCCAGCCTCAACGTCTCGGTGGCAACCGGCGTTTGCCTGTTTGAAGCCGTGCGTCAGCGTCGCGGTTAATCATGTTGACTGACAGACCCCCCTTCGATTGGGCGCAGGTCGCAAATAAAGAGGAGGCCGCGCGCCTCCTCTCTTTTGCCCGCCCGCTGGCCCTCAGCCCGAAAAGCTGCCTCTGGCACGCTGGCGACAGCCCGGATCTGCTGGTCAGGGTGGAGCAGGGGCTGCTGCGGGCCAAGCTGGTGCTGGAGGATGGCCGCGAGTACATCAAGGAGTTCTACTGGGAGGGGGACGAGTTTCTCGACTTCCACCACCTGCTTAGTGGCGAGCCAGCCCGCTACAGCGTGGAGGCGCTGGAGCCCTGCCATCTGCAGCTGTTCAGTCTGGCTGACCTGCGCCAGCTGCCCGGCTGGCTGCGCTGGTACCAGCACCTGTTGGAGGTGCAGCTGCGCATCAAGGAGGAGAAGGAGCAGTTGCTGCTGACCGGCAGCCCGCAGGCGCGCTACCAGCACTTTCTCGACAGTTTCCCTGCTCTCGATGCCAGAGTGCCAGACCACCAGATTGCCGCCTATCTTGGCATTACTCCCATCAGCCTTAGTCGCATTCGCAAGCGGCTGAAAGAACTTAACAAAGGTTAATGCAGGGCGCTGGCGCCACGATTATGCTGGCAGGCCGAACTGATAAGGAGTTGCCGATGAACTGGATCCTGAAACCCTGGTCTGAACTGACCACTGACGAGTTGTATGAGTTGCTGGCGCTGCGGGCCGAGGTGTTCGTGGTGGAGCAGACCTGCCCCTTTCAGGATCTGGACGGGCTGGATCGCCGCGATGGGGTCTGGCACCTGCTCGGCTATCAGGGCGACCAGCTTGCTGCTTACGCGCGGATTATGGCGCCCGGCATCGGCGATGAGAGCGGCGCCGCCATCGGCCGGGTGGTGACCTCACCCAAGGCGCGTGGCGGCGGTCTCGGTCACCAGCTGATCAGCGGGGCGGTCAAGGCGTGCGAGGCGCGCTGGCCGACTCACAGCATCTGGCTGGGGGCACAGGCTCATCTGCAAGGCTTCTACGGCCAACACGGTTTTGTGGCGGAAGGGGAAGGCTATCTCGAAGATGATATCCCCCATATGGGAATGCGCAGAGTGGCGGCATAACCACTCGTCAGAGTGATTCAGAATGCAGAAGGGCCATCCCGCGGGATGGCCCTTCTCTTTATTGCCAGGCGATCACTTCTTCTTTTTTTTCTTGGCGGACTTCTTCTTGTCGACCGGCTTTTTCTTCTTCACCGGTACCCGCGCTTCCTTGTGTTTCGGGCGCAGCTCGTCGATCACCCGGCGCTTGAGGCGCTCCTCGGTGTAGCGCTCGATCTTGGCGACCATCGCCATGTCGTGGGCTTCTACCAGGCTGATGGCACAGCCACGGTTGCCGGCGCGGCCGGTACGACCGATACGGTGGACGTAAACATCAGCGCCGTAGGGCATGTCGTAGTTGATGACATGGCTGACGTTCGGCAGGTCGATGCCGCGGGCGGCGACGTCGGTGGCGATCAGGAAGGGTACTTCCCCTTCGTGGAACTTGCGGATCGACTCGATACGCTTGCTCTGCTCCATCTCGCCACGGATCCAGGCGCAGGAGATACCTGCCGCCTGCAGCTGGCCGGAGAGCTCCGCCAGACGCTCGCGAGTCTTGACGAAGATGATGGCTTTCTGGGTTTCCGGATCTTTCAGGATGTGGGTCAGCAGCGCCAGCTTGTGGGCGGCGTCATCGGCCAGATGGATCCACTGGGTGATGGGGCGACGTTCGCTGCGGGGAGGTTCGGCATGCAGCTCCACCGGATCCTTGAGGATCTCGTTGGCGAACTTCTCAAGGCCGGCCCCTTCCAGGGTCGCGGAGAAGAGCATGGTGTGCTTGCGGTAGCGCGCCTCTTCCACGATGCGGTTCACATCCTTGATAAAGCCCATGTCCAGCATGCGGTCCGCTTCATCCAGCACCAGCACTTCGATGTCGTGGCTCTCGAACTCCTCTTTCTCGATGTATTCGAGCAGACGGCCCGGGGTGGCCACCACGATGTCGGTGGTTTTGGTCAGGGCAGGCAGCTGCTCTTCATGGCTGACGCCGCCGATGATGGTCTCGATGCTGAGGTTGGTGTGGGCCGCCAGCGCCTTGGCGTGGGCGGTCACCTGCAGGGCCAGCTCGCGGGTCGGGGTCAGGATCAGCATGCGGCAGGGGCCCGGCTTGCGGCGCGGGAAGTCCAGCAGGTGCTGGAGTGCCGGCAGCAGGAAAGAGGCGGTCTTGCCGGTACCGGTCGGAGCGGATGCCAGAATATCGCGGCCGTCCAGGGCTGGCTCCAGCACCATCTGCTGGATGGTGGTGGGGCGGGTGAATCCCATCTCGGCCAAGGCCCGGTTGAGGGCTGGGTGCAGGTCGAAATCATCAAAGGACTGGCTCATGGCAATACTCGGTCATTAAGGAAACGGCAGATTATAGGCGATTATCTCGTCGGCTCCTATTGGTGAGTGTGTCTTAGCCGCTATAATCGCCCACCATTTTTGCAGATGACGGGGGCCAGATGGGACGTAGTCGCGGATTTACCTTCAAACAGTTCCATATCAATCACGATCGCTGCGCCATGAAGGTGGGTACCGATGGCATTTTGCTCGGTGCCTGGGCGCCGGTCGAACAGGCGCGTCGAGTGCTCGATATCGGCACCGGCAGCGGCCTGATCGCCCTGATGCTGGCCCAGCGCAGCAGATCTGACTGCCGTCTTGATGCGGTCGAGCTGGATATTAATGCGGCCAGTCAGGCGCGGGAGAATGCGGCTGCTTCTCCCTGGGCCGATCGGGTGACCGTCATAGAGAGTGCCATTCAGGATTATCAGGCCGCCCCTTACGATCTTGTCGTCTCCAACCCTCCCTATTTCTTGGCAGGCCAGTCATTTAGCGATCCGGCGCGGGCGTTGGCCCGCCATACCGGCGCCCTCGACAGCCACGCATTACTGGCGGCCTGCAATCGTTTGCTGAGCCCGAGCGGGCGGGTAGCGCTGGTGCTGCCGACGGCGATGGCCGATGAAATTTTATGCATTTCGGCGAATTATGATCTGCATGGCATTTGTTATACAGCTGTTATCACCAGAGAGGGTAAAGAGGCAAATCGTGTTTTATTGCTACTTGGCAGAGGATTAAACAGGTGTGAGAGGGGTGAAATTGTGATCCATTCTGCTGATGGGGCCTATTCCGACAGATATATCCAACTGACCAACCCCTTCTATTTGAAGATGTAAATTTCGTCTTGAACTATTTTTTCACGCCATTATGCTGGTTCCAGATCGAGCGCCCGCTCCAGACCAGCTAAAACCACTGGTTGCGATGAAAAAACATGCGGGGCTCTTTTTTTATACCCCCTGAACACACCCGGTCAGCGACCGATAAAAACTATAACAAGCAATAATTTACAAGACAGACGAGGTTGAACTTGACGAAATCACTCACATTGTCCGATGTACTCGGATTAGGGTTTATGACCTTCGCCTTCTACCTGGGCGCCGGTAACATCATTTTCCCGCCGTTGGCCGGTTACATGGCTGGTGAGCACCTCTCCCTGGCGATGTTTGGCTTCCTGGTCACTGCCGTGGGCCTGCCTCTGGTGACCATTCTGGCCGTGGCGAAAGCCGGTAACGGCTGGGCTGGCATGACCAAGCTGCTGCCTGCCGGTGTTGCGACTGCGCTGGCCGTTGCCATCTATATCATCATAGGCCCGGCCTTTGCCGCGCCCCGTACCGGTCTGGTTGCCTACGAGATGGGCCTCAAGCCGTTCATCGGTGACATGGGGCAAGCGGGTCTGGCGGCCTATACCGTGATCTTCTTTGGTGTGGCCATTCTGGTCTCCATGAACCAGGGCAAGCTGATGGACGCCATCGGCAAATACCTGACTCCGGTACTGATGCTGCTGCTGCTGACTCTGGCTATCGGGGTATTCGTAGCACCGCAAGGCTCCATGCCGGATGCGTCCGGTGACTATCAGAACAGCCCGTTTGTGAAAGGGATCCTGGAAGGCTACAACACCATGGACACCCTGGCGTCCCTGATGTTTGGCGCTCTGATCGTCGATCTGCTGCGCCAGAAAGGCATCAACGATTACAAGAGCCAGTTCAAGTATCTGGCCATTGCCGGCCTTATCTCTGCCGTTGGTCTGAGCGTGGTGTACGTCTCCCTGTTCCAGCTGGGTAACACTGCAGCCGGTGTGGCGACCGATGTCAGCAACGGTGGCGCTATCGTCAACGCCTACGTACTGAGCCTGTTTGGTCAGCCGGGTCAGTTCATTCTGGCGGCCATCATCACTCTGGCGTGCTTTACCACTGCAGTCGGTCTGATCTCCGCCTGTTCCGATTTCTTCCACAATCTGACCGGTATGGCTTACAAGAAGCTGGTGGTGTTGCTGGGCGTTATCTGTGCCGTGGTGGCCAACGTGGGCCTGAGCCAGCTGATCAGCCTCTCCATTCCGGTGCTGGTTGCCATCTATCCCGTTGCCGTGGCGCTGGTACTGGTCACCTTCCTGAAGGGTTACTTCGGCCGTCCCCGTCTGGTGTTCCGTGGGGTGTTGATGGTTGCCTTCCTGTTCGGTTGCCTGGATGGTCTGGGTGCTGCCGGTATGAAGATGGATGCGTTTGCCTTCCTGCCGCTGTTCGACAAGGGCCTCGCCTGGCTGATGCCGACCCTGCTGGCCTGCGTAGTTGGCGTGATGGTGCGTCCGACCGAGATGGCTGCCGAAGCAGCCTGATCACTCCCGATCTGATATTGCCAAGAGCCTGCCCCGTGCAGGCTCTTTTGTTTTCTGTGAGCCTCGCATTTCACCTCGCTTTGCTGCCGTAATTGTCACCGTACGCAGATAGCACCTGAGCAGCCGTATTTGGCCGCTATAACCTGTCCCCCCCTTCTCACCTCCCATACGCCACATGCGACACCTGTTTATGGAGCGCTGAGTTATTCGGCGATTAATTCCACAGCGGTAAATTGTTTCAAGATATTAATTGGTGATTGAGATCGAACTCCTCTTCTTTATGCTAAAGGTGGTGCGCCTCATCCGGTCCGCGGGCCGTGTGGGGGCGAGAGGTATTGTTACCGGTTATCTGCCAGGCAGTGGGTGCAATCAATAACAAGCTGATAAGGCAGATGAGGTTGAGTTTGACGAAATCATTGAAGTTGTCCGATGTATTCGGATTGGGGTTTATGACGTTTGCCTTCTATCTGGGGGCAGGCAATATCATTTTTCCGCCGCTGGCCGGTTTTATGGCCGGTGAGCATCTGCTGGCCGCCATGTGCGGCTTTTTGCTGACGGCAGTGGGTTTGCCGCTGATCACCCTGATTGCGGTGGCCAAGGGGAGCTCGGGGGGCGGCGCGAGTGGCTGGACCGGAATGACCCGCTATCTGCCCGCCGGGGCGGCGACGGCGCTGGCCATCGCCATCTATATCATCATGGGACCCGCCTTTGCCATTCCCCGCACCGGTCTGGTCGCCTACGAGATGGGGCTCAAGCCCTGGTTTGGCGATACCGGTCATGCGGGACTGCTGATCTACACCCTGAGTTTCTTTGCGCTGGTGATCCTGGTGACGCTCGATCGGGGCAAGCTGCTCGATGCGGTCGGCAAGTATCTGACCCCAGCCCTGATGGCGATGTTGTTCATTCTGGCGGTCGGGGTCTTTATGACGCCGCAGGGCACCATGCCTGATGCCAGCGGTGAGTACATAGATGCAGCCCTGACCAAAGGGATGCTGGAGGGGTACAACACCATGGACACCCTGGCCTCCCTGATGTTTGGCGCCCTGATCATCGGGTTGCTGCGCCAGAAGGGGATCGAGGATTATCGCAGCCAGTTCAAATATCTGACCATTGCGGGCTTGATCTCGGCGGTCGGGTTGTCGGCGGTGTATGTCTCGCTCTTTCAGCTGGGCAACAGCGCCGGTGGGGTGGTGAGCGATATCAGCAACGGCGGCGCCATCGTCAATGCCTACGTCCTGAGCCTGTTTGGCCAACCGGGGCAGTTTATTCTGGCTGCCATCATCACCCTGGCCTGTTTTACCAGTGCGGTCGGCCTGCTCTGTGCCGGTGCCGACTACTTCCATGGCCTGACTGGCTGGGCCTATCGCAACTGGGTGATCCTGCTGGGGGCGCTCTGTGCACTGGTGGCCAATGTGGGGTTGAGCGAATTGATCGGCCTCTCCATCCCGGTGCTGGTGGCCATCTATCCGGTTGCCATCGCGCTGGTGCTGGTGACCTTCCTCAAGGGATGGTTTGCCCAGCCACAGCTGGTGTTTCGCGGTGTGCTGACGGTCGCCTTTCTGTTTGGTTGCCTCGATGGGCTGGGGGCTGCCGGGATAGCTATGGACGGTTTTGCCTTCCTGCCGCTGTTCGACAAGGGGCTTGCCTGGCTGCTGCCGACTTTGCTGGCCTGCATCGTCGGCATCCTGGTGCGGCCACGCGGGAAGCTGGCTGCCGAAGCGGCTTAATTCAGAAACAACGAGATAGCAAAGAGGCCAGCAACTGCTGGCCTCTTCTGTTTCTGCCGGATCCGTTACCGGATCAGATTTGCGGGCCTGACGGCTTGGGTTTGCCCTCCAGACCATACCAGTGGGTTTCTACCCGTCCGGCATGCCACTCGAAGGTGCCCCAGGGCTGCTTGGCTTCCCAGCGCGGGAAGTTGATGAGCACCCGGTTATCTTCGTACTTGTAGAGGGAGGTGCTGATCTGAATGTCCGACAGGATCAACAGCAGGGCCCAGTAGATGAAAATCCATTTCAATGCTTTCCACATAGGGTTACTCGAAGCAGATTTCGATAGTGGCGCGACCGAAATCCGATTCGAACGGCATCATGATCTTGGTGCCATCGGCACGGTGGGTAATGGTGTGGTTGGGACCGGAGACGATGATGGGGGTCGCCATGTCAAACTCGTAGCCCTTCTCGCCCAGCATCCGCTTGGCACCGCCGGTCACCATGTTGGTGATTTCACCGACCATGTCGGTCACCTCTTCGTTGATGTTGGCGGGAGCTTCCCCCAGCATGCGGCGCATGATCTCCAGCGCCAGCCCCTTCTCGAAGCTGATGGAGAGGGAGCCACGGGTCTGCGGGCCGACCATGCCGATCAGGCCGGAGACGTCGCCGCGCGCCAGCTCATCCATCTTGCGTTTCGGTTTGCCCGGTTTGAGTTCCAGCTGTGCCATGGTCGAGAGCACATTGAGCAGGGATAGCAGGAACGGATTTACAAAATCAGCCTTCATGATGACTTCCTACAGTGGGCGTACAACGGGCACATTGGCCATGTGCCTCTATCGTCTTATTGGTAATAGTAAAACCATGCAAGTGGGCCTGCTCGGAAAACGCGCTATCGATCGCCGTATCGTGAAGCTCGACCACATCCCCGCACTCGTCGCAGATCAGCAACTGCATCGGGTGAGCGTGATCGAAGTGGCAGCAGAAGATAAACGCGTTGAGAGATTCCACCTTGTGAGCAAAGCCCTGTTCGAGCAAAAAATCGAGTGCCCGATAGACGGTTGGCGGCTTGGCATTGGCTTCGGTTTGTTGCAGCTGGGCCAACAAATCATAGGCGCTGATGGCGTTGCCGTGTGCCGCCAGCAGGCGAAATACCTGACGTCGGGTCGGGGTGAAGCGGATCCCTCGCTGTATACAGAGTCGCTCGGCTCGTTGTAAAAGTTGGTCTTGATTCATGATCGCGCAGATACCCTTTCTATTAGCCGGATACTATCACAGGGCCTCGCATGGCGCGGCGACAAAATTCATTTTCTGGGGCTGCTTCACGTTGTGATAAAATCCGCCCCTTTCTTTAGCCAACCCGGATGATTTTTATGCAGGCGCAGCGTTTTTCCATCGCCCCCATGCTGGATTGGTGAGATTTTTTCTCTAGCCCTTATCAAGCGCGGCCTTCAATTTCCGTGGGGCAGATATGGGGCAGGTGGTTGCCAAAACGGCTTTAATCAGGGGGGTTCTCAAGCCTTTCAGCTCTTCTTGTCTACTCTGCGAATATGTCCCAACAACTTTGTTCGTTAAAGACAAAAATCAACATCATCAACAGGTTATGTTGATGACCATTTGATTATACCCACTCGAGATCTTAAGAGCGAATAGGAGGGAACATGGGTAGGAGCATCGTCATACGGTTCTACCTATATGCCTTCCTTGAGCTGTTTGCTGTGCTAGCAGGAGCGCCTACCACCTGACCCAGGCCACTGACAAAGACAAAAAATGAAAAAAGCCCGCGATTCGCGGGCTTGCCCTTCCAGAAGATTATCTTCGAGCCTCCATCTTCGTGATCGCAGTTAGCCTGCGCACTTCTTTCTCTCTCTGCTGATCTATATAGCTGGCTAAGTCTGTCAGGTGCACCAGATAGTCGCTCTTTTGGCTGGTTCTGAACGTCGGGATGGGTAACATCCCGGCATTTGCTCGCTGTCTGGCTGTTTGATATGACAGACCAAAATAGTCACTACAAATGTCTTTAAGCGGCACGACAGGTTTCTCGTATTGCGCCAAGAGCATAAAAACGGTTTGCATGCTGTCACCTCACAGCAGAGTTGGTGGAACTGGGAAAACCGGGAAATCCATTAATCCACCTCCAGCTCGGTCAGACCTCTCTTGATACGTTCTGGCCAGATGGCAAAATAGCGGGCCGATTTTTTCTCCTGTATGACTTTGAGAGTCAATCTATCTAACTCATTGAATTGCAACCAATCTCTTTTAACTAATCGCAGCATCTGTGAGCGGTATTGAGGGCGCAAATTCAGAGCTTGTTTCAGCACGTCAGTTTTGACTAACCATTGCGACTCCCCTTGATACGTTCGACTGTAACCAACACTAGAGCTCAGTCGGCCCTCCAGGGGTCTTATATACGGCCCCCAGCCCTGTATGGCTGCTTTCAGCATACAGAACAACCGGTAATCCTCAGTGTCCAGACCATGACCGCGGTTTTTTAGCCATAGATTAAAACAGTGCTCAACAGCATTCGCAGAGTGGTGGTCGAGCCACGGCAGGAGATTGAACTGGTTAGCCATGACCAATGCGGCCTCAACTAGGGCAAACCGACGAATTACCCGCATCACCTGGGGGCTAATATGGTAGCCCAAGAGAGTCTCGGCATTTTCCTTCATGAGTGCACAGCGATACGAGTGGTGCTGCAAAACCTTGCGCGTGAGTTCAGCTTCATCGTAGCCAGCTAGTCGATTTATCCATGCCGAAAACAGGGATCCATAGTAACGCTTGCAGCGTCTCTGCAATTCATCTGCCAGCAAATCTGGCCCATTGTGACCATGGAGCGCATCAAACACGCCATGTTGACCAACAGCGGGTATTTCAACCACCCGACTCAGCTGTCCAGCCAGCGGTACTTTACCCAGTTGCGCCATATGCTCCTCCAGAGTCACCTCTCCGTTAGATAAGGCAATGGTTCGCCAAGGTTCGCCTATGGCCAGCTGGCCAGTTTCGTTGGCTCTAAGCTTGGGTCGCCCGTTGCATATGGAGTAGACGGCAGTATCCACATCCTCGGCCCTTGCTTGAGATAATTCATCCAGAAAGAGGGGGACATCGTGGTGAAGTGCTGCGGCCGCAGCCAGACCATTCGCAGTACTCAACCATGTTCTCATGATCGATTCATCACCTAGTACTGACGTTGCGACCTTCAAGGCCGTAGATTTGCCTGACCCTGAATCACCATATATGTGGAAAATCGTGTTTTCGACACCTGAGCTGCTGAGCAGAGGTGCACTCAAAGCGGCTCCACAGCAAAAAATCAGCAGCGGATTACCAATGCAGACCTCTCCAATTTCTTCCTGCCACTGTTCCAGCGTGCCAGATGACCGTAGTTCCATATCCATCCCCTTGCGTAGCAGATACAACTTTGTGCGATCTCTGTGGGCACTCCAGCCTGGAGTGACAAAACCTTCTTGATGCCACCCGGTTCGTTCAACACAGATCGCAGGTTCCGCACGTTGGATCTCATCGAGTAGATAACGCTGGATACGTGGCCAAGCGTGAGGGTTTAGCTCCAATGGATAGCCTGAGTCGAGCAGCATTTCCCGAACCTGCCTACTGTTATCACCCTGGAGATGCCGAATAAGGACAATATCTTGCAACTGAACACCGTCCAGGTTCTTCCACTCCAGTAAAATGCCGTAGCTGCGTCTCTGATCTGAAGAGCGGGTTCGAGCCAGCACGTTGATATAACCCCCTAGCTTGACCCAGCGTTCGGACTCCCTGCATTCCAGTGCATCCGGCAGTAATCGAAATTCCATAAGCACCTCCTGTCAAATGTTCTTCAGATACAGCTGGATATCAGATAGCCTGAATCTGATTGAACGTCCGGTGGGGCCTAGCCTGATGGGGGCTGGTATGTTTCCAGATTTCACTAGACGTCGTATTGTTGATGGCGAAAGAGCCGTCAGTTCGACCACCTCAGCAACTGTTATCAATTTTTCTTGCGGTGTTTCAGCCATACATCCTCCTGATGTTTCATGTGTTGTCAGGAGCATTCTGCATGTTGTTTTCAGAAAACATCGTCGCTGGAAGTGCCTTTTTGGGACGAACTTGAAAAATGATTTTCACTATAAAAACAAAGGGTTAGGATAAAGTATTTCTTGGTGCCGACTATTCCACCATTTATTGGCTATTACCGTATTATTTTTTGATTCGCTAATCTGACGGAAATTTCACATGTGAAATTTTTTGCGTCATCTTGGTCCGTAACCCAGAGTGAGTTCACAGACTGGTGTAATAGGTTAAAAAAATCCCCGGGCGATGACCGGGGACTTGTGTATAAGATATTTACATAAAGTGGTATCTAGTAGGACGGCTACTGCCTCAATTGGCCGAAGCATTACCAAAAAGGTGAGCCAACGTACTCCCCGGTATGTATGTCATAGCCATTGGAAACAAGCCGGATTGAGCTTTTTTTTCTGACTACATTGCCCGTAGCCTCGTTCTTTGGTGCAGCGAGCAAGCCATAGAACATCCCTCCAATAAGAGCTCCCTGCCAAGTAAACAAGGCCACCAGCCCCCAGAAGGCAAGGCCCACCCAGTAGTTCTTGTGGAGCAGATCAAGCACGGGTTTGAGCCAGTAAACAACTGGGATGGCTAAAACGGCATAACCCCAGCCAGTGACCTCAAGAAGTGTCCAGCCAAGGACGACAACAGCCATCAAAAATATATTAATTAAATCTTTCACAGTAACCTCCCTTAATATTTCATATCCATATTATCGCGATTTCATAAAATGCAACTTTAAGAAGGCTATGATTTAATCATTAATGAGTGAAGGAATAGGGTAATGTTCATTAGTTGAGTCGGCAACATTCGCCATCAGAGCTAAAAAGTTTCACGTATGAAAATATCTGAGCCGTCATGGCTGCTGCCTAAAGAGATAGCATATTTCTTGAGTGCTACAGCATTTGAAAACGAACAAAAAGTCGCACGGAGGCGGCCAGTGGTGCGATGTTTTATCAGAATGGGTAGACAAAGAGCTCTGGTTTCCCTTGTTCAAGCAGGTAGGGAAATACGATCTTGTCGCTATTATTTATTTTGACTTGTTGAGGTGCTAGGTACAGGAAGGCCCACACTGGTAGCTTCTCACTGATCTTGCTGTATACGGCTTGTTCTGGTGCATGGCTAGCCTCTCCATTCGTAACATTAATAAAATTAAAATCCGTGTCATGGCCGGAAGTGAATGCATAAGCATTCCCTCGAGCTCCAGTAATAAAGGCTGGTGCCTTGTCTTGATTCGGCTCTACGATTCGTACTTTAATAGAGCACATATCCGAGACCTTGCTTTTACCGTTGGCCCAAGTCGGACAATCCCATTCGTTGCTGTAAAAATGATATGTCAGATTGCCATCTTTATCGTACAACAGGTCGAATTTTGCACCCAGTTCGGTCAGAGATGACTCGATAGAAAGCTTCATATGTGAAATTAATTTGGTCTGAGCATCGGCTGACGATGCAGCCTCATTTACAGGCATCCAGGCTATCAAGCTATTCCGGGCGCCATGCTGCTTGGGGCCAAACGCCCAATTAGCCATGTTGACTACGCCACCTTGCCAGTTTGATAGGCCTCCCACACTGGGAGCGATATAGCCGGACATAACATAAGCTGCACCAAAGGTTTTGGTATCTGTCATGCGTTCCAACTGGTCACGTGGCACAGCTGTATCCTTAATTCCAGTAATCAAACCACCAGCCTCGGCGATGTTGTAGGCGCGGCTGTGGTCTGCCTTGTACTGGTAGCGATTTGGTGTCATGGCACAACCAGAGGCCAAGCCCAGCCCGGTTGCAACGATTATGGTGGTTAGTTTTTTCATCATCTCTATGTCTCGTGTGGAGCTAGCTCTAGGGTGCCATGAATCCTATAAAAAGCAACGACATGCATCTATCTCATTGAAATAATTAAACATATGTACATGGTGAACATTTTTAATGTTGCTGGATAGAACGCCTAAGCTGGGTTGCAACATTAATGACCAGGAGTGTTGTAGCTGCCCACAGTGAGCTACATAGGAGCTTTGATTTGAATGTTCTACTGGTTTTTTCGATCCGCATCTTTCACCCGTGAAATTTTAAGCTTCTCTCTGTAGAGATATGCAGCAGCTACCGCAACGCCTAGAAGGAAAAGGAATAGAGTGACCAAAATTACGATGCTGTTCATAAAACGCCCTCCAAATGGTATGGAAAACTATGCATCACGCGGTCAGATTGATCAATAAGCTATTGATTTCTATGTGACTTTGTCTTTTCAGAACAAAGTTCAGTTGTAGGGTTTTACAAAAACGCGCTCGTCCGCCTAACTCAGTGTTAGAGGCCGCCAGTTGACTAGCTTTATATTATTTTTCATATAGATAGCCCCAGGGTGCATTCCGATACCATCGTAGCCGATAGCTCATTAATCCCTCCCTGAGGCTGTACGGGAAACTACCTTCAGGAACAGCGGCCGTTTTTGTAATTCGTTTGTGCTGAGAGCCGAGTCATGACAGAACGCCCATTTCATCGAGGTGTTGGATCAGTGTGCCTAGTAGACGTTGGCTGCTGCGAGAAAGCCGACGCAACTGCATCAACTGATCATTGAGTTGACGTATCAGGGCAAAGCCTTCCTCTGTGGCCAAAATGACAGGTTTTTCCCAGTCATGTGCAGGTGTAAATGTCGCTTTGTAATACGAAAACTGACCATTGCGCGGCAGGTAATGGCTAAGAACCTTGTGCTTCCCCGATCCTTTTGGCTGTTCAATGAATTGGTTGTAGTACCAGTGGCATTCCAGCTTGAATTGACGAACTCGTGCCCTGCAACCGAAATGGCCCGGATAACCGGGGGTCTGCCTGGTTCTGTGTGCTCGATTGTGTTGCCAAAAATGGTCGCAGAGTCGATTCGCTAAAAACTCGTAGCGCCTCTGCTCAATCTCCGCCATGTCATGGATTGCGATGAGGAACTCCCCGCACTGCTGTAGTGCCATACGGGTGGCGTTATCCCGATCTGCTTGAGTCGTCTGTTTGCGACTGATTATTCGCCATGCCTCTGCCATGCGGGAAATGTTCTGTTGTGTCATATATCCTCCTCTCTCTTGGTGGTGATGACACACAGATGCTAAACAAGAGGCAGCAGAAACCTGCGCTCTGTATCCGCCCGTTTTGGGCACTTTGAGCGATATTGCTGGTCCCAAGGTAATTATTAGCAACCCCAAAGACCTCTCCAATTCCCTTCCAATAGCTTATCTGATGTGGGACCTATCAAGGACAAGCAATTAAGAATTGCAACTTGGTGTAGAGACCTTATACACCTTTTTCCATAAATAATGTGGGACCTGCTTGTAATGTAGTGAATCTACATAAACTTCAAGCTTTGCGCTGAAGCAGTGTGGAAATCAGCACTATCTAGGTAGCCTATCGCCTCCCTTTTAAAGGGGGAATATCCCTGATCTGGTCATTGATTCCACCGGCCAAAAGCTATTTAGTGAAGGCGGGTGGAAGGTCAGAAAATACGGTGTTGAGAAATGGTGAGCCTGGCACAAGTTGCATCTGGCGGTAGACCCGGCGACCCACGATATCGTGGCAACGGAAGTGTTGCTGGAAAACGTTCATGGTGGATAGATGCTGCCGACTCAGCTAAATCCACTACGGCGCAAGTTGGTCAGCATTTATGTATGCGGATTGCCTCTATGACAGAAGGGTCAGTCATCAGCTTATCGCGTGGGGTCGACGGTCGGTATCCCGTTTAACAAGAATGCGGGCGAGGTATCACGCGATTTGTTGACTGTGAGACTATCAGACTAATAATCCCAAATGGCCATGGTTCAACGACAAACCACCAAAACGAGAAAAGCCACCCTAAGGTGGCTTTTCCGTATAACTTTTTCGCTAGAGACCTCAAAGTACGAGGCGGCTCTGCCTTGATGTTTGTTATCATAGGCGTAGAATTCGTGTTAGTCAACCGTTTTTTAAAATTTAAAGGTCGAATAATGAACAACTTCATATCTAGTGAAAGACTGGATATCTATCAACACCATCTGAAGGTGAGTCCCTTTCAAGCGTTGGCGGCATATCACTGGAACAAAGCACTGAGCGGCGCTCTTTTCCCTGCTCTTCAATGTCTTGAAGTTACTCTTCGCAATGCCATAGATCAAGCTATTCAAAGCAACCCTCCTAGTGGAGCAAAAGGTCTCTATGACACAACTAAAAATTGGATTTTTTCTTTACCTGAATACAAAGGCCGCAGTTCACTAAAAAATTCCTTAAGATATGAAAAAGTCTTGCGCCCTAAACCCAATCAGCAAGTAGATGCTCATAATTACCTTCTTGACCGTTATGGTAACAGAGTTATTAAAAAAAGAATTTGGGAAGAAGAACAAGTTCGAACTGCCAAGCGACGCATTGAAAAAGCAGGGAAAGTAGTTAATGCTAACCGAGTAATTTCTGGACTCGACTACGGTTTTTGGACAAATCTATTGTCTGATAAATATGAGGATGAAGATTCTAGCTCACTACTATGGCCAAATTTATTACCAATCGTTTTTCCCAATGCGCCACACGGTGTAACAAGGAAGGATATAGAAGACAAATTTAATAAAATCAGAGAGCTAAGAAATAGACTCTCTCATCACGAGGCCATTTGGAAGTTTCATTATGATTGCCCACATACAGGAAATACAGATTATCAAAGGCCTGTGTATGGTAAGCAAGCTAGCTGTAGTCTACTATTAAAGCACTATGAGGATATTCTTACTCTGATTGGATGGATCAGTATCGATAGGAAATCCGTCTTTTTAGAGCATAAAACTCATCTAAGGTTCATTTCTCTTTGCTCAGTTGATGGGTTGAATAGTTTCATTGAACCAGGAAAAATAGGATTGAACGTATCCTTGTCAAAAGGAGGTCGATCTCTTAAAAAAATAGTTGAGGCCTTAGATAAAAATCAATTTATTCGTGTCACAAGAAAAAGAGATACCATTTTGACTATAGGAAAGGATTTTTTGATGTTACATCAGTAGCAAAAAAAGATCAGTATGTAATAATAATTGAAAATATTGGGGGCTGTAGCCCCCGTAGAAATAGCGGGGTCATACAAGAAGTAGACAGAGAACAAGAGATAAATATGTCATTTTTAATGCCAGACTCCTCTTGGTGCAAGATTACGACTATACTCTCTAGCGAATATCCATCAGACCGCGACATACAAAAATTCTAAAATGAATCAAGAACATAATCACATCTTGGTTCAAGGATTAGTCTGTCATAACCATGATGTATTTTTCCTATATCTTGTTCTCTACTTGATAACGTATAGGACGGTTTAGCCTTTTAACAACACCTTCTTCTTCAGCTCGTCTCAACCAATCGGTCAGCTGTAATTTATGCAGTTTCGTGCATTCAGCTAACTCATCGACAGAGATGGGCGTCTTAGCCAAGCATTGAAGTTCCGCAGTGAATAATTGATAAAAATCGATAGGGCTTGATGGGACATGCTCGATTTCACTTAACGGCTCTCTGGGGGGCTCAATATCTATCCACTGCTCGGAGAACTCACTATCCCGTTCTACATCAAAAATGACTTTTTCGGGCTCAGTAAACAATTCTGACTGAGTAGGCATGGAAAACAGATCTGCTTGCTCTTCGCTTGTCTGACCCACACGACCACCGCTGTTACTCATTAAATCGGCAATGGTTAATGAGTAAGCATCAGCCTCAAACCAACGGCCACCTTTGGCTACCAGGTCTGCATTGGCTGCATCTTTGTCCGTTGTATGTTTAACCCACAGTGGTACCCAAGCTTTTTTCAGGTTTTCTTCTGCCCCGTTTATTGTCCCGCCTTTCTTTGCAGAGTGAATAACTAAAGAACTATCAGCCAAGCAGTAGATGTATTTATTGCGGGCCATTGCATTACCGGCATTGAAGCCCGATTCGGGGTAAAAAGGAGATATCAAGACGGTATGGCCATCCATCAAGCCTTTTCGCCACTTGCTGCTGGTCGCAGCTTTTAGCAGGCTATCTGCCATCACCCCGATCACCGCACCACCTTGTTTGATGGCCCCTTGCATTGCCGTCTCATCGACACCGCGAGCTCCACCGGAGACAATCGCAACTCCCTCTGAGGCAGCCTTGAAACCCACCTGATCTGTAAAAGCCAAGTCCGACACACTGGCGTTGCGTGAGCCGATAACAGCCAATCCGCCGACATTCAACAGGGCTTTGTTACCACACCCAAAAAACACTGGTGGAGAGTCTGTCTTTAGTCGCTTTTTTAGGCGTCTTGGATACTCGGGGTCGGAACGGGTAACCACCCAGAGACCAGCTCGCTGCCACTTTTCCATCGCAAGTGCAAGACTATGCCCACGATTCAGCAACTCAATAATTCGTTCGGTACTGATACGCGTATCATGCCAACCATTTAGTAAAGTTTTAGGGTCAGTCACCAACAGATCGGCTGGCGTGGCAGATTTCTCTTTCAGCCACAACGCAAATCTTCCCCATTCCGCATTGGTAAGTGGCTTGGCGGTTTCGCTACTAGCTTTTGAAAAGTAGCTTGTCAATAGCAGCGTAGCTTGTGCTGTGGGTGACAATAGGCTGGAAATATTCATGAATCTTTTACCGATGAAGAGGCAAGGGCTACGGGATAAACTGGACCACTTCCTGCCTGCTGTAATAGTGCTGCGATGACTGTTAATGTCCAGCCGGAATCTACAACGTCATCAACCAGAAGAACCGGTTGTCCCGGATAACACTGAGAAACTTCAAATGCACCGTCTAGATTTCGGCATTGATGGAAGCGATTTTGCTGAACTTTTTGTGGTTGGTTGTCTTTCACCTTGTTGATTGCATCTACGAATGGTAAGCCCAAGCGTACAGCCAAGCGACGGGCAAAGTCCGGTACCAATTCAGGGTGGTTACGGGATGGAACACAACACACCCACAGTGGCGCTGGGTTGGGCTGCCAACGCTGCTGGATCATTTCCGCCATGGCATCAACCAATTCATCGTTGAAACGTCCAGCGTGCTTGTTGTCAGCAACTAAACGTCCCCAACCAGCATCCCCCCAACGGGACAAAACACGCCCCTCTTGTGCGCGAAGATGTTGAGGTAAATTACCGCGAAATCCGTATTCCAGAAACGCGTTGGATGCGACCTGGGCTTTTGGCTCAATCACCATTTCTGCGTGCTTAAGGAATGTGCCCGCACGATGAGCCAAAATAGGATCAACATGTACATTGACCTCAGGGTAGCCAAGGCAAGATGAGCATTTACCACAAGATGTTGGATCGAAATCATCTAGAGCTCGACGCAGAAACGTCATTTTGCAACCGATATCTGCAATATATGCCTGCACCTCCTGCCATTCTTGGACACGCTGTCTGGTGAGATGAGCGATACGATTATGGTCCATTCGGTAATGAACTGGCGTTCTGAACCACCGGCTACTGTCTTTGATAACAGGTGCCGGGTTTTCCACGCTGAGCAGCTTAAGCACTTTTTCAATCTGGCTATGCCGCAGGTTCGTATGCTCTTCAATACTACGAAGGGTCAAGCCATCACTCTGCTCCAGTAACTGCAGAATTTCATTAACTTGGGCCTCTGACGGAAATGCTGAAGCCCTGAAAAACTCGTGGATGTCCTGATCTTCCACTCCGGATATCAATACACCTACCGCATGATCGATGCCACGCCCTGCACGGCCGACCTGTTGGTAATAAGCGACGATAGAACCAGGCGCTTGATAGTGAATCACGAAGCTTAAATCTGGCTTGTCGTAGCCCATACCTAAGGCCGTCGTTGCTACTAGTACTTTTAATTGATTGTTGAGTAGCAATCCCTCCAGATGCTGACGGTATGTATCACTGTTTTCAAAATCTTCATTTTCAACGCTACCATAGTAAGCTCTGGCGTCGATTCCGTTTAAACCTAACCACTTAGCTACTTGCTCTGCGTCTCGTACTGTTAAGGTATATATGATGCCAGTACCAGGCAAAGTGGGGATGACCTGCGCTAACCAAGCCAGGCGGGATGCCTGATCTGGTAGTACCATAGCTTGCAATGCAAGGCTTTCACGGGTCAGGGGGCCTCGATGGATCTGGATGTCGCCCAGTTGGATTTGAATATCTTCAACCACCCGGTCATTAGCTGTTGCAGTGGTACCAAGTACTGGCGTATTAGCGGGTAACTGGCGCAGTATATTGACTATACGTCGATAATCCGGGCGGAAGTCATGGCCCCAGTCGGAGATACAGTGAGCCTCATCAATCACCATCAATGCAATACGGTCGGCGATAGGCTGCAACACTGTTTCAATAAAACCGTCGTTAGCTAATCGCTCAGGGGAAATTAGCAAACAGTCGATCTGATTAGTAAGAATACGCCGGGTAACCTCCTGCCAATCGGCAGTATTGGTCGAGTTCATGGTTTCTGCGACAATACCTAAACGTTGGGCCGACTCAATCTGGTTACGCATTAACGCCAGCAAAGGCGAGACGATTATTGTCGGCCCCATGCCACGATCGCGGAAAATTCTTGTGCTGATAAAGTAAACAGAGCTTTTACCCCAACCCGTTCGCTGCACCACCAACAGTTTCTGCCGATGGTTAACCAATGCATCAATGGCTTCCCATTGGCCTTCACGGAATTCTGCTGAAGGATTAGCCAATGCCGTTTGTAGTAACCGTTGGGCTTGCACTCTGATCATTATCGTTCCTTGATTGAGATGGTAGGTTCACCAAGCATTAGCTTGGATCGCAGCAAATCGCGGATGCAGCTGATCATCTTGGATTCATCTGACAAGAGCAACACTTTAACAGCAGTCTGCATCCCACTTTTCCCACTTTATTTGGCCTCTTCCTCCACCTTGGCCTGTTGTAGCCGTTCAAACTTGGCATGTACCCGGTTGGGGTAGAGGTCGGTGTAGATCTGCCAGAGGATATTGATGTTTCTATGGCCGGTGACTTGGGCGACTTCATCGATGACGAAGCCAGCCTCAAACAGGCGGCAGGCTCCTTCTCGACGTAGGTCGTGCCAGCGTAAGTCTTCAATGCCAAGATCTGTTCTGACTCGCTGAAAACCAGCGGTGACGCTTTTTCCGTTGTAGGGGAAGATGCGATCCTCGGTTCTGGGCTGACGCTTGAGGATCTCCCAGGCTTCACCCAGCAGGGGCACCAGCATATGGTTCCCTATCTTTTTTCTCGGGTCTTTGCGGTCTTCAACCAATACAGCCCGGTTTTTCTCATCCACGCCAGACCACTTGATCTTGCATACCTCGCTTATCCGCATGCAGCTCAGGATGGCGAAGTTGAGAAGAGCGGTGTAGGGGATCTTGGCCATGCCGCGGCTCTGTCGTTTTTCCAGTCCCAGAATAATCCGATCGAGTTCATCGCTCACCGGACGTCGGGTGCGCTTCTGGGCTTTTCCCACCAGTTTCAGGTTGTTGAGGGTCTTGCGTGCTTCCAGAATGAGCTTGTTGTCTACCGGGATATTGAAGACGGGGTTGGCGGCTGCAAAAACAGAACCAAGGTAGCTGATGTCGTGAGCAATGGTGGCTGGAGACGCCCCCGCATCTCTTCTGGCTTGGCAGTGATCGACTAGGTCTTTGATGGTGAGCTCGTCGGCATTGAGCTTAGCGATATCGCAATCGGCAACCAGGTCGAGGCAATAAGCCTTGGTTCTGCCTATCGTTGGGCTGATGGCTGGATGGGTACGGTAGAGCGAAATGAGTTCGCGGATGGTGGGGGCGGGTTGTACCTGTCCTGGTAAACCATCCCTCTCGATCATCGCAACCATCTGCATTCCCCAGCTCTTGGCGTCGGACTGTCTGCCAAAGGTTCGGGATTCTCGGTATACTACCTCTTCGCCTTTATGTTCCCTGACGGTACAGCGATAGCGTAACTCGCCTTTGCTGGTCTTACGTTTTTCTATTGTGTAGCCGGCCATATATACCTCGTGGAGTACACCTGCCCCATGAAATGGTGGGGCAGATATGGGGCAGGATCAATCAACAAATGTCTGGAAACACCCGCAAATGACTCAGAAACAAATCAGTGAAAACCCCGTTAAATCAGGCTCTGAGGCCATAACTGGCAAGCCTGCCCACCGCCAGACATTCTCGATTGCCCCCATGCTGGACTGGACTGATCGGCATTGCCGTTACTTTCATCGACTGATGAGCCGCCAGACCTTGCTCTATACCGAAATGGTGACCACCGGTGCCATCATCCACGGCAAGGGGGATTATCTGGGTTACAGCGAGCAGGAGCACCCCATTTCCCTGCAGCTGGGTGGCAGCAATCCGGCCGATCTGGCGCGCTGTGCCAAGCTGGCCGAGGAGCGCGGCTATGACGAGGTGAACATCAACGTCGGCTGCCCCTCCGATCGGGTGCAAAACGGTCGTTTTGGTGCCTGCCTGATGGGGGAACCGGCGCTGGTGGCGGACTGCGTCAAGGCGATGCGCGATGTGGTCGATATTCCGGTGACGGTGAAGACCCGTATCGGTATCGACGATCAGGACTCCTACGAATTTCTGCAGGCATTCATCGAACAGGTGCGCGATGCCGGTTGCGATACCTTTATCGTCCATGCCCGCAAGGCGTGGCTGAGCGGCTTGAGCCCCAAGGAGAACCGCGAGATCCCGCCCCTCGATTATCCTCGGGTCTATCGGGTCAAGCAGGATTACCCGGATCTCACCATCGCCCTCAACGGCGGCGTCACCTCCATGGAGCAGACTCTGGAGCACCTGCAACACGTCGATGGCGTCATGATGGGGCGCGAAGCCTATCAGAACCCCTACATTCTGGCGCAGGTGGACAATCTGGTGTTCGGCCAGAACAACGCCGTGCCGAGCCGCCACGAAGTGGTGCGGATGATGCTGCCCTATATCGAGCAGGAGCTGGCCAAGGGCAACTACCTCTCCCACATGACCCGCCACATGCTGGGATTGTTCCAGAATATGCAGGGGGCCCGCGCCTGGCGCCGTCACCTGAGTGAGAACGCCTGCAAGCCGGGGGCGGATATTCAGGTGGTGCTGGATGCCATGGCCAAGGTGCCGGAGTTTACCGCCAGCGAGACGGCCGAATAAGCCAGTTGTGCCAAGGCAAGAGCAGCCAAAAAGCGCGTCAGTTGACGCGCTTTTTTTATTACTGTCGCTTCAATATCTGAACTGGTTGATCAGCCGCGAGAGGTCCTGTAGCCGCTCTACCAGCAGGGTGATGCCATCGAGGGCCTGCCTGCTGTTGTCGGCGGTGTGGCTGGCCAGTTGGTGGATCTGGTGTACCCCTTCATCGAGGGTCGCCGTGACGTCGGCCTGCTGGCTTACCGCCTGGGCGATCTCGTCGCTGGTGCGGGTTACCTGCCCCAGCATCCTGTTGATCTGGGTGAGCACGTCGGCGGTGGTGCCCGCGTGCTGCTGGCAGCGTACCGAGGTCTGCGCCCCTTGCGTCATCCCCTCCGACAACTGTCGTGTAGTCTGTTGCAGCGCCTGGATCATCTCGTGGATCTCGCTGGTCGAGGCTCGGGTCTTCTGGGCCAGCGCCCTCACTTCGTCCGCCACCACGGCAAAACCGCGCCCCTGTTCGCCCGCCCGGGCGGCCTCGATGGCCGCATTGAGGGCGAGCAGGTTGGTCTGGTCGGCGATTTGACTGATCACCTCCAGAATACCGCTGATCTTCTGGCTGTCGCTGGTGAGCTGGGCCAGCACGGCATGGTTGGCATCCAGCTCCTGATGGAGTTGGTTGACGGCAGAACGGGTGGTCGCCAATGCTTGCAACCCCTCATCGGAGACCTGCTGTACCTCTATAACCAGATTGCTCGCCTCATGGGCACTGTGGGCCACATCCCGAATGGAGTGGCTCAGTTCGGTGATGGCGGTCGCCAGCTGCTCGCTGTGGGCGCGCTGCTGCTGCAGGTGGGTATCGATGGTCTGGATATTGCCCCGGTCATCTTCGGCTGCCTGCAGGATCTGCTGGTTGGTGTCGGCGCTGCGCCCGACCACAGCCTTGAGCTCGGCCTGCTTCATCCGCAGGGCCAGTTCGACGGCCGCCAGAGTGTCGCGCCGTCGGGTGTAGAGCACCTGACAGAGGCGGGTTCCCTTGTCTTGATCGGCAAGGGTGAGCAGATGAGCCAGCCGCTGCTGCAATCGCCAGCCGTGGATTGCCTGTGCCAACAGCAACAAGGCGGTGGGCAGCAGCCATAACAGGTTGCCGGTGGCAAAGTTAGCAAGGGTGGTGAGCAAGGCAGAAGCGGAGAGCCAGAGGGTCAGCTGACCCGGTTCAAAGTGAAAGCGGCTCAGCCAGGGAAGCGCCTTGCCGCTGCGCAACAGGCCATAGAGCTGCTCGGCCCAGGCCACATCGCTGGCGGCGGGTTTGGTGCGCACCGACTGGAACTCGACGATCTCCTTCTGCGCATTGAGGATCGGGGTGACGTAAGCGTTTACCCAATAGAACTGACCGCTTTTGGCGCGGTTCTTGACCAGCCCCATCCAGCTTTTGCCCTGTCGCAGCCGCTGCCACATGTCGGCGAAGGCCACCTTGGGCATGTCGGGGTGTCGCACCAGATTGTGGGGTACCCCTTCCATTTCGGCCGCACCATACCCGGCCACATCACAGAAGTGCTGGTTGGCATAGGTAATATGACTGGCGGGATCCGTGGTCGAGATGAGTGCGATGTTGTCGGGGAAGTGTATCTCCCCCTCCTGATGGAGTTTGGTCATGTGTCGTTCCTGAAAAAGCCAAATAACTGATAAATATATTTTTTATTGTCGTTCTCAGTTAATCATTCTAAGGCTCTTCAGTGACCCGAACTTGGCTTGGGTCAATTAATCAACACAATGAATTGATGAAGTGAGGGTCAGCTGGCTGGGGTGAAATCGTGAACTTCACCCTTTCTTGGGGCGAGGCGAGGATCATCATCTTTGTACTCATGTACAAGCTGCATGGTTTTGCAGAAGCTGGCCTGCTTGTCGTACTCCTGACGAGCCAACTCGATGGCCCGTTCGGCCCGGCGCCGCTCCATCTTGTCAGACTTGCGATCGCTGAACTGTTGCTGCTGGTGCAGCATCCAGCCGACAAACTCTTGCTGGCATTGGGATTCGCTGTTGGCCTGAGCAGGCAGGGTCCACAACAATGAGAGCAGTATCAAATAACGCATGTCTGACTGGGTATTGAAGATTAATTGAACAGAAGGGGCGGCATTTTAGGCTGGAAATCGGGGTGTGAACAGTATCAATAGCGAGGCCCTGCGGGGCCTCGCATCGTTGTGGCCGGTGTCAGTGTTTGACGAGGTACAGCTGGCGGCTGTAGGCCACATCTTCCGGGTTGTTGATGGGGTAGCCCTTGAGCCATGGCTTGATGAGGCGGGCATTGGTGTACTGGTAGATGGGGGCGATGGGGGCCTGATCCAGCAGGATCGTCTCCGCCTCGCCAAACAGCTTGCTGCGGCTGGCGGCATCCTGAGTGGTGGCCGCCTCTGCCAGCAGCTGGTCATAACGGGCATTGGCAAAGCCTGCCATATTGCCGCTGTGACGAGAGCCCCACAAGCCAAGGAACGCTGAAGGGTCGTTGTAATCGGCGACCCAGGAGGAGCGGATCACCTCGAACTGACCGCTCTGGCGGCTGTCGAGATAGGTTTTCCACTCCTGATTGGTCAGCTCGACCTCGGCGCCCAGCTTCTGCTTCCACATGCTGGCGATGGCCAGCGCCATCTTCTTGTGAATTTCCGCGGTGTTGTAGAGCAGAGTCAGCTTGAGCGGCTTGTCCGGGCCGTAACCGGCCTCCTTGAGCAGGGCCTTGGCCTTGCTGTCCAGCTCCGGTTGGCTGCTGGTCGAGAGCAGGTTGGAGGCCGGGGTAAAGCTGGCGGTTACATCCGGAGTGAAGTGATAAGCCGGTTTCTCGCCGGTGCCGAGCACCTTGTCGGCGATCAGGGCGCGGTCGATGGTGTAGGAGAGCGCCTTGCGCACCCGCACATCGTTCAGTGGTGCCTGACGGGTATTGAAGGCGTAGTAGTAGGTACCGAGCTGATCCGGGGTATAGAGCTCATTCGGGATCTGCTGCTTCAGCTTGTCGTACTGCTCCTTGGGGAAGGATTCGGTGATATGCAGATCGCCCGCCAGATAGCGGTTGGTCGCTGCGCTCTCCTGATTGATCGGCATGAAGATCACCTTGGTCAATACGGTATGGGCCCGATCCCAGTAATAAGGATTGGGGGTCAGCTCCAGCTTCTCGTTGACCACCCGGTTGTTCAGCACAAAGGCACCGTTGCCCACCAGTTTGCCGGGTTGGGTCCACTGGTTGCCGTACTGCTTGATGCTGGCCTGATGGAGCGGCGACAGGCTGGGGTGGCTCAGCAGGTTCAGGAAGTAGGGTACCGGCTGGGAGAGGGTCACCTGCAGGGTGTGGTCATCGAGGGCCTTGACCCCCAGCTCGCTGGCAGGCAATTTGCCAGCCACGATCTCGTCCACCTTGTCGAAACGGGCCAGTTGGGCAAACCAGGCGAAGGTGGCCGCCTCTTTCGGGTCGACCAGCTTGCGCCAGCCGTAGACGAAGTCGCCGGCCTTGACCGGATCGCCGTTGGACCAGCGCGCATCCGGGCGCAGATGGAAGGTAAAGAACTGGTTGCCCTTGTTCTCCCAGCTGGCCGCCACCCCAGCAACCGGTTTGCCATCCGGCCCCTGGGTCAGCAGCCCCTCGAACAGATCCCGCAGTACCTGCAACTCCGGCAGGCCGACCAGCTTGAGCGGGCTCAGGCTCGCAGGTTCATCCTTGAGGTGGCGAACGACAATCTGCTCGGCGGCGAGTTGTGTTCCGGCGGGAATATCGGCAGCCTGGACAGCAGCACAGCCCAGCAGGGCCAGCAAGGGGGTCCATCCTTTCATGGGTCGGATCCTTCAAATAGTGTGAAGCGGGGAGAAAACTCGGCGAGAAAATATCGCCGACAGATGGGAAATCATGATATCCCGTTTGCTGGTCTGACCGCCAGCATTCGACTCTCACTCCCAATCGGGGTAGAAGAGCGTTCCCGGCGTCTGTGCAGTTCAATGTGGTGAGGAGTGTCAAACGATGAAAGCATGGTTAGTGCTGGCCTGTGTGTTGAGCCAGGGTGCCTGGGCGTTGGCCCCGTGCCAGAGCGACACGGCGGTGGGCAACTGGTGCGAGATCGGCATCGATGCCTTGCACCCGACTCAGGGGGGCGTCGGCCAGATCCAGGTCGATGAGACCCAGGCCACATTGGCGGGCATGAGCGCAAAGCAGCTCGACAAGTTGATGAAAAAGAAAGAGATCCCCGTGGTGATTGCGCCGGATGGCAGCTACTGGCTGGTGGACAGGCACCATCTCACCAAGGCGTTGTGGCAGCAGGGCGTCAAGGATGCCCGGGTCAAGGTGATTGGCCGCCTGCAGGACAAGGCCAACTTCTGGAGCCAGATGCAGAACAACCATTGGGCCTGGCTCAAGGATGAGAAGGGGCTGCCGCTGACCCCGGAGCAGTTGCCGAGCAGCATCGACAAGCTGCCTGATTATCCCTATCGCACCCTCGCCGGACTGCTGCAGAATGCGGGCTACTTTCGCAAGGATAAACAGGTTTATTTCGTCGAGTTTGCCTGGGCCAGCTGGCTCGGCAAGCAGATGCAGTGGATGCCGGTGGACAGCGCCAATCTGGCGGCCCGGCTGCAACAGGCCAAACGGCTCGCCTGCGGCAGCGATGCCAGTGACTTGCCCGGTTATCCCGGCAAGCAGTGCAGCCTCAACCAATCCAAAAGCGCGCAATGAGTGGATGTGCGATGACGGCATCCAGAGCATGCCGGAGATAAAAGAGGGCGACCCTAGGGTCGCCCTTATGCTGTCAGCTACTGGTTAGCGGTGGTCACTCATGGCGCTCCGCCCAGCGGGCAGCCGCCTGCTCAAGCAGGGCGACGTCACCTTGCTGGATCAGCGGTAGCAGATCGTTGACCTGTTGATCCGGCCAATCCCACCAGGCGAGGGCCTGTAGCCGGGCAATCTCCTCCTCGCCAAAGCGCATCCGCACCACCCTGGCCGGGGTGCCCGCCACCATGGCATAGGGCGGCACATCCTGATTGACCTGCGAACGGGCGGCGATGATGGCGCCGTCGCCGATGGTGACGCCGGGCATGATCAGCGCCTCCATGCCGATCCAGACATCGTTGCCGATGCGGGTATCGCCTGCGGGGCGGTAGCTGCGCTGGAGCGCCGCCAGATCGGCGAACGGATAGGTGCTGATGAAGGCAGTGTTGTGGGTGTGGTTGCCCCCCATGATGATCTTCACTCCGGCGGCAATCTGCACATAGTCGCCGATATGAAGCCGGTCGATATGCCAGAGCGGCTCCCAGCCGGTGTCCGGGCTGCGGCTGAAGGGATCGCCATGGAGGTAGCGCACCGCCACCTCTTCGAAGGGGCCATCCCAGGCACCCGAGTAGTAGCTGTGCTGCCCCTTTAGGCAGATATTGGGGTTGGTCACCGTCAGGTGCAGGTATTCGACCTGCGACCAGTGTTGGCAGGGGTTCATGTTGGTACTCCTTTGCTGAATGGATCGGATGGGTTGCGTTCGCGTGAGCGCAGCTAATAGATCCAGACCAGCATGCGGGGCACGCAGAGCAGGGAGCAGCCCAGCATCTGCGGGAGGCGTGGTCGCATTGTGGTGTGCTCCAAAGAAGAGGGAAGGGCGCGATCATAAGGTCGGGCGCCGGGTTTGCCAAGGTTGCGCAGAGATCCTGCACTAACCCTCTGGTTGATATTTATTCTCAATTAGCCATGATAACACTCCCACCATGACGGACTCGGGAGAGCGAGATGACACCGCAAAGTTGGCAACGATACATGCTGGAGGCGGAGCGTGCCTGGCAGGCCGGTTCGCTGGGGGCGGCGATCTGCTTTTATCAGCAGGCGCTGGGGGATGTTTACGAGATGACCCAGGTCGAGTTGACCGAACTGGCCACCATGCGAGTCGCCACCTGTCACCGGCTGGCCGACTTCTGGCGGGCGATGGATGAGCCGACTTACGAGCTGCGCTACCTGAAACTCGCCTCCGAGCTGGTCACTGCGCTGGTGCCACAATGCCCCAACCGGGAGTGCGAGGCGCTGATCAGCGAGCTGGGTTGCTGTCGCGGTGCCCTGCTCGCCTTTCTCAAGCGCCACCCCAATCCGGAAATTGCCCGGCTGATCCAGCTGCAGGACAAGGTACAGGGCTGCGAGCTGATCGGCCGTTTTCGCCTCAACTGACTGGCGTTGAGCGACAGGTCAACCTCGCCGTTGGAGTTTCTGGGCGATGCGCTGTTGCGCCTCTTCCCCTTGCAGTGCCTGGGCGAAGGCGCGCGCCTCCAGAGCGATGACAAAGTGCACCGCCTGTTTGAGCTCCTGTTTCAGCAGCGCCTTGCTCTTTTGCAGCGCTCTGGGCGGCTTGGCCGCCAGCTTCAGCCCCTGCTCGCGGGCAAGGGAGAGCAATCCATCGGCCGCCACTACCTTGTTGGCCAGCCCTAATCGCAGCGCCTCTTCGGCATCCATCGCCTCGGCCAGCAGCAACAGCTCGGCCGCCTTGAGGTGCCCCACCAGACGCGGCAGCAGCAGGCTGGAGGCGAACTCCGGCACCAGCCCCAGCTCGACGAAAGGAAGCTGCAAGCGGGCGTTATCCGCCAGATAGACCAGATCGCAATGCAGCAGAATGGTGGTGCCGATCCCCACAGCCGGGCCGCCGACCGCCGCAATCACCGGCTTGGGAAAGTCAGCCAGGGTGTGGAGGAACTGCAGGATGGGGTCGTCGGGCTCCAGCGAACTCTTGCCCATAAAGTCGGCCAGATCATTGCCCGCGGTAAAGCAATCTTGCTGCCCCTGCAACAGCAGGACATGCACCTCCTCATCGGCTGCCGCCTCTCGCAGCGCTGCCACCAGTTGCTTATAGAGCTCGGTATTGAGAGCGTTGCGTTTGTCGGGGCGGTTGAGGGTCAGGGTGAGCAAGCCATCCTGCTGCTCGGCAATGAGAATGGGGGCCATGTCTAAATCCTTGTTATTGAAAGGTGCAAAAAAGGTTGCTGCTGGGGTAACCTTGGCGCCGTTTAACAACATCATAAAAGGATTTCAACCATGTTTAAACGTGCGTTTTATTCTCTGCTGGTTCTGGGTATGACGGCGCCTGCACTGGCCAAGGTCGAGGCTGTCGACGGCTATGTGCGCCTGTTGCCGCCGGGCTCCCCCAACACCGCCGCCTTTATGGTGCTCAAGAATGACGCCGACCAGCCGGTCAAGCTGGTGGCGGCGGCTTCTGCGGCGGCGGGGCGTGCCGAGCTGCACACTCATCTGCACGAAAATGGTGTGATGAAGATGCGTCAGGTCGAGAATATCGAGATCCCGGCCAAGGGCGAGGCGGTGCTCAAGCCGGGCAGCCTGCACATCATGTTGTTCGAGGTGGGCACGCTCTCCGAGCAGACCCCTTTCCCGCTCACCCTCACTATGGATGATGGTCAGAAGCTGGATCTGTCACTGCCGGTGAAGCCGATTGAGCCGATGGCAGAGATGAAGCATATGAAGCACTGACATTTGTCGTCGTTTGTTCAGGATTGACGCTGGGTATTTTGGCTGCACCGAGTAAAATAGTGCTCTTTTCCATGTATGCAAGAGGAAGTGACGTAATGAAAAAGACGCTGATTGCCGGTTTTGTGCTGGCTCTGTGCAGCCAGAGTGCCATGGCCGCTGACGACTGGCGTTTTGCCGCCGGTGCCGATGTATGGGCCGCCAAGGGCAGTGGTCAGGCTTATGGCACCAGTGCTGATGGCAGCTATGACGACAGCTACAACTGGAACGGCTATCTGCAACTGGAACACGGCATCATCTTCCTGCCGAACGCCAAGTTTGAAGTCTCTGATTTCAGCACCTCCGGCGGCAACTTCAAGAACGATCTGACTGCCTACGATCTGAGCCTCTACTACCGTCTGTTCAACAACGATCTGTTCAAGATCGATCTGGGTATGACCGGCCGTCACTACGATGGCGAGCAGGTCTACTTCGGTCGCAAGGGTTATGACGAAGATACCTTGATGGCCTATGCCGGCAGCGAAGTGAAGATCCCGGGCACCGGCATCGCCTTCTTCGGCGATCTGCGCACTCACGATGCGGACAACTATGACTACCGTCTGGGTGGTTCCTACAAGTTCTCCTCCATGCCGATCAAGCTGCGTGCCGGCTGGCGTGAAGCCAAGGTCGACTTCGCCAATATCGACCAGTCTGTCGATGGCTGGTTCATGGGCGGCGAATTCACTTTCTAATCTGACGTTGTCTGACAACGGGGGTGATATTCTTCGCCAACATCTATCAGAGTATTCTGTCGATGGATGGTTCATGGGCGATGAATTCACTTTCTAATCTGACCGTCGACTGACGACGAGGAGCGATAATGGGCCACATCATAGTGACAGGTGCCGGTTCTGGTCTCGGCCGGGCGCTGACCATAGGTCTGGTTGAGCGGGGCCATCAGGTCTCCATGATGGGCCGCCGTTATCAGCGACTGCAGGAGCAGGAGCAACTGCTCGGCAGCGCGGTGATCGGCATCGCGGCCGATCTGGCGCACCATGAAGAGGTCGACGTTGCCTTCGCCGCTGCGGTGGAGTGGGGCGGGCAGCCCGACATGGTGATCCACTGCGCCGGGGTGGGCGAGTTTGGCCCGGTCGGTGTCTACACCGCCGAGCAGATCCGCCGGGTGGTGGAGAGCAATCTCATCTCCACCATTCTGGTGGCTCAGCAGACGGTGCGGCTTATCGGTGAGAAAGGCGGAGTGTTGGCCAATGTGCTCTCCTCCGCCGCTCAGGTGGGCAAGGCTAACGAGAGCCTCTACTGCGCCTCCAAATGGGGGATGCGCGGCTTTCTCGAATCCTTACGCGCCGAACTGAAAGGCTCGCCACTGCGGCTGGTCAACCTCTACCCGAGCGGGATCCGCAGCGAATTCTGGGACAACTCGGATCACGTGGACCCGAGTGGCTTCATGACCCCGGAAGATGCGGCGGCCTATATGCTCGACGCACTGGAAGCCAGAAGCAGCTGCCACGTGACCGACCTCTTTATTGGTCGCAATCCCTGAGGCGAAACCCGCCATCCGGTTGCCGTCGTCAGAATACGGAAACAAAAAGCGCGCCAAATGGCGCGCTTTTTTATATCGGGAAGAGGGCGGAATTAACGGCCCAGCTTGGCCTTGAGCATGGCGATGATGTCGCTGATGGCCACTTCCTGCTTCTCGCCGGTGCGGCGGCACTTGTACTCCACCACGCCGTTGTCCAGACCGCGATCGCCGATGACGATGGCGTGCGGGATGCCCAGCAGCTCCATGTCGGCGAACATTACGCCCGGGCGCTCTTTACGGTCGTCGAACAGCACGTCCACACCGGCCGCTTTCAGCTCGGCGTAGAACTGTTGTGCCTGCTCGGCCACGCGCTCGGACTTGTGCATGTTCATCGGCACGATGGCCACTTCGAACGGAGCGATGGCGTCCGGCCAGATGATGCCGTACTGGTCGTTGTTCTGCTCGATGGCAGCGGCCACCAGACGGGAAACCCCGATCCCGTAGCAACCCATCTCCATGGTGACGGACTTGCCAGCTTCGTTCAGCACGCTCGCCTTCATTGCTTCGGAGTACTTGGTACCCAGCTGGAAGATGTGGCCCACTTCGATACCGCGCTTGAGCAGCAGCTTGCCCTGGCCGCACGGGCTCGGGTCGCCTTCCACCACGTTGCGCAGGTCGGCAACTTCGTAAGCGGTGATGTCGCGATCCCAGTTGGCACCGGTCAGGTGGAAGCCGGTTTCGTTGGCGCCGCAGACGAAGTCCGCCAGATGGGCAGCGCTGCGATCGACGATGATGCGACCGGCAAAGCCGACCGGGCCGATGGAGCCTGCGTCGCAACCGGCGGCAGCTTTGATCTGCTCGTCGTTGGCGAAGGTCAGCGGGTTAGCCACGCCAGCCAGTTTCTCTGCCTTGATTTCGTTCAGCTCGTGGTCGCCACGCAGTACCAGCGCAATAACGGCCTGCTTGCCGTGCTCATCTTCCTCTGCCAGTACCAGCAGGGTTTTGGCGATGGCGGTCGGTGCCACGTTCAGGAAAGCGGCCACTTCGTCGATGGTGTGAACATTCGGGGTGGCAACCTTGCTCAGGGCTGCGGTGGCGGCAGGGCGCTCACCAGCCGGTGCCAGTGCTTCGGCCATCTCGATGTTGGCGGCGTAATCGGAGCTGTCGGAGAAGGCGATCAAGTCTTCACCGCTCTCGGCCAGCACCTGGAATTCGTGGGAACCGGTACCACCGATGGAGCCGGTATCGGCCTGCACCGGACGGAAGTTCAGACCCATGCGGGTGAACGCCTTGCAGTAGGCGGCGTGCATCTTCTCGTAGGTATCGACCAGAGACTCTTTGTCGATGTGGAAGGAGTAGGCATCCTTCATCAGGAATTCGCGGCCACGCATCACGCCGAAACGGGGGCGCACTTCGTCGCGGAACTTGGTCTGGATCTGGTAGAGGTTGAGTGGTAGCTGCTTGTAGCTGTTCACTTCGTAACGTACCAGCGCAGTGATCACCTCTTCGTGGGTCGGGCCCAGCACGAAGGGACGGTTGTGACGGTCGGTCAGACGGCACAGCTCGGGACCGTAGTCATCCCAGCGGCCGGACTCCTGCCACAGCTCGGCAGGCTGAACCACCGGCATGGAGACTTCGACGGCACCAGCATTGTTCATCTCTTCGCGAACAATGTTCTCGATTTTCTTCAGTACCCGCAGACCGGTTGGCAACCAGGCATACATGCCGGAGGCCAGTTTACGGATCATCCCGGCGCGCAGCATCAGCTGGTGGCTGACAACTTCAGCGTCGGAGGGGGTTTCCTTGAGAGTGGAAAGCAGATATTGGCTGGTACGCATCGCGGTAGACCTTAGCTAGAACGGGCGCGGGGCCCAGGATAATTTCAAGGGCGGAATTTTAACAGGCTGGGCGTTATGGCCCAAGGGCTAAATTTGCCGCAACCCGAAAGGTGGCCACGCCCGGCAGATGGCCAGGAGTAATGACCATTGCAACAAGCAGGCTTTTTATGCCTGCAATTTGGCCGGATCTCCGCTAAACTCTGCCACCTTTTCTCGATGGGCATGGCTCTGCCGCGTTCATCACCCCCCATTTTTAGTACTTTTGGAGCCGCTCATGCCGTTAGTGGGACATCAACACCAGATCGAGATCCTGGAACTGACCGACAAAGGAGATGGCAAAGGACGCCTGTTCGATCGCCCCCTGTTTGTCGAAGGTCTGCTGCCCGGTGAGCAGGCGCTGGTGGAGTTGACCGAGGTCAAGCCGAACTATCTGCACGGCAAGGTTGCCGAGCTGCTCCAACCTTCTGCAGATCGGGTTGCCGATTTCTGCCCCAACACCGAGTGCGGTGGCTGTCAGGTGCGCCCGCTGGCCTATCCGGCCCAGCTCAAGCTCAAGCAGGCACTGGTGAAGAGCGCACTGGAGCAGGCTGGGCTGGGTGATACTCCGGTCAAGGATATCCTTGGCATGGAGAGTCCGTTCGCCTATCGCAACAAGGCGCAATATGCGGTGCGTGGCTGTGACGCCGGTGCCGAGATCGGTTTTTATCGCAAGCACTCTCACGATCTCATCACCGCCGATGACTGTGCGGTGCAGGATCCGCTGCACGTGGAGCTCAACGCCCGGGTGCGCAACTGGATGCGCGCGCATGACATCGCCGCTTATGACGAAGTAAACCACAGCGGCTGCGTGCGCAACCTGATGACCCGCAAGGGCTTCAAGAGCGGCGAGCTGATGGTGGTGCTGGTCACTTTGGGCGAGGAGTTACCGTTCGAAGCCGAACTGTTGGCAGCCCTGAGCGATCTACCGGTTACTACCCTGGTGCAGAACATCAACGATGAGCGCACCAACCGCATTCTGGGTGCCACCAACCGGGTGCTGTTGGGCGAAGGGGTGATCCGCGACAAGATCCACGAACTCGAGTTCGAGATCTCGCCGCTCTCCTTCTTCCAGAACAACCCGACCCAGACCGATGTGCTCTACTCCAGCGCCCTCGATTATGCCGAGCTGACCGGTAACGAGACGGTGTTCGACATCTATTGCGGTATCGGCACCATCTCCCTTTTCCTGGCTGGCAAGGCCGCCAAGGTCGTCGGGATCGAGTCGGTGGAGAGCGCCATCAGCGATGCCCGTCGCAACGCCGCCCTCAACGGCATCGAGCACACCGAATTCCACGTCGGCAAGGCAGAGCAGCTGATGCCCGAACTGCACGCCCAGGGTGTGACCGCTGACGTGGTAGTGATGGACCCGCCGCGCAAAGGCTGTGACAAGGCGGTGCTGCAGACCCTGGTCGCCATGGCGCCCCGCCGTCTGGTCTATGTCTCCTGCAACCCGCAGACCCTGGCCCGCGACCTTGCCTGGCTGGTCAAACAGGGCTTCGTGCTGGACGAAGTGCAGCCAGTCGATATGTTCCCGCACTCCATGCATGTGGAAGCGGTTGCCCGCCTGAGCCTGCCCGCCAAGGCGTGAGTCATCGCCTGATACTCGCAGATAAAAAAAC